>NZ_JBEXXQ010000056.1:0-74816 GCF_040630525.1 Streptomyces sp. NPDC005799
ATCGGCCCGCTCGTCTCCCAGCGCCAGCGCGAACGCGTCGAGGAATACATCGCCAAGGGCCGCGCCGAAGGCGCCCGCATCACCACCGGCGGCGGGCGGCCTCCCGGCCTGGACCGCGGCTGGTTCGTCCAACCGACGATCCTCGCGGACCTCGACAACACCTTCACGCCGGCCCGCGAAGAGATATTCGGCCCGGTCCTGTGCGTCCTGCCGTACGACGACGTGGACGACGCCGTACGGATCGCCAACGACTCCGACTACGGACTCGGCGGCACCGTCTGGAGCGCCGACAAGGACCGCGCCCTGGACGTCGCCCGCCGTGTGCAGACCGGCAGCATCGGCGTCAACGGCTACGCACTCGACCTCGGAGCACCCTTCGGTGGCGTCAAGGCGAGCGGCCTGGGCCGGGAGCTGGGGCCCGAAGGCCTGGCGGCGTACCAGCAGTTCAAGAGCATCTACCGTACGTCTTGACCGGAACCGCCACCGGGTACGTGCAGTACGTCGATGACAAGGTCCGCGTAGCGGCGCCACACCGCCGGGCTCACGGTGTTGTCGCTCACGAGCTGCTGGGCGACGCCGCCGACCAGGACGCGGCCCTCTTGCGGGGTGACGTCCGGGCGGACCCGGCCGGTGGCCTGGGCTGCGGTGAGCAGTACAGCGAGCTGTTCAAGGGTGTTGCCCACACTCGGGTCCGTGGCCGGCATCCGGCCGTGGCGCAGCAGGTGGATGACGGCCACCGGGCCGCCCGTGTGGGCGAGGGCCTCGCGGATCAGACGGTGCAGGCCGGCCACCGGATCGGGCTCGGTGGCGGCCTTCCCCGCCCGCTTGCTCATCGGCTCCATCCGCCTCACCGCGACCGCTGCGACGACAGTCCTTAGTCGGAAACCCCCAGTACACCGTGCATTTGCTGACCCCCGCCCGATCTCCGATGTTGGCAACAGAGGCCTCCAGCCCCCTTTTTCTCGAACAGCTCGACGGCGCAGTCCAGGACCCGTTCGCGATTACGGCCGGCATCTGCGCGGGGCGGGCAGGCGTCGGTCATGAGGTCGATTGCCCCGACCACTGGGAGGGACCTTCGCCCCTGCTGGGGCGCTCGACGGGGAGGCACGCCGTCGAATCAAGCGGGCCGCAGAGTCCGTTTCCGCAGTCCATAGGCGTTCGGCGCAGTCCAGTAAGCCCAATGACGCCGTCCATCCGCTACTCCGCCCGTCAAGGGCAGTTGGGAATCACATCATGTCCGTCACCACCAAGGCCGCGCTCGCCGTTCCCGGCCAGGACGCGTACCGCATCGCTGACATCACCGTCGGAGAGCCGCAAGACCATGAGGTCTTGGTCCGCGTCGTCGCCGCGGGTCTTTGCCACACAGACGCCCTCTTCAAGGGCGCCTGGCAGGACCCGTCCCTGCCGCCGATCGTGCTCGGGCACGAAGGCGCGGGCGTGGTCGAGAAGGTCGGCGCGCTGGTCACCTCGGTCAAGCCGGGCGACCGCGTCCTGATGACGTTCAACTCGTGCGGTGAGTGCGACCCGTGCCGCACCGGCCACCCCGCCTACTGCGCACGCTTCAGCGACCTCAACACCAGCCCCACCGGATCGGCCCGCACCGACGGCACCTCCGGACTGACCACCACCGACGGCAAGCCGCTGGCCGGCGGATTCTTCGGCCAGTCCTCGCTGGCCGGCTACGCGATCGCCAATGACCGCAACGTCGTGGCTGTCGACGCCGACGAGGACGAACTCGCCCTCCTCGCCCCGCTCGGCTGCGGCATCCAGACCGGTGCGGGCGCCATCCTCAACGAGCTCAAGCCCGAACCCGGCTCCACCGTCGCAGTGTTCGGCACCGGTGCCGTCGGCATGGCCTCAGTGCTGGCCGCCGGTCTCACCGGTGCGTCGAAAATCGTTGCCGTAGACATCGTGGACTCGCGCCTCGAGCTCGCGCGTGAACTGGGCGCCACCCACACCGTCAACAGCGCCACCACCGACCCTGTCGCCGCCCTGCGTGAGATCAGCGGTGGGCCGGGCGTTCAGGTCGCTGTCGAGACCAGCGGGGTACCGCAGGTCCAGGTGCAGGCCGTCGATGCGCTCGCGACCCGCGGCCGCCTCGGATTGATCGGCGTACGCCTGGATGGGCACTTCGATGTCCTGGGCACCTCGCTGCTTCGCGGCATCACCGTGAACGGCGTCATCGAGGGCGACAGCGACATCGTCACCTTCCTGCCCGCCCTCGTCGACTACGTCCGCCAGGGCCGCTTCCCCCTCCAGCGCCTCATCCAGGAATACCCGCTCAAGCAGATCGACCAGGCCGCCGCGGACTCCAAGTCAGGCAGGACCATCAAGCCGGTCATCCGCTTCTGACGGCTGGCCGCTCCGCACGCGTCGCTTCCTTCCCTCCCTGTCAATCCCCTCGCAGCGTGGAGACGAACTATGCGGCCAGTCCCTCGGTTCGGGTGGCCCGGTAGTCACGTTCGTAGTCGATCGGGCTCTTGAACCCGCATACGCTGTGTAGCCGCCTGGCGTTGTAGAAGTCGGTGATCCAGGTGGTGATCCTGATCCGTGCCTCGGCGCGGGTGGCGAAGGTGTGCCGGTGGACGTACTCGACCTTCGGCACGCCGTTGAACGCCTCGCTCACGGCATCGTCGAAACAAGATCCAACTCTGCCCATGGACTGGGTGACGCCCAGCTTGCGGCAGGCCCGCTGGAACGTCCGGGAGCAGTACTCGGCTGCCCCCGTCCCTGTGCATGATCACGACGCGGACGTCTCCGCCCCGGGTGGCCGCGGCCATGTTGAGTGAGGCCACCACCAGCTCGGCGTCGTGCCGCTCGCCCATCGCGTAACCAAGCAGCCGACGGGAGAACCGGGCGATCACGGTAGCGAGGTAGAGCTTGCCCTCGCCGGTATCGATCTCGGTCATGTCACCTGCCCAGACGAGGTCGGGCCCCTCGGCGGTGAAGTCCCGGCGGACGAAGTCCGGGGCCGCGGGCCGCTTGCCCGCCCTGGTCAGCGACCGGCGCCGGCGGACCTTCCATCCGGCCAGCCCGAGCTCGGCCATCACCTTCGCGACGGTGTTCACCGACACCCGCCAGCCCCGGCGCACCAGCTCGACGAACACCTTCGGCGAGCCGTAGGTGCCCCCTGAGCCGTTGAAGATCTCCTCGATGTCCTCCGCCAGGTGCTGCCGCCGCGTCTCCCGCGCGGCGGGCGGTCGCGCCACTTGTAAAACCACGACTCCGACACCCCCAACGCCCGGCAGGCGGTGCGCAATGGAACCTTCTGCCCGGCCTTGCAGCTGCTGATCACCCCGACCGCGACGGCGGGGTCCGTGTCAGCTGCTTCACCCACAAGGCCACGAATCGCTTGCACACATCACGCCCATCTCCAGCTCACGGATGCGCTTGTCCTTCTCCCTGGCCCCGGCCCTCAGCCGTGCAAGATCCGCCCGCTCACTCTCCCGCAGCCGGCCACCCGAGGGTTTGGCCGACGGCCTGTCCGACGACGGCGACCCGTTGCGCCGAGCCCAAGACACCCAGCTCTGCAGTGTCCCCGAATGAATGCCCAGATCCGCAGCCACCTCCGGGATCGGCTTCCCGGTCTCCGTCACGATCCGTACCGCCCCCTCGCGGAACTCTGCATCGGAGAGGCGCTTCTTGGATGCCATGACTCCAACTATCCCGACGGTCACGGTCTCCACAGTAGGAGGGGAACCTCCTCATTCTCGATAAAGCTGTGCATGTATGTCTCCATACCGCCGCCGATGATCATGACAAATCACTACTTCATGTCGTGGAGGCTGAGCTTGTCGCCGTAGACCTCGAGGTTTCCGATGATGGCGGCGAAGTCGTCGGTGGGATTTCCGGCGCTCGATGGCAGGGGCTCGTGCCGTAGTCGGCAAGGAGACAGCTCGTACATGTACTCCTAAGTGCAGCCGAGTCCAAGATGTCTGCTGCAGAGCGACACTGGACCGCATTCGACACCCGGAATGCCCGAATACGCAGTGTGAGCGGCAGACAGAAACGACGATACCTGCAGCGCAGATTCGACCCGGATTCGACCCCGAGGGTTTGTTCAGTCAGTAAACATAGCCTCTGACCTGCGAAAATACGGGGCGGCAGACGAGCAGGGCTGTACGCCGGGTTCTGTTCCCCGGTCCCTCGCGGGAGTCGGGGTGACGGCCATCCATCTAGGGCCGGTGTTGCCACCGGCCTCGTGCGGTCTACCCGGGGACTTGGGCGGGCAGCCCTCGAACGTCCCCGCAGAGCGCTTTTCACGGCGCTCCTTTTGACCTTGCTCCGGGTGGGGTTTACCTAGCTGCCCAGGTCACCCTGGGCACTGGTGGTCTCTTACACCGCCGTTTCACCCTTACCCGGCACCGAAGTGCTGGGCGGTTTGTTTTCTGTGGCACTGTCCCGTGGGTCGCCCCAGGTGGCCGTTAGCCACCACCCTGCCCTGTGGAGCCCGGACGTTCCTCGGGGAGCCCCTCAAGGGGACTCCACGCGGCCGTCCGCCCGGCTCGTCTGCCGTGATGACCATGCTACCCGCCGTGTGCGGGTGCCCGCGGACGGACCGGGCGGACCGGACGGACCGGCGGGGCCGTCGGGAGCAGCGGCCACCGGGCCCGCCGTCGTCGCCAGGACCGAACCCGCCAGGATCAGCGTGAACGCCGCTCCGATGCCCCACGTCAGGTCCTCGCCCAGGAAGAGGGCCCCGGCCGCGACCGCCACCGCCGGGTTGACGTACGTGAAGACCGTCGCCCGGGTCGGGCCCACCTCCCTGATCAGTTCCAGGAAGGCGACGAAGGCCAGGGCCGTGCAGATCACGCCCAGGCCCAGCAATGCCGACAGGACGGAGGCGGAGGGGAGGGAGGAGGGCCAGGAGAGGGCCGCCGACGGGGCGTAGACCAGGGCCGCCAGGGCCAGGCACGGGGCCGTCAGTTGCAGGGTGGGGACGTCCTTCAGCCAGCGGGATGCGATCAGGGGGGCCGTTGCGTAGCCGAGGACCGTGAGGAAGACCTCGACCAGGGAGCGGGCGTCTCCGCCGGTGAGGTGTGGGATGGTCAGGACGGCCACCCCGGCCAGGCCCAGCCCCAGGCCCACCATCCGACGTACGCCCAGTCGCTCCGCGCTGCCGAAGAAGCGGGCCAGCACGACCCCCACAATCGGTACGCCCGCGATCAGCAGGCCCGCCGTCGAGCTGGACAGGTGGCGCTCGGCGTCGGTGAGGGTGAACCAGGGGCCGATGATCTCTATGCACGCGAACGCCAGCATCGGCAGCCAGTGGGCGCGGAGGACGCGGAGCAGGCCGCCGCCTCGGATCGCGAACGGCAGCAACAGCAGCGCGCCCAGGGCGCAGCGCGTGAACACCACCATGGACGGGGACAGTGGGGCGTCCACCGCTACCTTGATCATCAGGTACGGGATGCCCCAGACCACTCCCATCAGGGAGAACAGGAACCAGCCGCGTGCAGTCATGCGGACAGGATCGGCCGAGCCGCTACCTGCCGTCTTGAACGCTGTTGCGGTACGCCGCCGGCGTCACCCCCAGCACCCTCCGGAACCAGCGCGTCAGGTGGGCCTGGTCCGCGAAGCCGACCAGAGGTGCGACCTCCGCCGGGCGCAGGCCCGCGTCCAGGAGGCGGCGGGCGCGGGTCACGCGGTGCTGGGCCAGCCAGGCGTACGGCGGTATCCCCATCGTCGTACGGAAGGCTCGGAGGAGTTGGTAGCGGGACAGGTTCAGCTCTGTGGCGAGGGCTGCCAGGGACGGGGGCTGCAGGAGTTCGTCGGCCAGGCGGTCTCGTACGAGCAGTGCTATGCGCTCGGCTCCCGGTACCTCGTCGCTCGTGGGGCGGGCTGTCGAGTGGCGGCGGGCCAGGGCAGTGAGGAGCCAGGGGAGGCGGGACTCCGTCTCCAGGGGGTCGGGGCAGGCACTCAGTTCGGTGTGGGTGGAGAGGATCGCCGCGGCCAGTTCCGGGTCGTCTATCAGGGGGTCGCGGAAGTGGGGGAGGCCGCCGAGGGTGCCTTCGGTGAGGAGGGTGGTGTCGGCGTAGAGGGCGCGGTAGGCGTAGCCGTCGGTCGCGTTTCCCGGGCCGCCGGTGTGGACCTCGTCCGGGGCCAGTACGACGATCGAGCCTGGGCCCGTGCGGATGTGGCCGCCTCGGTAGTCGATGACCTCGGAGCCGCCGACGCAGACGCCGACCGTGAACTCGTCGTGGGCGTGCGGCGAGTAGACGTGTTTGTCGAAGCGGGCGGTCAGGAGGTCGAGGGAGGGGCCGCAGCGGCCCAGCCACGTCCTCGTCCACAGCGCCTGTTCGGCCATCGCTTCCCCCTTCGACCCCTTCGTCGTTCTAAGGGTGGAACGCTCTCAGGCCCCTTTTCCATGCCGCCCCCAGATCCGCGTCGTCCGGAAAACGGCCGTGGATTTCCAGGATCACCATCCCGTGCGCGAAGGCCCACAGGGACCGGGCCGTGTCCAGATCGCCGCCGCACACCCGCATCAGCGGCATCGCCGCCCGGTCCTCCAGCCCCGGTGGGAGGGCGGCGCGGGGCAGGGGGCGTTCCGTGGCCAGGCAGTACAGGTGCGGGTGGGTGAGCGCGTAGGCGCGGTACGCGTCCGCCAGTGCCGTCAGTGAACCCGGTTCGCGCTCCTCCGCCGCCTCCAGGGCCGCCGCCGACTCCTCCAGCATCTGGGCGATCAGCTCGACCTCGACGGCGTTCTTGTCGGGGAAGTGCTTGTAGAGGGACGGCGCCTTGATGCCGAGGCGGTCGGCGAGGGCCCGCATGGTCAGGGCGGTGGGCCCGGACTTCTCGAGGATGTCCCGGGCGACCGCCGCGATCTCGCCGGCCCTCGGCGTCAGTCGTTCACCCACGCTGGAAGCCCTCCTTCGTCCGCAGCCCATAGCCGAAGGCGCGATCGTACGAGATGTGAGCGAGCCAGCCGCACAGCGCCGCGAAGGCCGGCGCCCAGGCGAAGTACGGCTGGACCGCGTACCCGACCAGCAGCGCCAGCGGGACCAGGGCGCGGTGCATTGCGTTGTAGTACGGCACCGCGCGCGGCGCCAGCTGCCCCTTCGCCATACGGGGCGCGTCGTCCAGGGCGACCAGGAAGGTCAGGTCCGGCAGGACGAGGAAGACGAGCGCGAGAGTGCCCGCGAGCCAGCCGTGGTTCACGGCTTCGAGGACCGCGAAGGCGGACCAGAACAGGGCGTTCGCGAGCCACGCGGTGCGGCGGACGACCAGGGTGGCCGAGGGGCGGCGGGAAGTAGTGCTGGTGCTGGTGCTCACGAGGGGCTCCTGAGGGTCTCTGCCGTGGCTAACGGCGTTAGCCCCTGACATCCATGACCGTACGGCTAACAGCGTTAGCCGTCAAGAGCTCCCTTGATCCTGCCGCGACGTCAACCTCCCGACTGGTCCCATGCGGATCGGAGAACTCGCCGCCACCATCGGTGTCACCACGCGGGCTGTGCGGCACTACCACCATCAGGGGCGTATTCGGCGGCTGACCGAGGTGGGGCTCGGGTTGGCGGAAGTGCGGACCGCCTCGTCCGCTTCCACGCCGACGACGCCGAGGTCGTCGTACACCAGATCACGCAGGCGCGAAACGTACCTTCGCCGTTCCCGGGTCGGCCTGGGTGAGGCGGACCCGTAGGCGTTCGCCGAGGGGGAGACGACCGAGGGGGAGATTGTCGCCCTCGATGCGGCCTATGACCGCCGGGGACGTCAACTGCACCACTCCCACGGTTGGTTGACGCTCCTCGACCTCCACCACGCAGCCGTCGAACTCCTCCCCCACCCGGTCCTTCAGCAGCGCCGCCTCCACGATGTCCACGCACTCCCGCTCGACCGTTCCAGCGCGCCGGTTGCCGTCCGCCATCTCGTGCGGCAGCACGTCGAGGGCCGCGAGGACCCAGTCCGGCGCAGGAACACCTGCCACCGCGGCCAGGCAGATCTCCGACGCGTAGCGGTCGGCCAGGCGTCTGAGGGGGGCCGTGCAGTGGGCGTAGGGGGCGGCTACTGCGGCGTGGGTGGTGATGGCGGGGAGGTGGCCGTCCCGGAAGACGGTGTAGCCGGCGCCGCGGAGGAGGGTCGTGCACTCCTGGAGGAAGGCCGCGTGGTGGGAGTTGTGGGGGTCCAGGGAGCGGATCAGGTGGGCGTAGGAGACGTGGTGGGGCCAGTCGACGTGCAGGGCGCGTGCGGTACGGCGGAGGCGGCCGACGGCACCGTCCGGGGCTGCGGGGAGGGTACGCAGTACACCGGTGCCGTGCGTCAGCATCAGGTCGGCGGCCGCCATTCCGGTCAGCAGGGAGATCTGCGCGTTCCAGCCGTCGGCCGGGAGCGGGGCGCGGTACGTCAGCTCGTACGCGTCGTCCCGCTCCACGATCTCCTGCTCGGGCACGTTCAGGGAGATGCCGCCTCGCTCCACCTCCAGGCGCTCCCGCAGCTCGCCGATCACCTTCAGAAGGGCCAGTGGCTCGTCGGCCGTCCCCTCGTCGATCTGGCGCTGCACGCCCTCGTAGTCGAGCTTGGCGCGGCTGCGGACCACGGCCCGGCGGACGTCGACGGCGACGGTACGGCCGTCCTCGTCCAGGTCGATCGCCCAGAGGGCGGCGGGGCGTTCCTGGCCGGGGAGGAGGCTCGCGGCGCCCTCGCTCAATACCTGTGGATGCAGCGGGACCTTCTCGTCGGGGAAGTACAGGGTCGTCACCCGGCGGTGGGTCTCCGCGTCCAGTGTTCCGCCGGGTACAACGAAGGCGGCGACGTCTGCGATGGCGTACCGGACGCGGTAGCCGCCGGTGGGCCGGCGGGACAGGTGCATGGCCTGGTCGAGGTCGGTGGAGGTGCGTGGGTCGATCGTGAAGAGGGGGATGGCCGTGGCGTCGTACGGCGGGATGGGCGGGGCCTTCGCGGTCTGCTCGGCCTCGGCCAGGGCCTCGGGTGGGTAGCCGTCGGTCACGCCCAGTTCGGTGCGCAGGGCGGTGAGGGCGGCCCGGAGGGGGGCTTCGGGGGCGCCGGTCACGCGGATGTGGCGGCGGGGCATACAGCGAGGGTATGCAGATCGGGGGTCGTACGCTGTGCGGAGCTCAAGAGAAGGAGATCGTCCGTGCTCGTCCTGCTGCCCCCGTCCGAAGGCAAGGCCGCCTCATCCGGCCGTGGCGCCCCGCTGAAGTTGGAGTCGCTGTCGCTGCCGGGGCTGACCGCCGCTCGTGAGGCCGTACTCGGTGAGCTGGTGGAGCTGTGTGCCGGGGACGAGGACAAGGCGTGTGAGGTGCTCGGGCTGAGTGAGGGGCTGCGGGGCGAGGTCGCCAAGAATGCCGGGCTGTTGACGGCCGGGGCGCGGCCCGCCGGGGAGATCTACACCGGGGTGCTGTACGACGCCCTGGATCTGGGCTCGCTGGACGCGGGTGCGAAGAGGCGGGCGGGGCGGTCGCTGCTCGTCTTCTCGGGGTTGTGGGGTGCGGTGCGGGTCAACGACCGTATTCCTTCCTACCGTTGCTCGATGGGCGTCAAGCTGCCGGGGCTCGGGGCGCTGGGGGCGCACTGGCGGGCGCCCATGGCGGACGTGCTGCCCGAGATCGCGGGCAGTGGGCTCGTGCTTGACCTGCGGTCCTCCGCTTATGCCGCCGCCTGGAAGCCCAAGGGGGAGGTGGCTGGGCGGACGGCCAGCGTGCGGGTGCTGCACGCGCCCACGCGGAAGGTCGTCAGTCACTTCAACAAGGCGACCAAGGGGCGGATCGTACGGAGTCTGCTGGCGTCCGGGATCGCGCCGAAGGGGCCGGCGGAGCTGGTGGAGGCGCTGCGGGACCTGGGGTATGTGGTGGAGGTCGAGGCGCCCAAGGGGGCTGGGCGGGCGTGGACGCTGGATGTGCTGGTGGACGAGGTGCACTGAGAGAGCGACCCGAGGTGTTGCAGCATGCGCAATGAGCTTTGCGCATGCTGCGATACGGCGGCACGATGACGTCATGACCTCGCCCCTGTCCTCGCCGCCGTCCTCGCCTCTGCCCGGCTCCGTGCTGGACCTCGCCCCCGTCGTCCCGGTCGTCGTCATCGAGGACGCCGCCGACGCCGTACCGCTCGCACGGGCCCTGGTCGCCGGGGGGCTGCCCGCGATCGAGGTGACTCTGCGGACGCCGGTCGCGCTGGAGGCGATTCGGGCCATTGCCGCCGATGTGCCGGACGCGGTCGTCGGGGCCGGGACCGTGATCACGCCGGAGCAGGTGAAGGAGTCGGTGGCCGCCGGGGCTCGTTTCCTGGTCAGCCCGGGGTGGACGAACGTACTGCTGGAGGCGATGCGGGGGGCGGGGGTGCCGTTCCTGCCGGGGGTGTCCACGGCTTCGGAGGTGGTGGGGCTGCTGGAGCGGGGGGTGCGGGAGATGAAGTTCTTCCCGGCCGAGGCGGCGGGGGGTACGGCGTATCTGAAGTCCCTCGCCGGGCCGTTGCCGCAGGCGCGGTTCTGTCCGACGGGCGGGATCGGGGCCGGGAATGCCACTGACTACCTGGCGTTGCCCAACGTCGGCTGTGTGGGCGGGACTTGGATGCTCCCGGCGGACGCCGTGGCCGCCCGGGACTGGGGGCGGGTCGAGGCCCTTGCCCGGGAAGCCGCCGGGCTCCGTCAGCGCAGGTGAGACGTGTCGTTGAACAGCCGTACGCTCGCGTTGCCGTCGGCGTAGTACGCCACCGCGGACAGTGAAGCCGCCGAGAGTTCCATGCGGAACAGGGCCTCCGGCGGGGCGCCCAGGGCTAGTTGGACGAAGGTCTTGATCGGCGTGACGTGGGAGACGAGCAGGACCGTGCGGCCCGCGTAGGCCGCGACCAGCTTGTCCCTCGCCGCCGCGATACGGGTCGCCGTCGCCGCGAAGCTCTCGCCGCCGCCGGAGGGTTCCACCGTGGGGTCGGACAGCCAGCGGGTCAGGTCGTCCGGGTAGCGTTCGCGGACCTCGGCGAAGGTCAGGCCCTCCCAGGCACCGAAGTCCGTCTCCCTGATCTCGTCCTCGACGCTCACCTCCAGACCGAGGTGGCGGGCGACGATACCGGCGGTCTCGCGGGTGCGAGCGAGGGGGGACGCGACGATCGCCTGGATGGTCCCGCGCCGGGCCAGCGAGGCGCCCGCCCGCTCGGCCTGCTCCCGGCCGACGTCGGAGAGGGAGGGGTTGGTGCCGCCGGAACCCGAGAACCGCTTCTGCGGGGTCAGCGGGGTCTCACCGTGCCGGAGCAGTACGAAGGTCGCGGGCGCGCCCATGTCGACGGGGGCCCAGCCGGGGGTGGCGACAGCCGTAGCGGCCCGCACGTCGGCGTCAGCGGGAGAGGAAGGAGCGGCGGCGGAGTCGGAAGCATCCGCGGCCGACCGGGACGCCCCGCTGTCCAGTTCCGCCGTCGACCTCGTCGCCGACCACTGCTCCCCCCGCTTCCCCGCGTCCATCGCCTCGTTCGCCAAGCGGTCCGCGTGCTTGTTCTGCTCGCGCGGGATCCACTCGTACGTCACCTGGTCCGGCGGGAAGATGCGGGACGCCTCGGCGGCCAGCGGCTTCATGTCGGGGTGCTTGATCTTCCAGCGGCCCGACATCTGCTCGATGACCAGCTTGGAGTCCATGCGGACGTGGACGGTCGCGGAGGGGTCCAGTTGGTGCGCCGCCCGCAGGCCCGCCATCAGTCCCCGGTACTCGGCGACGTTGTTCGTGGCGATGCCGATGTACTCGGCCGCCTCGACCAGGGGCTCCCCCGTCGCCGCGTCCAGCACGACCGCTCCGTAGCCCGCCGGGCCGGGGTTGCCCCTCGACCCTCCGTCGGCCTCGACGATGAACTCCCGCACGGAACGCGCCCCTTACCCTTGCAGCCCTTACAGACCGGACTCGGCCGTACGCACCAGGATGCGGCGGCAGTTCTCGCAGCGCACCACCGTGTCGGGGGCGGCCGCGCGGATCTCGTTGATGTCGGTGATGGCCAGCTCCTGGCGGCAGCCCTGGCAGGTGCGCTGGTAGAGCTTGGCCGCACCGATGCCGCCCTGCTGCTCGCGCAGCTTGTCGTAGAGCTTGAGCAGGTCGGCGGGGATGGTGGCGGCGATGACCTCGCGCTCCTTGGTCACCGTGGCCACCTCGCCGTCGATCTCCTCGAAGGCCGCGTCCCGGCGCGCGGTCGCGTCGTCGATCTTCGACTGGACGGAGGAGACCCGCTCGGTCAGCTCGCGCACCCGCTCCTGCACGGACTCGATGCGCTCCATGACCTCCAGGACGACGTCCTCGAGGTCGCCCTGCCGCTTGGCGAGGGAGGCGATCTCGCGCTGGAGGTTCTCCAGGTCCTTTGGAGAGGTCACCGCGCCGGAGTCCAGGCGCTGCTGGTCGCGGGCGGCGCGCTGGCGCACCTGGTCCACGTCCTGCTCGGCCTTGGTCTGCTCGCGGGCGGTGTCGCTCTCCTCGGTCTGCGCGGCCACGAGCAGGTCGCGCAGCTGGGTGAGGTCCTTGGTCAGCGACTCGATCTCGGCGTGTTCGGGCAGGGACCTGCGCCGGTGCGCGAGCTGCTGCAGGCGGACGTCGAGTGCCTGGACGTCGAGGAGTCGGATCTGGTCGGCGGGCGCGGCGTTCAGTTGGGGGCTCCAGGTGAAGGGGAGTGGCTGGTCCAGGGGTCGGTGACCGTCTTGGAGACGTGGACGCGCAGGTCCCAGCCGTGACGGTCGGAGATCTCGTCGAGCTGGGCTGCGGCCAGCTCGCACCAGGGCCACTCGGTGGCCCAGTGCGCCGCGTCGAGCAGCGCGAGGGGGCTGTGGAGGACGGCCTCGGAGGCCGGGTGGTGGCGCAGGTCGGAGGTGAGGAAGGCGTCGACGCCCGCCGCGCGGACCTGGTCGAAGAGGCTGTCCCCGGAGCCGCCGCTGACGGCGACCGTGCGGATGGTCGCCCGGGTGTCGCCGGCGACGCGGATGCCCTGCGCGGTGGCGGGCAGGCGTTCGGCGGCCCGTGCGGCGAACTCGGCGAGGGTCAGTGGGTGGTCCAGTTCGCAGATGCGGCCAAGGCCCCGGCGGCCCTCGGGGTCGGTGGGGTCCGGGACGAGGGGGCGTACGACCCGCAGGTCCAGGGCGCCGGCGAGGGCGTCGCTCACACCGGGGTCGGCCGTGTCCGCGTTGGTGTGGGCCACGTGCAGCGCGATGTCGTGCTTGATGAGGGTGTGTACGACCCGGCCCTTGAAGTGCGAGGCCGCCACCGTCGTCGTACCGCGCAGGTAGAGCGGATGGTGGGTGATCAGCAGGTCGGCGTCGAGCTTCACCGCCTCGTCGACGATCTCCTTTACGGGGTCCACGGCGAACAGGACCCGGGTGACCTCCTGGTCGGGGTCGCCGACGACCGTGCCGACCGCGTCCCAGGACTCGGCCTGCTCGGCGGGCCACAGGTTGTCCAGCGCGGCGATGACTTCAGACAGACGGGGCACGGACAAAAGGCTACCTGCCTGATCTGTGCTGCTGAACCGAAGCCCGTGGTCGGAGTGCGGCCCGGGAGTACGGGTCTCGTCGCCCCGCTGCGCCCCGATCGGCCCCTATGGCCCTCTTCAGCACAATCGCCCCCTTTCCCTCAGGCGAATCGTTCCGCTGCCATCCTTATGTGTGAAGCGTGAGCCTGGTGGTCTCACGTCCGTGCGTACGAAAACTAGCTTCGTGGCCGGAGGTGACCAGACGATGACGGCCTGTGCGATCCAGCCCGAGGCCGCCCCCGGGGGCGAGGCTCCCCGGGCGGCGTGCACCATCACCGCTGACGGCGCCTACGCCGCCCGCCTCGCCCTCGACGGCGACTGCTGGTTCCCGGAGCGCTGGACGCTGGACGGCCCGGAGCCGTACGCCGTGCCGCTGCCCGGCAACCAGCCCGAGGAGCCCGGCACCGAGGTACAGCCGATGGGCGACGGGCGGGTGCTCATCCGGCGGGTGACGGAAGGGCGGCACGTCTTCTCGCTGCTGTATCCGACCGGCCCCGGCACCGGCGAGGTACTGATCGGCTCGGTCGAGTGCCCGGACGAGGACACCCGGCTGGGGCTGCTGCCACCGGCACCGGGAGGTGCGCGGGCCTACGCCCTCGCCGTGGGCCGGCGTTCCAGCACGCTGTGGCTGGTGGCGGGCGGGGCCTTCGGTCCCGAGCGGGTGACCGAGGTCCCGGGGCGCTGCTCGGGCGGGGCGTGGCTGGACCACGCGGGGCGGATGCTGGCCCTGGACCGGGAGGTCGGGGGGCGGACCAAGACGATCGTGGTGGATTTGGAGCGGGGCGGCGAGGTGTCGCCGTTCCTGCAGATCGCCGACGGCAGCGACGACCGGCTGCTGCTGGCCGACCCGGACAGCGGGCTGCTGCTGATCCGCTCGGACGCGCCCTCGCCCGGCGAGGGCCGGCTGGGGTGGGGGGTTTTGGGCAGCACGCTGCCGGCGCGGTTCCCGGAGTGCCTGCGGGTGCCCAACTGCACGGTGACGCCGTTCGCGATCCAGCCGGGGCGGGTGCTGGTCCCGGAGAGCTGTGCGGTGGCGCTCCGGGTCGACGGGCCGGTGGGCAGCTGGGTGGCGGTGTGGCGGCCGGACCGGCGGCAGGTGCACCATCTCCCGGCGCCCGAGGGATGGTTGACGGGCGCGGGGCTGTGGACGGCGGACGGGGTACTGCGACTGCCGTACGCCACGGCCGAGGTGCCGTGCGGGGTGGCGGGGGTGACCGTGCCCACGCCGGATCCGGTGCCGAGTGCGGTGGCCTCGGCGGATCCGGTGCCGGGTTCGGTGGCCTCGACGGATCCGGTGCCGAGTGCGGTGGCCTCGGCGGATCCGGTGCCGGGTTCGGTGGCCTCGACGGATCCGGTGCCGAGTGCGGTGGCCTCGACGGATCCGGTCGGCGGAAACGGCAGTTCAGTCGCGGCGCAAGACGGCAGTTCCGCAACAGCGCCTGAGGAACACCCCGCGGAGCCGGTCGTGGCGCGTCCGGTGCCGTTGCAGGAAGCTCCGCTGGGACGTCTTGTAACGAAGTAGTGCCGATGGGCCGTGGCGCCTGGATTCGGCCCGAGGTGTGCTGGTTACACTCGCCGGGCTGTTAGAAAGATCATGTTGTTACGGGGTGAAACCTTCCGATGAGCGACACCAGCACGATGCAGCCGCTGTCCGCCGAGGCCCAGGAGGACGCCGGTCACGGTCGTCACCGGGGTCCGGTCTCGGTCCAGGACGGTGACACGGCTCCTCAGGGCCGTCACCGCAAGCAGTCCGAGGACTCCGGGTCGGCTGCCTGAGAGTAGACGGGAAGGGCCCGCACATCACTGCCGATGTGCGGGCCCTTTCCCTTGGCTCACCTTCCTCGGCTTACGTGCGCTTCAGGCCCAGCACCTCCACCGCACCGAACGTCTCCCCCTCCGGGCGTTCGGCGTAGTGCGGGGTGAGGACTGCCTCCAACTCGTCGTAGGTGAACGTGTCCTGCTTGCTGTCGAACTTGGCCCGCACCCGCGGCCGGTCGACGATCGCCACCATGCCGCCGTGCACCACGAGGAGCTGTCCGTTGACGCGGGACGCGGCGGGCGAGGCCAAGTAGCCGACGAGCGGGGCGACATGCTCGGGCGAGAGCGGGTCGATGCCGTCGTCGGGTTCCTGGAAGCCGGCGAAGACGTCCTCGGTCATCCGGGTACGGGCGCGGGGGCAGATGGCGTTGGCGGTGACCCCGTACTTGGCCAGCGCGAGGGCCGTCGACGTGGTCAGGCCGACGATTCCGCCCTTGGCCGCCGCGTAGTTGGGCTGGCCCGCGGAGCCCGCGAGGAAGGCCTCCGAGGACGTGTTGACGATACGGCCGTAGACCGGGGCGCCCGTCGCCTTGGAGCGTTCGCGCCAGTGGGCGGCGGCGAAGTGGGTCGTGTTGAAGTGGCCCTTGAGGTGGACCCGGATGACCGAGTCCCACTCCCCCTCGCTCATGGAGAACACCATCCGGTCGCGCAGGATGCCCGCATTGTTGACCAGGACGTCCAGCTTCCCGAACTCCGCGACCGCCAACTCGACCAGTTTGCTGGCCTGTTGGAAGTCGGCCACATCGCCGGTGTGCGCCACGGCCCGCCCGCCTGTCGCGCGGATCTCGGCGGCGACCTCCTCGGCGGGGGCCGCGGATGCCTCCCCCGTGCCGTCCCGGCCCGGCTGGCCGAAGTCGTTGACGACGACGGCCGCTCCGAGCCGGGCGAGTTCCAGCGCCTCGGCCCGGCCCAGGCCCCGACCCGCCCCGGTGACCACGGCGGACAGTCCCTCAAGTGGCAGTGACATGAGCACCCTTCACGTAGGCGTCTTCACGTAGGCGTCAGATCTCGATGCACGTACGCAGCGCGGTCCCCGAACGCATCTGGTCCAGCGCCTCGTTGATCTCGCTCAGCGGCACCCGGTGGGTGATCAGGCTCTCCAGGTCGACGCGGCCGGCCCGCCACAGGGCGATCGTGCGTTCGTAGGAGCGCAGGACGTCGCCGCCGCCGTACATGGACGGCAGGATGCGCTTCTCGTCGAAGAACAGCTCGAACATGTTGAGCTGCAGGAAGTCGTCCATGGCGCCCGCCCCGACGACCACGAGGGTGCCGCCGCGCCGGGTGTTCTCGTACGCCGTGCGGGCGGTGGCCGACTTGCCGACCACCTCGAAGACATAGTCGAAGCCCTCGCCGCCGGTGACCTCCTGCTTGGCGGTGGCCAGCTCGTCAGGTGAGACGGCCTTGGTGGCACCGAACTTGAGCGCCGACTCGCGGCGCGCGGCGACCGGGTCGACGGCGACGATCTCGGCGGCGCCCTTCAGCCGCGCCCCCTGGATCGCGGAGATGCCGACGCCTCCGCAGCCGATGACGGCGACCGACGAACCGGCCTCCACGTCGGCGGTGTTGAGGGCCGCCCCGAGTCCCGTGGTGACTCCGCAGCCGATCAGGGCGGCGATGTCGAAGGGCACGTCGTCGGGGATCGGCACCGCGCAGCCGGCGTCGACGACGACCTCCTCGGCGAAGGTGCCGGTGCCCGCGAAGCCGAAGACATCGCCGCCGGGGCGCTTGAAGTTGGGGGTGCCGGCGTTCATGAATCCCGCCAGGCACAGTTCGGTCTGGCCGCGTTTGCAGGCCGGACAGGCGCCGCAGGCGGGCAGCCAGCACACGACGACCCGGTCGCCGGGCTTGACGCGGGTGACGCCCTCCCCCACCTCCAGGACCTCGCCCGCGCCCTCGTGCCCGGGCACGAACGGCGCCGGCTGCGGCAGCACCCCGTTCATCGCGGACAGGTCCGAGTGGCACAGGCCAGTGGCGCGTATCCGGATCCGTACCCTGCCGGGTCCGAAGCCCGTCGGTTCGACGTCGTCGAGGACCTCCAGCTTGTCCTGGCCGATCTCGTTCAGTACGGCTGCTCGCATGGTGCGGCTCCCCTCAAGTCAGCTGGGATTCAGGAGTGTTCGACGACGGTGTCGGCGAGGACGGGCGCGTCGTCCCGCTCGACGGCGCTGACGGCGACCCTGGTGGACTCCGCCGTGTGCCACATGCGGATGCGCAGGGTCTCGCCGGGGTAGACCACGCCGGCGAAGCGGGTCGTGTACGAGCGCACCTGGCCGACGTCCCCGCCCAGCAGCATGTCGACGACCGCCTTCAGCGTCATGCCGTAGGTGCACAGCCCGTGCAGGATGGGCTTCTCGAACCCGGCGAGCTTGGCGAACTCGGGGTCGGCGTGCAGCGGGTTCCAGTCGCCGGAGAGGCGGTAGAGCAGGGCCTGGTCCTCGCGGATCGGGCGTTCTACGGTCCGGTCGGGTTCGCCGGTTGGTGCGTCGAGGCGGGTGGAGGGGCCGCGGTCGCCGCCCCAGCCGCCCTCGCCCCGTACGAAGATCTGGGCGTCGTTGGTCCACAACGGGCCGCCGGCGTCGGCGACTTCGGTGCGCATGACCAGGACGGCCGCCTTGCCCTTGTCGTAGACGGCGGCGATACGGCCCGTGGCGGTGGCGGTGCCCTGGGCCGGGATGGGGCGGTGCAGGGTGAGCGACTGGCCGCCGTGCAGGACCTTGGCGAGGTCGACCTCGATACCCGGCATCGACAGTCCGCTGATCACGCTCGGTGAGCCGGAGCCGGCGACGGTGGCGAAACTGGGCAGCACGTGCAGCCGGGACTCCAGGGTGTAGCGCAGCTCGTCGGGGTCGGTGGCGGGGATGCCGGCGCCGATGCCGAGGTGGTAGAGCTGGACGTCCTTGGTGGTCCAGGTCAGCTCGCCGGTCCGGGGTTCGGCGGCGAGGGCCTTGGCTGCGTCGATGGGCATGGGGCTCCTGAAGGTGGCGACTGAAGACCCCGGTGCGGCCGTCCGCACCGTCGGCCGCACCGAGGTCGCTGCGGGCCGATCTAGAACGCGTTCCAGTCCGGCGCCCCTTGTATAGCCCAGCGCACCGCCATTGTGAAGGCTCCTGACGCTGTGTCAGGTGACGGGGTTCGGGACATTTGTACTGCCCGGGTCCGTACAAGCGCATCTGCCGGGCGGGTGCCGGGGTTCGTAGCGTCGTAGGCATGACAGTCGTAGGGATGACATCGGACACCGAAGCGGCCGTGTCCTTCACGGGGGCGGTCAAGAACTACGGCAAGGTACGGGCCGTCGACGGCCTCGATCTCGTCGTCGCGCCCGGTGAGACGGTCGCGCTGCTCGGGCGCAACGGGGCCGGGAAGTCGACGGCGATCTCGCTGCTGCTGGGGCTGATCGAGCCCGACGAGGGGACCGTGCGGCTGTTCGGCGCGCACCCGGAGCGGGCGGTGCGGGACGGGCGGGTGGGCGCGATGCTGCAGGAGGCGCGGGCGGTGCCCCGGGTCACCGTGCGAGAACTGGTCACCTTCGTCGCCGGGCACTATCCGGCGCCGATGCCGGTCGCGCGGGCGCTCGAGCTGGCCGGGATCGCCGAACTGGCGGGGCGCCGGGTGGACCGGCTCTCCGGCGGGCAGGTCCAGCGGGTGCGGTTCGCGCTCGCGCTCGCCGGGAGCCCGGCACTGCTCGTACTGGACGAGCCGACCTCCGCGCTGGATGTCGAGGCACGGCAGGCGTTCTGGACGTCGATGCGCGGCTATGCGCGCCGCGGCCACACCGTCCTGTTCTCCACTCACCACCTCCAGGAGGCCGACGCCTCCGCGGACCGCATCCTCGTCATCGACCGCGGGCGGATCATCGCTGACGGCACCGGCGAGCAGCTCAAGCGCTCGGTCGGCGGTGGCCTGGTCGCCTTCGACCTCGCCGGCCGCCCCGCGGACGGCCTGGAGCGGCTGCCGGGCGTGCGGTCCCTGGAGATCCGCGGCGACCGGGCCCGGCTGCGCACCGACGACCCGGACGCGACGGTCATCGCCCTCGCGGCGATGGGCGCGATACACGGCCTGGAGGTCGCCCCCGCGTCCCTGGACGAGGCGTTTCTGGCCCTCACCTCATCGGTCACGGAATCGGTCACGGAATCGGTCACGGAGGCGGCGTGATGTTCGACTACCTGAAGCTCGAAGTGCGCCGCACCCTGCGGGACGTCGGTTTCGTCATCGGCGGGATCGCGATGCCGGTGCTGATGTACCTGCTGTTCACCAACCTCGGGGCGGCCGACGGTACTTGGAAGACCGGGGCGATGGTCGGGATGGCCGGGTACGGAGCCGTCGGCTGTGCGCTCAACACCGGCGGCGGGGTCGCCGAGGACCGGGCGATCGGATGGCTGCGCCAGCTCAGGGTGACGCCGATGACTCCGCGCCAGGTCGTCGTCGGCAGGACCCTGACCGGCTCGGTGACCGTCGTACCGGCGATTCTGGCGGTGCTCGCGGCGGGCGGGCTGCTCAACGGCGTACGGCTGGCCGTGTGGCAGTGGGCGGCGATCGCGGGGCTGCTGTGGCTGGGCTCGGTGCCGTTCACCCTGCTGGGCCTGGGCAACGGCTACCGGTTGACCGGCCAGACCACCGGCGTCACCAACATGGCCTGCAACCTGGGCCTCGCCGTCCTCGGCGGGCTGTGGTTCCCGGTCGCCCTCTTCCCGGACTGGCTGCGCACCGTGTCCGCCTACACCCCCACCTACCGCTTCGCCGAACTCGGCACCTCCGTCGCGTCCGGCCACGCACCGGCGCTCGGCGCGGTCGCGGTGCTGTCCGCCTGGTTGCTGGCGTTCGGTTCATACGCTGTGCTGTCGTACCGGCGGTCCGGTCGGACCGTCTGAACGGGGGAGCGACAGATGTACTGGACACGAGGGGCCGCCTGCCGGCTTCGCGAGTGGCGGGCCGCGCGAGCGCGGTGGCAGGCGGACATGCAGGCCTTCAAGGCCGCGGCGAAGGAGGCACGTCGCACCGGCGCCGAGGTGCCCGAGAACCCGGGCCCGCCGCCGACCGCCTTCTCCCTGCTTCCCTGGCTGCTGATGGGACTGGGCGCATTCTCCAACCTCTTCCAGGGAAAGACCCCCAACCCGTGGATCGGCGGCCTGGGACTGCTCGCCTTCAACTCCCTCTACATCTACGTCGCCGCCCGCTCCTTCGTGAAGGAGAAGCGCCAGGCGGCCTCCACCCGGGTGGCGCTGCTCCTGATGGCCGCGATCACCTGCGGCCTCGCCGGCGGCTACGGCGGCAACTGGCTGCTGTTCTTCCCCTTGCTGGGCCTGGCGACGGGTGCCGCGCTGCGGGGCGAGCACCTGCGCTGGTCCGGCACGGCCGTCGCCGTGCTCGCCGGTGTGGTCGCCGCCCTCCGCGACGGCTGGTCCGGCCTCACCATCGCGTACGCCACCTGGATCTCCACCATGGTGACGGCCGCGATCCTCTCCCTCTCCGAAGCGGTGCGCGAACTGCGCGCCGCGCGTGAGGAGTTGGCCCACCAGGCCGTCGAGAAGGAACGCCTGCGCTTCTCCCGGGACCTGCACGACCTGCTCGGCCACACCATGTCCGTGATCGTGGTGAAGTCGGAGGCCGCCCGTCGGCTGGCCCCGCGCGACCTGGACGCGGCGCTCGGGCAGATCACCGACATCGAGTCCGTGGGCCGCCAGGCACTCACCGAGATCCGCGAGGCCGTGACCGGCTACCGCGAGGGCAGTCTCGGCACCGAACTTGACCGGGCCCGCTCGGTGTTGACCGCGGCCGGTGTCGAACCGGTGGTCACGCGCGCCGGCGCTCCCCTGGCCCCGCAGTGCGAGGCCCTGCTGGGCTGGGTGGTGCGCGAGGCGGTCACCAATGTCGTACGGCACTCCGGTGCGACGCGCTGCGAGATCGGCGTGGTCGCCTCGGCCGAGCACGTCCGGCTCACCGTCTCCGACAACGGCGACGGCGAGCCCGCCGCGCCGCCCGCCGCCGGTATCGGCGGCACCGGTCTGAAGGGGCTGACCGAACGCCTCGCGGCGGCCGGCGGCTCACTGACCGCCGGCCCCGCGCCGCGCGCCGGCTTCACGGTCACGGCCGAACTCCCGGTCGAGACCGACGGCTTGCTGGACCCCGAGCCGGCCACGGCACCCAGCGCGCGCTGACCACCCGGCTCACGTCTGCCTCATCCGTCGCTCGGGGTGGTGATGGGGTACAGCGTGCGCAAGCCCTCGTTCAGTGCGTACGACAACGCCGACCCACGGCGGAAGCGCGATGTGCACGTCGTGCGGCCAGGGCACATCGGTCCCCTGCATCCGTCTGGTGGGCAGAACCTGATAGGTGTGCCGGGACTGGGACACGACCAACACGACCACCTCCTTGCCGAAAGCGGGATCGTTCGGACATTCCATCAGGGTTCTTCACATTCACGCTCCCCACGGAACCTATTCCAACCCGCCCCCGGCACGGCCGCGCCCTACCCTTGCCCCGTGGACGAGATGCCCCGGGACCGTCGCCCGGCGAAGAACGTGCGGGTGCTGCTCGCCGAGGACCAGGGGATGATGCGGGGCGCGCTCGCCTTACTGCTCGGCATGGAGCCGGACATGACCGTCGTCGCCCAGGTGGCCTCCGGCGACGCGATCGTGGACGCGGCCCTGACCCACCGTCCGGACGTGGCCCTGCTGGACATCGAACTGCCCGTCCGCAGCGGCCTGGACGCCGCGGCCGACCTGCGCGAGCAGGTACCGGACTGCCGGGTGCTGATACTCACCACCTTCGGACGCCCCGGCTATCTGCGCCGCGCCATGGAGGCCGGAGCCGCCGGTTTCCTCGTCAAGGACGGTCCCGTCGAGGAACTGGCGGCCGCGATCCGCCGGGTGCTGACCGGCGAAACCGTGATCGACCCCGCGCTCGCCGCGGCCGCGCTCAGCGCCGGGCCGAATCCGCTGACCGCCCGCGAGTGCGACGTACTGAAGGCGTCCGTGGACGGCGCGACGGTCGCCGACATCGCCACCAAGCTGCATCTGTCCGAGTCCACGGTCCGCAACTACCTGTCCTCGGCCATCGGCAAGACGGGCACCCGCAACCGGATGGAGGCGATGCGGGAGGCCCGTCAGCAGGGCTGGCTGTGAGCCGTCACCACGACGGCCCCGTCACCCGTGCTTGCTGGTAGGCCGTCCTCTTCGGTGCCAGGCACACGAACCAGCGGTCCTGGGAGCCCTCGGCCGTGCGGATACCTTGCTTGAAGTCGCCGTTGGACAGTTGTCCGGTGACCCTTTGCAGGACCGTGCCCGTTCCGTCCTTCCAGTCGCAGGTGACCTCCTGGGCGGTCTTGGCGATCCGGCCGATCACAAGCCGTTGAGGCGACTTGGAGCCCGGCGTCAAGCCGATCGCACCGGCGTCCATGTCCGTGCTGAGCTGGGCCGACCCCTTGGGCAGCGAGTTCTCGATCACCACCGATTCGTCGCCCTGGTAGCTGCGCTGCACGAAGTACGTCGTCTTGCCCACCAGATCGGCGGCCGTACGCACGGACGCGGGCCATTCGCCCTTGTATCCGCTCATCGCCATCAACTGGGCCTCCGCCTCCTCCTTGTTCCGCGGTGCGTCCCACACGTCGACGTAGACCTGCCAGTCCTTGCCGTCCTCCACCCCGCTCGCCAACTGCGTACGGTGCGGCTCGGTGAGGGAGACGTGCACCGGCGGGTGCGTGACCGCCGGCGTCACCCGCCCCCCGTCCCCGCCTGGCAGCCCTGTCAGCGCCACCGCGCCCGTCGTCCCGGCGAGCGCCAGCGCCGCACCAGCGGCCACCGCCCAGCGCCGGGCCCGGCGCCGTCGGCCACCGCGGATCACCGCCTGCGTGGGGGCTATACCGATCTCGACCCCGTCCGCCGCGTCGGCCAGCAGGAGGGCGATGTCCGTGTCCGTCATGTCGTGGCTCGCTTCCCGCTCCGCACCCATCAGTTCCGCCCCCCGCTCGGGTCAGTCAAAAGAGGCCGCTCCTCATGGCCGGGCCGGGCCTCCACAGGGCCGGGCCGGGTCACCATGTCGGCCAGTCCCGGTATGGCACGGAGTTTCGCGAGCCCCTTGGCCGCGTTGCTCTTGACCGTGCCCACCGAGCAGCCCATCGCCTCGGCCACCTGGGTCTCCGTCAGGTCCTCCCAGTACCGCAGGACCACCGCCTCGCGCTGTCGGGCCGGCAACTCGGCCAGCGCCTTCAGCAGAACCCCTCGGTCGTCGGCCTGCGCGATGCGGTCACCGGTGTCGGCGACCTCGCGCACCAGCCCCGAGTCGTCCTTCGGCGCGAGGAACTCCCGCAGCCTTCTGCGGTGTTTGCGGTTGTGCGCGTTGATCATCACGCGCCGTACGTACGCCTCCGGATCGTCCGCCGAGCCGACCTTGCGCCAGGCCACGTAGACCTGCTCGAACGTCGACTGGACCAGGTCCTCGGCGGCGTGTTGCTCCCCCGTGAGGAGAAATGCCGTCCGCAGCAGCCGCGGCCAGCGGCCGATGAAAAAGCTCTGGAACTCCGTGTCCCGAGCTTCCTTGCGATCCCCCATGGGCACCTCCTAGACATACAAAGGAGTCCATGGGCGGCCCGAACCGTTGCCTCACCCCGCCGAACTCTTCGAACCCGTCCCCGTTCCCGCCGTTCCCGCCGCTTCCGCCGCTTCCGCCGTTCCTGCCGTTCCCGCCTTTTTCGCCTTTTCCGCCGCCGTCTTCCGCGGCAGCCACACCAGCATCAGCGCCACCCCGGCGAGCAGCACCCCTACTCCCGTACGGAACACCAGCGCGTAGCCGTCCGTCAGCGCCCCGGGTGTCCCGCTGTCGCCGGTGCGCGCGGCGGCGATCGTCGACATCACCGCGAGACCCAGTGAACCGCCCATCGTGCGCGAGGTGTTGATCAGCCCGGAGACCAGCCCGGCCTCCCCCGGTGCCGCCCCCGAGGTGGCGAGGGCGGCGAGCGGGGTCGCGGTCAGTCCGGCGCCCAGCATCATCAGGATCCCGGGGAACATGATCTCGGTCAGGTACGCGCCCCTCGACGTCATCGCCGACTGCCAGGCAAAGCCCGCCACCGCGATCAGCGTCCCCAGCGCGGCCAGGTTCCGCGCGCCCAGCACCGGCATGAACCGCGGCGCGAGCTTCGAGCCGAGCACGATCGCCAGGGAGCTCGGCACCAGCGCGAGCCCCGCCTCCAGCGGGGAGTAGTCGAGCACGTTCTGCGCGTACAGCGTCATGAAGTACCACATGCAGAACATCGCGAACCCGGTCAGGAACATCGACGCGTTCGCCGACGACACGGCCCGCACCCGGAACAGCCCGAGCGGCATCAGCGGGGCCGTCGTACGCGCCTCGACGAGCAGGAACACCGCGATCAGGGCCAGTCCGGCGGCCAGCGGCAGCAGGGTCGCGGCGGCCGTCCAGCCCTTGGCCTCGGTCTGCGAGATGCCGTACGCGAGAGTCGCGAGCCCGGCCGTGACCAGGACCGCGCCCGGGAGGTCCAGCCTGCGTCCGTCCCCGTTGCGGCTCTCCGCGAGCCATCGCAGGGAACCGGCCAGCACCACGGCCCCGACCGGCACGTTGATCAGCAGTACCCAGCGCCACGACAGCCCGTCCACCAGCGCACCGCCGACCAGCCCGCCGGCGGCGCCGCCGCCCGCGCCGACAGCGCTCCAGGTCGCGATCGCCCGCATCCGCGCCGCTCCCTCCGGCACGGCGGAGGTGAGGATCGTGAGGGTCGAGGGCGCGAGCACCGCGGCCCCCAGCCCCTGCACGGCCCGTGCGATCAGCAGCTCGCCGCCCTGCTGAGCGAGCCCGCCGCCGAGCGAGGCCAGCGTGAACAGGCCGAGCCCGACCAGGAACATCCGCTTGCGCCCGTACAGGTCCCCGGCGCGCCCGCCGAGCAGCATGAACCCGGCGAAGGCGATCGCGTATGCGTTCACCACCCACTGCAAGCCCTGTGCGCTCAGCCCCAGGTCGGCGCGCATGGACGGCAGCGCCACATTGACGACTGACACGTCCAGCACGACCAGGAACTGCCCGGCGCAGGCGAGCGCCACCACCAGCCAGGTGGGGGAGGCGGTACGGGTGGGGGTCCGGGTGACGTCAGCGGCTTCCAGCATGCCTGTCATGTTCCCAACCCGGTTACACCCCTTGCATCAGGATTTCGCCCCACCCACCCCTCATCCGCCGGACCTAGGCCCTGCCTGGCCCGGCGCCGCCCCGGCGACGGCCGACTCGCTCACGCCCCCGCCGCAGGCTCGACCGCGCGCAGCAGTGTCACCACCGCCGCCCCGCCCAGCCCGATGTTGTGCGCGAGCCCGATCCTCGCGCCCGGGACCTGCCGCTCCCCTGCCTCGCCCCTCACCTGCCAGACGAGTTCGGCCACCTGGGCGATGCCGGTCGCGCCCAGGGGATGCCCCTTGGAGATCAGGCCGCCGGACGGGTTCACCACCCACCGACCGCCGTACGTGGTCGCCCCGGACTCGACGAGCTTGCCGGACTCCCCCTCCCCGCACATCCCGAGCGCCTCGTACGTCAGCAACTCGTTGACGGAGAAGCAGTCGTGCAGCTCGACGACGTCCACGTCCTCGATGCCGAGCCCGGACCGCTCGTACACCTGCCGGGCCGCCTCCCGGGACATGGGCTGTCCGACGACGTCGATGCAGGAGCCGGAGGCGAAGGACTCCTCGGTGTCGGTGGTCATGGCCTGCGCGACGATCTCGACGAGTCCGGTCAGCCCCCGCCTCTCCGCGAACCGTTCCGAGACCACCACGGCCGCGGCGGCCCCGTCCGATGTCGGCGAGCACTGCAGCTTGGTGAGCGGGTGGTGCACGGTACGGGCGGCGAGGATGTCCGCCACCTCGTACACGTCCCGGAACTGCGCGTTCGGGTTGTGCGCCGAGTGCCGGTGGTTCTTTGCGGCCACGGCGGCGAGCTGCGCCTCCGTCGTGCCGTACTTCTCCATGTGCTCGCGGGCCGCGTCGCCGAAGATCTGGGCGGTGGGCGGGGTCATCTCGAAGCCGTGCCGGGCGGCCATGATCCCGTAGTGCCGGGCGACGGGCGAGGTCGAGAAGTCTCCGCCATCGGCTCCCCCGCCCAGCGCGCCCCTCTTCATCTTCTCGAAGCCCAGCGCGAGTACGCAGTCCGCCGATCCGCCCTCGACCAGCTGCCGGGCGAGCATCAGGGCCGTGGAGCCGGTCGCGCAGTTGTTGTTGACGTTGTAGACCGGGACGCCCGTGAGACCCAGCTCATACGCGGCGCGCTGGCCGGCGGTTGAGGGCTGGAAGCAGTAGCCGACGGGAACCTGTTCCACCTCGTCGTACGCAACCCCCGCGTCCGTGAGCGCGGCCCCGACCGCCTCCCGCACCATGTCCCAGTACTGCCAGTCACGGGTCTCGGGCTTCTCGAACTTGGTCATCCCGACCCCGGCCACATATGCCCTCATGGCGCGCGAGATTAGAACACGTTTCATTCGATGACCAGAGCTGACGAATGATCAGATTCCCATGACCCGGTCAAGAATTGATTAGAGGCTCGAAGCAACGGAATAGTTGCCCGTGCATACGAGGTTTACCCAGCACTTATCTTCACTGGAGGCCTCACCCCATGACCCACACGACGAACGACCAGCCCGCCCGGAGAGCGAGCGGGGCCGTGGTCCCCGTGCTCGCCTTCGCGGGGATCGTTGTCGCGGTGATGCAGACCCTGCTCGTCCCGGTGATCAAGGACCTGCCGCAGCTGCTGGACACCGCGCCGAGCAACGCCACCTGGGTCCTGACCTCGACGCTGCTCTCCGGAGCCGTGGCCACCCCGATCATGGGCCGCCTCGGCGACCTGTACGGCAAGCGGCGCATGCTGATCCTCAGCATCGCCCTGATGGTGGTCGGCGCCCTGGTCAGCGCCTTCACCAGCACCCTGCTCCCGATGATCGTCGGCCGTACGCTCCAGGGCTTCGCGATGGGTGCCATCCCGCTCGGCATCGGCCTGATGCGCGACATGCTGCCCCGCGAGAAGCTCGGCTCCGCGATGGCGCTGATGAGCTCCTCGATAGGCGTCGGCGGCGGACTCGCCCTGCCGCTCGCCGCCCTGGTCGCCCAGCACGCCAACTGGCACGCCCTCTTCTACGGCGCCGCCGGCCTCGGCGTCCTCTCCATCGTGCTCACCCTCCTCGTCGTACCGGAGTCCCCGATGCGCGCCGAGGGCACCTTCGACGTCCTGGGCGCGATCGGCCTCTCGGCCGGCCTGGTCCTCTTCCTCCTGCCGATCACCAAGGGCAGCGACTGGGGCTGGACCTCCGGCACCACGCTCGGCATGTTCGCCGCGTCCGCGATCGTCCTCGTCCTGTGGGGCCTGTTCGAGCTGCGCTCCGCCGCGCCCCTCGTCGACCTGCGTACCACCGCCCGCCCGGCGGTCCTCTTCACCAACCTGGCCTCGATCATGGTCGGTGTCTCCTTCTACGTCGTCTCGCTCGTCCTTCCCCAGCTGCTCCAGCTCCCGAAGGCGACGGGCTACGGCCTCGGCCAGTCGATGGTCGTCGCGGGTCTGCTGGTCGCCCCGCTGGGCCTGACGATGATGTTCACGGCGCCGGTGTACGCCCGCCTCTCGGCCAAGTACGGCCCCAAGGTCACCCTGATCCTCGGCATGCTGATCATCGCCATCGGCTACGGCGCGGGGCTCGGCCTGATGAGCGCGGCCTGGCAGAGCCTGGTCATCGCGGTCGTCCTCGGCGCGGGCATCGGCCTCGCGTACTCCTCACTTCCCGCGCTGATCGTGGGCGCGGTCCCGGCCTCGGAGACGGGGGCGGCGAACGGCCTCAACACCCTGATGCGCTCCATCGGTACGTCCGTGTCGAGCGCCGTCATCGGGATGGTGCTGGCCAACACCGCGAAGAACGTCGGCGGGGTCGAGATACCGACCATGCACGGCTTCCGGGTCTCCTTCCTGATCGCGACGGGTGCGGTGGCGATCGGCCTGCTGATGGCCCTGTTCCTCCCGAAGCCGAACCGGGCGCCGCAGCTGCGGGCCAGCAGCGAGGAGGACGCGGCGCTGGAGCGGGCCGAGGAGGCGCTGCGGGGGTTCCGCGGACGCGTCCTGGACGCCGAGGGTGCGCCGGTGGCTAGGGCCAAGGTGACGTTGATCGACCGGCGGGGGCGGCAGGCGGGGGCCGCGGTCTCCGATGACAACGGCAGTTATGAGCTCGCGGTACCGGCGGAAGGTACGTATGTACTGGCCGCGAGGGCGTTCGGGCACGGGCCGCTTGCGTCTGCCGCGTCGCATTCCGGGGAGGAACGGGCGGTGGATCTGGATCTTTCGCTGCCTGGGGAGACTGTTAGCGCGTAGAGCTCGGGGAGTTCTGTCGTTTGGCGGCTGCGGGTTCGTTGTGGCTTGTCGCGCCCACGCGGCGGAGCCGCATATCGATACAGCCCCGCGCCCCTGAAAGCATTGCCCACACCCCCTGTCGAATTGTCGGCCGGGGGTGCGGCAGCATGGGCCCCCAGACGCCCGTACTGACTGGAGGGGACCCCATGACCTCGGCACCCAAGCCGGAGATTCTTGCCGCCTTTGAAGCGGCCAAGGGGTTCATGCCCGTGGGGGAAGGGCTGGCGTTGTACGCGGCCGCGGTTGAGGCGGGGGCCCTGGGGCTTCCGCTGCTGGAAGTGGGCACGTACTGCGGGCGGTCCACCATCCTCCTCGCCGACGCGGCCCGGCAGGCCGGGGTGGTGGCGTTGACCGCGGATCATCACCGCGGCAGCGAGGAGCAGCAGCCCGGGTGGGAGTACCACGACCCGGAGACCGTCGACCCGGAGATCGGGCTGATGGACACGCTGCCGACGTTCCGGCGGACGCTGTACCGGGCCGGGCTGGAGGAGGATGTCGTGGCGCTGGTGGGGCGGTCGCCTCAGATCGCCCAGTTCTGGGGCACTCCCCTGGGGTTCGTCTTCATCGACGGGGGTCACACCGACGAGCACGCCACCGCCGACTACGAGGGCTGGGCCCCGCACGTCGCCGAGGGCGGGCTGCTGCTCATCCACGACGTCTTCCCGGACCCCGAGGACGAGTTCACCGGCCAGGCGCCGTACCGCGTCTACCTCCGGGCCCTGAAGTCCGGTGCCTTCACGGAGGTCTCGGCGACCGAATCGCTGCGCGTGCTACGGCGGACGGGGGCGGGGATCTGACGCGGGGCGGGGCGTCCGCCATTCGAATGACTGCGAAATGACGGCATCGACGATAAAATGCAGTCATGACGACTGCCTTCACCGTGCGGGACGTCCCCGACGACATCGCTCGCACCATAAAGATCCGCGCGGCCGAAGCCGGCCAGTCACTTCAGGGATACCTTCTCGGCCTCATACTCCGGGAGGCGTCCAAACCCAGTCTGGCCGAGATGGCCGCTCGCGCCGAGCGCTACGCGAGTGACCAGGTCGACCATGAGGACGTCCTCGCCGCTCTGGACGAAGGACGGCGGGGCCGTTGATTGTCGTCGACGCCTCCGCGGTCACAGAGTTCCTCACCTCCAACGGCGCACTCGGCGGTCGCGTGCGCGAGCGGATCGCGAGCGAGGACGAGATCCACGCCCCGTATCTGATCGACACGGAGGTGGCCTCGTCGGTGATCGGCATGGGCAAAGGCACCAGAGGCGGCAAGCCGAAGCTCGGAAAACCCGACGTGGATCGCTACTTGAAGGAGTTCGCCGACCTGCCCCTGACTCGCCATCCCGCGCTTCCCCTCACGGCACGCGTGCGCACGCTGGCAGCGAACCTGTCGGTGTATGACGCGACATACGTCGCCCTGGCCGAGGTTCTCGGTCTCACGCTGGTGACCACCGACTCCCGCATCAGGCGAGGCGTCGGACGGATGGCCAAATGCGACATCGTCGACTTCGGCGGCTGAGGGGCAAGACCCAGGCAGCCCGCTAGGGTGGCAGGCGTGTCGTACGTAGGACCGGACTTCGATCCACCCCAGCCCCGCCGTCCCCGCCGCGGCCCCCTCACCGTCGCGCTCGCCGCGCTCGTGCCGGGGGCGTTGCTCGGGTGGCTCGTGTACGCGGCCGTGGGCGGGTCGGGCGACGACGGCAAGGGCTCGGACCAGGCGACGGTACGGTCGTCCACGGCGGGTACGTCCCCCGGTGCCGCCGCCTCCTCACCCAGCGACGACGCCAAGCAGCCGGACAGCCCCAAGCCGACCCTGGCCTCCCCCACTTCCTCCGCGCCCGCCGCATCCGCGCCCGCCGCCTCCGGTTCCCTCAAGGGCAAGGTCATCGTGATCGACCCGGGCCACAATCCCGGCAACTTCCAGCACACGGCCGAGATCAACCGCAAGGTGAACATCGGGACGAACTTCAAGGAGTGCGACACCACGGGCACCTCCACCAACGCGGGTTACACGGAGGCCCAGTTCACGCTGGACGTCTCGCACCGGCTGAAGGCGCTGCTGGAGAAGCAGGGCGCGACCGTGAAGCTGACCCATGACAACGGCTCACCGTCCTGGGGCCCTTGCGTCGACCAGCGCGCCCGTATCGGCAACGTGGCCCAGGCCGACGCGGCGATCTCCATCCACGCGGACGGCGCGGCGGCCGGTGACCGCGGCTTCCACGTCATCCTGCCGGGCATCGTGCACGCGGGCGCCGCCGACACCCGCGCCATCGTCGCCCCCTCCGCCGACCTCGGCGAGCGCGTCGCGGGCAACTTCGTACGCGTCACGGGCGAACCGCCGTCCAACTACATCGGCGACGGCACCGGTCTCGTCACGCGTAAGGACCTCGGCGGTCTCAATCTGTCAACGGTTCCCAAGGTGTTCATCGAGTGCGGCAACATGCGCGATAGCAAGGACGCGGCACTCCTCACCAGCGCCACCTGGCGACAGAAGGCCGCACAGGGGATCTCTGAGGGAATCGTGAGTTTCCTGCGCGGTTAGCGGCGGGCGGGCTGGTCCCGGCAGACACCCTGGTCGGGGGGACGATAGTGTCTACCGACGACGAGACGACTGATCCGAAGGACCTGAAGTGAATATCCGCTCCCTCACTCGAGGCGACGGCGTGGTGATCGGGGCAGCGGTGTTGCTGTTCATCGCGTCGTTCCTCAAGTTCTACTCCGTCGACGGCGTCGCCAGCTATGACGCGAACGCGTGGGACGACCTCGGTACCGGCCTCGGCCTCTACATGGGCGGAGTGATCGGTGCCGCCCTGATCGTCGTCAACCGCGCGCTCCCGCAGCCGCGCAAGGTCGTCGGTCTGGACCTCGGCACGGTGGGCACGGCGTTCACGGTCCTCGTCGCATGGGCCCTGTTCTGGACGCTGGTGGACATCCCCACCGGGGGCAGCGCCGCCGCCGGCCTCCTCCTCGGCTTCATCGCCGCCCTCGTCCTCGCCGGCGCCGCCATCGCCACTCCTCTCGTCCCCGCCCTTCAGGCCGCGCTCGTCCCGGCGCCCAAGCCGCAGGTGACGCAGCAGCCCTACGGGGCTCAGCCGCCCGGGGGCTACGGATACCCGGGGGGCCAGCAGGCGCAGTACGGCGGGCAGCCGCAGGCGGGGCAGCCGTACGGGGCCGCGGCTCAGCCGCAGCCGGCGCAGGCGCAGCCGCCGGCCGGGGAGTTCTCGCCGTTCTGGTTCGCCGTTCCGGTGCCGCGACCGCTGTTCGCGGAGGACGGTTCGCCCACGCCGATCGCCGAACTCGCCCCGGGGACCTGGTACCTGGCCGTCGAGCAGCGCGGTCCGGCGCTGGTCGCGCAGACGCAGGACGGGCGGCGCGGCGTGCTGCAGGACACCTCCGGGATTCAGCGCGGCTGAGCCGCCTCGACGTCGTTCACGGCCTCTCGCCCTTCCGGGCGGCGGGCCGTTGTCGTACAGTCGCAGCCGCCGGTCCGGAATATGACGGACCGTCAGATGGGAGGCGTCATGCGACTCGGGCTGGCTCTCGGTTACTGGGGCCGTGGTCCCTCCGCCGATCATGTGCCGCTGGCCCAGGAGGCCGAGCGGCTCGGCTACGACTCGGTGTGGACCGCCGAGTCGTGGGGGTCGGACGTCTTCACGCCGCTGACCTGGATCGCCGCGCAGACGTCAAGGATCAGGCTGGGGACGGCCGTTGCGCAGATGGCGGCCCGCTCGCCGACCACCACCGCGATGCACGCCCTCACCCTCGACCATCTCTCCGGCGGCCGGGTCATGCTGGGGCTCGGGCTGTCGGGGCCGCAGGTGGTGGAGGGTTGGTACGGGCGTCCGTTCCCGAGGTCGCCGCTGACCGCGACCCGGGAGTACGTGGACGTCGTACGGCAGGTGTTGCGGCGGGAGGGGCCGGTGGCGCTGGACGGGCGGTTCCACTCGCATCCGTACCGAGGGGAGGACGGGACCGGGCTGGGCAAGGCGCTGAAGCCGATCACGCATCCGCTGCGGGCGGATCTGCCGATTCTGCTCGGGGCGGAGGGGCCGAAGAACGTCGCGCAGACGACGCGGATCGCCGACGGGTGGCTGCCGCTGTACTGGTCGCCGACCCGCCCCGAGGTGTACGAGGCCTCGCTCGCCGAGGCTCCGGAGGGGTTCCTCATCGCCCCGATGGCCCAGGTCCGCGTCTGTGACGACGTGCGCGAAGGGCTGCTGCCGGTGAAGACCATGCTGGGCTTCTACATCGGCGGGATGGGGCACGCGGCCCGGAACTTCCACGCCGATCTGATGGCGCGGATGGGGTACGAGGAGGAGGCGCGCCGAATTCAGGAGCTGTTCCTGACCGGGCGGCGCGAGGAGGCCGTGCTCGCCGTGCCGGACGCCTTCGCCGACGAGATCTCGTTGGTCGGCCCGCGGGAACGCATCGCCGAGCGGCTGGAGTTGTGGCGCAAGGGCCCGGTGACGGACCTGCTGGCCCTGGCTCCGGACCCGCATACGCTGCGGGTACTGGCGGAGCTGAACTCCTAGGGCCGCCGCGTACGAAATCAGCCGGGTTTCATTCAGAAACCGGCGGCAATCCGCAAGGTATGTCTCGATACAGCAGCGGCAATCGAGCCGGGGCGGTCATAGCGATCGTCGCCGACATCATGGCCCTCATCCTGGGCCTGTGGATTCTCATGTACCTGCTGGACGCCAACCGCGCCAACGATCTGGTGCAGTTCGTCCACAACGCGGCCAACTGGCTGGCCGGCTGGTCCCGTGACCTCTTCACCTTCGACAAGGCCTGGGCTCGCGTCATCGCAGGCTACGGCCTCGCAGCAGTCGTCTACCTCTTCGTCGGCCACGCCATCGCCGGCCGCATGCAGCGCCACTAGGACGGATGCTGGCCGGCCACACACCCGGCCACACACCCGGCCACACAGACCGTCCATCGTGACCTGCTCCAGTCCCGCGCGCCGGCGATGCTCGACCCTCCCCACCCCCGGATCAGCCAACCCACAGGGCTGGTCGCGCGACCCGGGGGTCCGGGGCCCCCAAACAGCGCCGGGGGCCCGCCTAATGGGCCCCCAGTCACAACTGTCCGGCTGAAGGGCCCGCGGCACGGGCCCTCAGTCGCAGCAGTCCGTTTCCAGGCCCCTCGGCAACTGGTCGCCGCCGAAGACCGCGCACGTGGCCTCGTGGCCGCCCAGGGCCGCGACGGCCAGGAGCAGGGAGCCGGCCGTCCAGGTGGTCAGTTCCTGGGGCCAGACGGCCTTGTCCTCGAAGACGTAGCCGGTCCAGTACAGGCCGCTCTCCGCGTCCCGCAGGTGCTGGATGGACTGGAGCACGTCCAGCGCCCGGTCGGACTCGCCCATCGCCCAGAGGGTGAGGGCGAGTTCGGCCGACTCACCGCCCGTGACCCACGGGTTGGGGACGACGCAGCGCACCCCGAGCCCGGGCACGACGAAGCGCTCCCAGCCCTCCTCGATACGGGACTTGGCCTCGCTGCCGGTCAACGCGCCGCCCAGCACGGGGTAGTACCAGTCCATCGAGTAGCGGTCCTTGTCGAGGAACCGTTCCGGATGCCGGCGTATCGCGTGCCGCAGCACGCCCACCGCCAACTCCCAGTCGGGCTGCGGCTCTTCACGCTGCTCGGCGATGGCGAGCGCGCAGCGCAGGGCGTGGTGGACGGAGGAGGAGCCGGTGAGGAGGGCGTCCGTGGTGGACGTGCCGTCGTCCTCGCCCTTCCAGCCGATCTGTCCGCCGGGCTGCTGGAGCCGGAGGACGTACTCGATCGCGGCGTAGACAGCGGGCCACATACGGTCGAGGAAGGTGTCGTCGCCGGTGGAGAGGTAGTGGTGCCAGACCCCGACGGCGATGTAGGCGACGAAGTTGGTCTCGCGGCCGCGGTCGGTGACGTCGGTGAAGTCGCCGTCGGCGTAGGCCGCGTACCAGGAGCCGTCCTCGTTCTGGTGCCGGGCGAGCCACTCGTAGGCCCGCTCGGCGGCCTCGTGCTCACCGGCGGCGTCCAGCGCCATCGCGGCCTCGGTGTGGTCCCAGGGGTCCAGGTGGTGGCCCCGGAACCAGGGGATCGCGCCGTCCTCCCGCTGTTGGGCGAGGATGCCGGCGACGGTCGCGGCGGCCTGCCCGGCGGTGAGGACCCCGGGCAGGACGAGGTGTTCTGTCCGGGGGGTGGTCACTTGGCGTCCACCGCCGGAAGGTGCGGCTTGGTCGCGTAGGCCACGAAGCTCTTGCCGATGAGCGGGTTCAGCGCCTGCTCGGCGACCCGGGTGGCCAGGGGTTTCTTCATGATGTCCCAGACCAGCAGCTTGTGGTACGCCTGCACCGGCAGCGCCTTGTCGTTGTCGACGCCGAACGCGCACTTGAGCCACCAGTAGGGGCTGTGCAGGGCGTGCGCGTGGTGGGTGCCGTACGGCTCGAGCCCCGCTTCCCTGATCTTCGCGAGCAGTTCGTCCGCCTTGTAGATGCGGATGTGGCCGCCCTCGACCTCGTGGTAGGCGTCGGACAGGGCCCAGCAGACCTTCTCGGGGCCGTAGCGCGGGACGGTGATCGCGATGCGCCCACCCGGCTTCAACACCCGTACCATCTCGGCGAGTACGCCCTTGTCGTCCGGGATGTGCTCCATGACCTCGGAAATGATCACGACGTCGAAGGACTCGTCGGGGAAGGGCAGGGCGAGGGCGTCGCCCTCCATCGCGGTGGCGGTGGCTCCGGCGGGGGCCTCCCCGGCCTCCTTCATCGCCGCGAACCACTTGGCGACCTCGCGGATCTCCTCGGCGTTCTGGTCGAGGGCCACGACCTGGGCGCCGCGCCGGTAGCACTCGAAGGCGTGCCGGCCGGCCCCGCAGCCGAGGTCCAGGACGCGGTCGCCCGGGGCGAGCGGGAACCGGGAGAAGTCGACGGTCAGCACGTGGCCCTGCTTTCGGAGTCTGCGTGGGGTTGGAGGGTGGGGGTGGTCTCCGTCACGGCCGCTGGTCGCGCCGCCACTGGTGGTACGGACGCGGCCGTGCTCGCCGGGGGTTGAGCGGCGGACCTCGCCCCGGCCTTCGCGCCGCGCGCCCCGGCGATGGCGGCACGGTAGTGGGCGACGGTGCCCTCGGCGGCCTTGGCCCAGGTGAACCGCGCCAGCACCCGCTCACGTCCGGCCCGACCCAGCCGTACGCGCAGCTCGGCGTCGCCCAGCAGCCGGCTCAGCGCGGTCGCGAGCGCCCCCGGGTCCCCGGGCGGCACCGCGAGGCAGGTCTCGCCGTCACGGCCGGCGACCTCGGGGATGGCACCGCCGGTCGTGGCGACGAGCGGCGTGCCGGTCGCCATGGCTTCGGCGGCGGGCAGCGAGAAGCCCTCGTAGAGCGAGGGCACGCAGGCGACCTGGGCCGAGCGGACGAGGTCGACCAGTTCGGCGTCGGAGATGCCCTTGACGAACTCGACGGCGCCCTCGAGGCCGTAGCGCTCCATGGCCTGCGCGACGGGTCCCTCGGCGGGCCGTGTGCCGACGACGACGAGGTGGGCCTCGGGGTGCTCGGTGCGCACCTTGGCGAGCGCCTCGACGAGGAAGACGAGCCCCTTCAGCGGTACGTCCGCGCTGGACGTCGTCACGATCCGTCCCGGGACGACGTCGACCGACGCGTCGGGCGAGAAGAGGTCGGTGTCGGCGCCGATGTGGACCACGTGCATACGGTCGTCCCGTACGCCGAGATGGTCGACGATCTCCTGGCGGGAGGTGCCGGAGACGGTGAGCACGGAGGGCAGCCGGCGGGCGACGCGCTTCTGCATGCGGGTGAAGGCGTACCAGCGCCGCTTGGACAGACGCTGCTGCCAGGTCTCGGCTGCGTCCAGCTCCAACTGGCGGTCCACGGTGATGGGGTGGTGGATGGTGGTGACGAGCGGCGCGCCGACGTCCCCCAACAGGCCGTACCCGAGGGTCTGGTTGTCGTGCACGACATCGAACTCGCCGCGCCGGGCGCGCAGATGGCGGCGGGCGCGCAGGGAGAACGTCAGCGGCTCGGGGAAGCCGCCGGTCCACATGGTGGCGACCTCCAGCGCGTCGATCCAGTCGCGGTACTCGTCGCGCTTCGGGGTGCGGAAGGGGTCGGGCGAGCGGTAGAGGTCCAGGCTCGGCAGCTCGGTCAGGGACAGGCCGTCGTAGCCCTCGTCGAGGACGGGATAGGGCTGGGAACCGATGACCTCGACACGGTGGCCGAGGCGGGCCAGTTCGCGCGAGAGATGGCGGACGTAGACGCCCTGGCCGCCGCAGAACGGGTTCCCTTTATAGGTGAGGAGCGCGATGTGGAGCGGTCGCTCGCCGTCGGCGGCGGGATCCTCCTGGCGGCCCGCCTGACTGGCCTCAGCGGTCACTCTGGGCCCCCTTCTGCATGCATTGTCCCGCGAGATTACGCCGGGACGCTAATCTAGAACAAGTTTCAGACTTGATCGTCCAGGAGGCTCTGAATCTACCGGGCGGTAGGGGCACTGTGAGCAGTGGATCAGGTGATTCGCGCCACGACGCACACCCTGCCAGGCTCGGTGCGATCACCAGCCCTCACCGAGTGTCACGGAACGGGATCCATGCCTGTGGAAGCCAAGCTCGAAGCCACCGGGCGCCCAGCCTCCCCGCCCCTCACGGAGCGACAGGAGGCGCGCCGTCGCCGCATCCTGCACGCGAGCGCGCAGTTGGCCAGCCGGGGCGGTTTCGACGCGGTGCAGATGCGGGAGGTCGCCGAGTCCTCGCAGGTGGCGCTGGGCACGCTGTACCGCTACTTCCCGTCCAAGGTACATCTGCTGGTCGCCACGATGCAGGACCAGTTGGAGCGCATGCACGGCACGCTCCGCAAGAAGCCCCCGCAGGGCGAGACGGCGGCGGAGCGGGTCGCGGAGACCCTGATGCGGGCCTTCCGCGCCCTGCAGCGGGAGCCGCATCTGGCCGACGCGATGGTCCGCGCCCTGACCTTCGCCGACCGCAGCGTGAGCCCGGAGGTCGACCAGGTCTCCCGTCAGACCACGGTGATCATCCTCGACGCGATGGGCCAGGAGAACCCGACCCCCGAGCAGCTCTCCGCGGTCCGCGTCATCGAACACACCTGGCACTCGGCCCTGATCACCTGGCTGTCGGGCCGCGCCTCCATCGCCCAGGTGAAGATCGACATCGAAACGGTATGCCGCCTGATCGACCTGACGGCTCCCCAGAACAAGCCCTGAAACTCGACTGGTCGGGCGCCGGTGCCGACGATTCGTTGCACCGGTACGGGGGGTCGCACCAGCCTGCCAGGCGCCTGTTACTCGTCCTCCGGTGGGAAAACCGCCTCCCCGCTGCCCAGTAGCGTGATCACGATCGCCTCCACGGGGCAGTTCTCGGCGGCGTCCAGGATGCGTTCGTTGGCGTCGGTCTCCGGGTCGGCCGGGTGGGACTGCATGGCGGAGTCGAGGCGGAACGCGCCCGTCGCGCGGTGGACGCACTGGGCCGAGCCGATGCAGACGGAGCGGTCGACCTCGACGTGCCAGCGGTCGCCCATGGCGGCTCAGCCCTCCCAGCCGGCCGGGAGGTGGATCATCTTGTGTTCGAGGTACTCGCCGTATCCCTCGGGCCCGAACTCCCGCCCCAGACCGGAGTTCTTGTAGCCGCCGAAGGGGCCGAGCATGTCCAGGCTGAAGGTGTTCACGGAGTACGTGCCCGTACGGACCTGCTTCGCGACCTCGATCCCGTGCGCCACGTCCGCCGTCCACACGCTGCCGCTGAGCCCGTAGTCGGAGTCGTTGGCGATCTTCAGGGCCTCGGACTCGTCGCCGTAGGGCAGCAGGCAGATCACCGGGCCGAAGATCTCCTCCCGGGCGATCCGCATGGAGTTGTCGACGTCGCCGAACAGTGTGGGCTCGACGTACCAGCCCTTGTCGAGCCCCGGCGGACGGCCCCCGCCGGTGAGGATCTTCGCGCCCTCTTCCTGCCCGATGCGGATGTAGTCGAGATTGCGCTGCTGCTGGCGCCGGGCCACCAGGGGGCCGACCTGGGTCGCCGGGTCCAGCGGGTCGCCGACAACCAGGGCGCTCGCCGCCGCGGAGAAGGCCTCGGCGAACTCGTCGTAGCGGGAGCGCGGCAGCAGGATGCGGGTCTGGGCCACGCAGGCCTGGCCGTTGTTCATCCAGGCCGCCGGGACGACGCCGGCGACGGTGGTCGCCACCTCCGCGTCCGGCAGGACCACGGCGGCCGACTTGCCGCCCAACTCCAGTGTCACACGGGTGAGATGGCGGGAGGCGACCTCCATCACGCGCTTGCCCGCGGCCACCGACCCGGTGAAGGCGACCTTGTCGATGTCCGGGTGCCCGACGAGGTACTCGCTGACCTCACGGTCGGCGGGCAGGATGGACAGCACGCCTTCCGGCAGCCCGGCCTCGCGGGTGATGTCGGCCAGGATGTACGCGTCCAGCGGCGACTCCGGCGAGGGCTTCAGAATCACCGTGCAGCCGGTCAGCAGCGCGGGCGCGAGTTTGGCGGCGGCGACGAACTGCGGGACGTTCCAGGGCACGACGGCGGCGACGACCCCGACCGGCTCCCGCCGCACGAGGATCTTCCCGAGGACACCGTCCCGCCTCTCCTCGTACGTGAAGTCGCGGGCGACCGTGATCGCCGCGTCCCAGACCATCATCGCGCCGAGCGCCTGGGCGAGGACGCTCCAGGAGTACGGCGACCCGTTCTCGGAGGAGATGACCCGGGCGAGTTCCTCGTGGCGGACCGCGATCGCGTCCTTGATCCGGGTGACGACCTCGATCCGCTCGTCCAACGACATCCGTGGCCAGGGCCCCTCGTCGAAGGCCCGCCGCGCCACGGCCACGGCCCGGTCGACGTCCTCCCGAGAGGCGTGCGGCACCCGCCCGATGACCTCCTCGGTATGCGGCGAGATCACCTCGATGACGTCCCCGCCCAGGGGATCGGTCAGTTCGCCGCCGATGAACAGCTGTCCGTGTTCCACGAGCTCGGCCATCGCCACTGCCCTCGTTTCTGACGGTGTTTCAGAAACTGATACCAGTTCCACTTCAACTAGGCCAGACCTCCTTCGCAGGGTCATGGGTGTTGCCGCGCTTCGGGTCATTGTGAAACGAGTTCTAGTTATAGTGGGCGATGGCCGTGGAGCGGAGGGTGGATGGTGGAGACGTTCGATCATGGTGGGGGTGTGCGGTCCATCAGGGTGCCCATCCCGGACAATCCCCTCGGCCACACGCTGGTCTATGTCGTCGACACCGACCGGGGGCCGGTGCTGGTGGACACCGGCTGGGACGATCCCGCGTCATGGGACACGCTTGTTCAGGGGCTCGTCGGCTGCGGGACGGCGGTCGAGGACATCCACGGGGTCGTGATCACTCATCACCACCCCGATCACCACGGACTGTCGGGCAAGGTGCGGGAAGCCTCCGGCGCGTGGGTCGCGATGCACGCGGCGGACACGGCGATCGTGCGGCGCACCCGGGAGACCCGGCCCGGGCGGTGGTTCTCGTACATGTCCGCCAAGCTGACGGCGGCCGGGGCGCCGGAGGAGCACGTGGCGCCGCTGCGCACGCCCCGCCCCCGTACCACCCTGCCCGGTTTCTCACCCGCCCTGCCCGACCGGGAGATCGTGCCCGGCGAACTGCTCGACCTGCCCGGCCGGCGACTGCGCGCGATCTGGACGCCGGGCCACACACCGGGGCATGTGTGCCTGCACCTGGAGGAGCAGCATCCGGCCGAACTCCCGGGTTCGGGACGGCTGTTCTCCGGCGACCATCTGCTCCCGGAGATCACTCCGCACATCGGCCTGTACGAGGACCCCGACGACGCCACGGTCACCGACCCGCTCGGCGACTACCTCGACTCCCTGGAGCGTGTCGGCCGGCTGGCCCCCGCCGAGGTGCTCCCCGCCCACCAGTACCTGTTCACCGACGCGGCAGCCCGCGTACGGCAGTTGCTCGACCACCACGAGGAGCGGCTCACCGACCTGCGCTCCCTCCTCGTCGAACCCCTCACGCCCTGGCAGCTGGCCGAGCGGATGGAGTGGAACCGACCCTGGAACCAAATCCCCTACGGATCAAGGAACATCGCCGTCTCGGAGGCCGAGGCACATCTGCGGCGACTGGTGAAGCTGGGGCGGGCCGAGGCGGTGACGGGGAGCGATCCGGTGACGTACGTCGCCGTCTGAGGCCGCTTCCTGTGCTACCACGTCCGTATGGATCATCTTCTCGCCGAACGCGCCTGTGAACGTCTGATCCTCGACTTCGTCCACCGACTCGACCTCGGTGAACCCGCCTCCGTGGCCGAGCTGTTCACCGAGGACGGGGTGTGGGAGTGGCCCCCACCCGGGGACGGACGCCGGTCGGAAGGGCGGGAGGCGCTGCGGGCGTACTTCGGCGCGCGCCCCTCGGACAAGCTCTCGCGGCGGATCATGTCCAACATCCGTGTCACGGTGACGTCCGAGGACACGGCCGAGGCGACCTCGTACTTCACCACGTACCGGATCGAGGGCTGGGACGGCGGCATGGTGCCGGCCGGCGCACCCGTGCAGGTCGGTCACTACGAGGACACCTTCCGGCGCGTCGGCGGGCGGTGGCTGCTCGCCTCCCGGACGTTGCGGCTGCCGTTCGGCGGGCCCACGCCTCGGCAGGGGCGGGGCGCGCTCGAAGCGGTGCGCACCGACCGGGCGCCGTTCGTGCGGTTCGCGGACGGCAGCGAACCGCCGCTGTCGCAGGGGGTGCGTGTCGGGCCGTTCCTCTTCACCTCCGGGCAGGGGCCGTTGGACCCGGTGACCGGGGAGATGCCGGCGGACTTCGACGCGCAGGCGCGGCAGGTGCTCGCCAACGTCGAGGCCGTCGTCGCGGCGGCGGGCGGCGACCGCACGTCGATCACCCGCTGCACCTGCTATCTCGCCGCCCCCTCCTCTCTCCCCCAGTTCAACGCCGTCTACCGGGAGTTCTTCGCCGGCTGCACCCCGCTTCCGGCCCGTACGACGGTGGTGGCGCGGCCGGTGCGGGAGGGGGTGCTGGTGGAGGTGGACGCGGTGGCGTCGCTCGGGTGACCGAGGAGCCTCGGAGCGTCCTGGAGGTCGGCGTGTGGACGCCCCTCCGGGTTCCCCGGATCCCCTGGGTCTCCCACCGGCAGCGGGTCGACGGCCAGCACCCGCTCCACCGGCATCCCCAGCCGCTCCCGGCTGGTGGCGAGGACACGCAGTCCCGGCACGGCCGTGAGCAGATCGGCGACCAGCGTCACGCAGTCCGCCAGCAGGTGCTCGCACGAGTCGAGGACCAGCAACAGCCGCTTGTCGCGCGCCCACACCGACAGCGCCTCGATCGCCGAACCGGTCGACTGGTCGACGAGCCGCAGCGTCTCCATGACGGCCAGTGGCACCTGGCCGCCTGCGCGGAGCGCGGACAACTCCACCAGCCACACGCCGTCGGGGTGGACCTCCCGGGCCGCCCCGGCCGCCCGAAGCGCGAGCCGCGTCTTACCTACCCCGCCGACCCCCACGAGGGTCAGCAGCCGGCCACCACTCACCAACTCCTCGCCCAGCCAGACGAGTTCGTCTCGTCGGCCGACAAAGGGGCGGCTGTCGGGCGGCACGTTCCCCGGACCGGGTGCGTCCTTCTTTCCAGGCACGCCGACAGTGTGGTCGTACCACGTCGGGACATATGCCACACGATCGAGTACGACCGGAAGATCGCCGCATTTGGTCGTTCCAGCACGAATCCCGACGGCTTCCGCTCACATCACAGTGCTCGAATCAAATCCTCCGCCGCACCGAGGAGTTCGACCTCCCGCCGGCTCATGACGGGCTGGGCCGCGCGTCGGCGCCGGGCCTCCGTCAGTCCGTCCTCGGTGAGATGGGAGGGGTCGGCGAGGAGGCCGGTCAGCACCTCGCGGGCGAGACCGGCGATCGGCTCCTCGCCCACGGCGACCTGGGCGAGGATGATCGCGGACATGCCCCAGTCCAGGCCGGGCAGGCCCACCTCGGCGTTGCTCCAGTCGATGACCCGAGGTCCGTCGGGGGTGAGCATCACGTTGTCGGGATGCAGATCGAGGTGCAGGACGCAGCCGCCGTTGTCCCATCCGGGAACGGCGTGCAACTGCCGCAACAGCCGCGCGAGCACAGCCCCTCCCTCGCGTGGCCTCATGACCCCATCCCCGAACGCCGCCAGCATCGTCGGCCCCGACAGCCGCTCCAACACCAGCTCGGTGCGGGTGGAATCGGCGAGGCGTACCCGGGGCACGGGATAGCCGTGCCCGCGCACATGCTCCATGACGGCCCCTTCGGCGAGGGCGTCCCCCCACCCCTCCCGGTTGCGCCGCAGCACCCATCCGGCGTCGAGCTCGTAGACGTCGGAGGTCCGCCCGGACCCGAGCAGCCTGCCGCCGCCACCGACCCTCCCCGTGATCCCCACGGCCAGGAACGTACCCCGCCCCACAGCCGCCGCTCAGGCGATTCCTACGGGCCGGTAGAGTGGCCGGGTCGCCATCACGCCCGTACAGGGGGAAGCCGGTGCAATTCCGGCGCTGACCCGCAACCGTCATCCGGCCGGACCCTGGCCGGTGAGCCGGACTGCCCTGTACGGACTCGTGACCGGCTCACGTGCGTCGGCAGTTCGCCGGCACACGGCACCGTCGAGGAATACGGGGCCGAGCCGCCGGGGTGTCCCGTGCTGCCCGGCTCCCTTCAGGGAGAGGCATCCGCCGATCATGAACGTCGTCAGCCGCTGCGCCGCGGCCCTGGCCGCCACGGTGGTGATCGGTACCGCGACCCCCGCGGTGGCCGCGCCGCCGTCTCCCTCGCCGAAGGTGGCGATACCCGACGGGTTGTACGGCACGGCGGATCCTACGTACGACGGGGTGTGGCGGCAGTCGCTGGCGTTGCTGGCGCAGAACGAGGTGGGCGTCGACCCCGCCGACAAGGCCGTTGCCTGGCTGGCCGGCCAGCAGTGCGCGAACGGCGCCTTCCCCGCCTTCCGCGCGGACACCGGCAAGCCCTGCGCGGCCAAGCTCGCGGTGGACACCAACAGCACGGCGGCCGCGGTACAGGCGCTCTCCACCCTCACCACCACGTACGACTCCCAGGTCGACAAGGCGGTCGCCTGGCTGAAGTCGGTACAGAACAAGGACGGCGGCTGGGGCTACTCCCCCGGCGGAGCCAGCGACGCGAACTCGACCTCTCTCGTGATCGGCGCGCTCGTACAGGCCGGCGTGACGGTGCCGAACCTCCGCAAGGACGGCAAGTCCCCGCTCGACGCCCTGGCCGAGCTGGCGCTGCCCTGCGGTGGCAAGGACGGTGGCGCCTTCGCCTACCAGCCGGACAAGAAGGGCGCCTTGACGGCCAACGCGGACGCCACCGCCGCGGCCGTGCTCGGGGCGTACGGCGACACGCTCGCGGGAAGCCCCCAGGACGACGCGGACGCGCCCAGGAGCTGTGTGAAAGCCACGGACGACGGCCTGGACACCGAGATCGGTGACAACGGCGCCGTATGGCTCGCCAGGACGCTGGCGAAGGACGGGTACCTCAAGTCCGTGCTGCCCGGGGCCGCGGACCAGCCCGACTACGGCAACACGGCCGACGCGGTCGTCGCCCTCGCCTCCGTGGGCCGCAACGACCAGGCCGCCGCATCTCTGCACTGGCTGGAGGGTCACGCCGGCAAGTGGGCGGAGCAGGGCGGCCCGGCCGCGTACGCCCAGCTCATCCTCGCGGCGAACGTCGTCCAGGGTGGGGACGCCCATCACTTCGGTGGCAAGGACCTGGTCACCCTGCTCAACGCGACGGGACCCGCCCCCCGAGCGATCAACAAGCTGCCTGCCAAGGCAACCCCTTCGCACGGCCCCAAGGCGTCCGACGACAACGACGGCTCCCTGCCCGTCGGCTGGACCGTGGGTGGCGGTCTGCTGCTGGGCGCGCTCATCGGCTTCGCGCTGATGCTCCGTGGCAGGAAGCGACAGTCATGAAACGCCGGTACGCGGCCCTGCTCCCCGCCCTGCTGCCACTCCTGCTCCTCGCCCCCACGCAGGCCCAGGCCACCGGATACCGCTACTGGTCCTTCTGGACCCGCACCGCCACGCACTGGGCCTACGCCACCCAGGGCCCCTCCACCGACCGTCCCGCCGACGGTGACGTCCAGGGGTTCCGTTTCTCCGTGAGCGAGGACTCCAGCGACGCGGCGACCCCCCGGGGGACCGCCGACTTCGCGACGATCTGCGCGAAGACACCGGCGCGGGACGGCAGGAAGCGGGTGGCTCTGCTCATCGACTTCGGCACTCGCGCGGACGCGCCGTCCGGCGAGACCCCGCCCCCCACCCGCACGGCCTGCGCCCAGGTGTCGCCCGACGCGACGACGGCGGAGGCCCTGGCCACGGTGGCGAAGCCACTCCGCTACGACACCAACGCCCTGCTCTGCGCGATCGCCGGCTACCCGGAGAAGGGCTGCGGGGAGCAAGTGGCGGCCGGGAAGAAGTCGCAGACTGCCACGAAGGAGAAGGAGGGGGAGAAGAAGGGGAGTGACGGTCCCTCGGTGGGGCTGTGGACGGGCGCGGCGGTCGTGGCCGTGCTGGGCACGGCAGCGGTGTGGCAGGCGAGGCGGCGCAGGCATGTCCGGTAGCAGGGCACAGCCGGAGAGCAGTCACATCGCCGAGGCGGCTCCCCCGCCGAGGTGGGGCAGCACCCCGCGCCCCGCGCACCCCACCCCCCTGCACCCCGGCGCCTGGTGGCTCTGGGCCATCGGGCTCGGTACCGCCGCCACCCGCACCACCAACCCCCTCCTTCTCACCCTGCTCATCGCCACGTCCGCCTACGTCGTGGCGACGTGCCGCCCCGCCTCCCCCGCCGCCCGTTCCTACTCCGCCTTCCTCAAGCTCGCCCTCGCCGTCCTCCTCATCCGGCTCACCTTCGCGACGGTCCTCGGCTCCCCGATCCCCGGCACCCACACCCTCGTCACCCTCCCCGAACTCCCCCTCCCCCACTGGGCCCAGGGCATCCGCATAGGCGGCGAGGTCACCGCCGAGTCCGTCCTCTTCGCCCTCTACGACGCCCTGAGACTCGCCGCCCTCCTCATCTGCGTCGGCGCCGCGAACGCCCTCGCCAACCCCGCCCGCCTCCTCAAGTCCCTGCCCGGCGCCCTGTACGAAGCCGGCGTGGCCGTCGTCGTCGCCCTCACCTTCACCCCCAACCTCATCGCCGACGTCCACCGCCTGGGCGCCGCCCGTCGTCTGCGCGGCCGCTCCGACAGAGGCATCCGGGGCCTCCTCCACGTCGGGCTCCCGGTCCTGGAGGGCGCGTTGGAACGCTCCGTCGCCCTCGCCGCCGCCATGGACGCCCGCGGTTACGGCCGTACCGCCGCCGTTCCCGCCCCCGTACGCCGTACGACCACCGCCCTCACCCTCGGCGGCCTGCTCGGCGTGTGCGCCGGAACGTACGGTCTCCTCACCGCCGAAGCCGGCACCTACGGCCTCCCCCTCCTCCTCGCCGGCCTCACCGCGGCCCTGGCCGGTCTGCGCCTCGGCGGCCGCCGCAGCCCGCGTACCCGTTACCGGCCCGCCCGTTGGGACCTCCGCGCCGGGCTGGTCGCCTGCTCCGGCGCCGCGGTGGCCGCCCTCCTCACCCTCGCCGCGTCCACCGACCCCGCCGCGCTCCACCCCGGCGTCGTCCCGCTGACCTCCCCCACGCTCCCCCTCTGGCCCGCCGCGGCCGTCCTCCTCGGCCTCCTCCCCTCCCTCCTCGCTCCCAAGGAACCGTCATGATCCGCTTCGAGAACGTCTCCGTGACGTACGACGGCGCGACCGAACCGACCGTCCAGGGCGTGGACTTCGAGGTCCCGGAAGGTGAACTCGTCCTCCTGGTCGGCCCGTCCGGCACCGGCAAATCGACCATCCTCAACGCGGTCAGCGGCCTGGTCCCCCACTTCACCGGCGGCACCCTCCGCGGCCGGGTCACCGTGGCGGGCCGCGACACGCGCACGCACAAGCCGCGCGAACTCGCGGATGTGGTCGGCACGGTGGGGCAGGACCCGCTGTCCCACTTCGTGACGGACACGGTCGAGGACGAACTCGCCTACGGCATGGAGTCGTTGGGTCTCCCGGCCGAGGTGATGCGCCGCCGCGTCGAGGAAACCCTCGACCTCCTGGGGCTCGCCGACCTCCGCGCCCGCCCCATCTCCACGCTCTCCGGCGGCCAACAGCAACGCGTGGCCATCGGCTCGGTCCTCACCCCGCACCCCAAGGCGCTGGTCCTCGACGAACCGACCTCGGCGCTGGACCCGGCAGCGGCGGAGGAGGTCCTGGCGGTCCTCCAACGACTGGTCCACGACCTCGGCACCACGGTCCTCCTGGCCGAACACCGCCTGGAACGGGTCATCCAGTACGCCGACCAGGTGGTGGTCCTCCCGGCCCTGGGCTCCCCACCCCAACTCGGCACCCCGGCCGAGATGATGGCGACCTCCCCGGTCTACCCACCGGTGGTGGAACTGGGCCGCCTGGCAGGGTGGACCCCCCTGCCCCTGACGGTGAGAGACGCCCGCCGCCAGGCAACCGACCTACGCGACCGCCTGGCAGGACCAACGCACAGCCCCACCGCAGCCGACTCCGTGCCGTCTGCGGCAACAGACCGCACCCCGCCGGCGCGGGCAAGCGAAACGCCCCCGGCCCCAGCCCCCACCCACCGCCGCCTGCCCTTCCTCCGCGACCGCACCCGCAAAGCCCCCACCACCTCGACAACACCCCCCGCCCACCTCCAAGCCGTAACAGTCACCCGCTCCCACACCCGAGCCCTCCACCAGGCCACCCTCACCATCACCCCCGGCGAGACCATCGCCGTGATGGGCCGCAACGGCGCGGGAAAGTCCACCCTCCTCAACACCCTCGTCGGCCTGCTCGAACCCTCCACCGGTACGGTCCGCGTCTCCGGCCTCACCCCCCACCGCACCGCACCCCCCACCCTCGTCCACCACGTGGGCCTGGTCCCCCAGGACCCCCGCGACCTCCTCTACACCGACACCGTCGCCGCGGAGTGCGCGGCCGCCGACCAGGACGCCCGAGCGGTCCCCGGCACCTGCCGCGCCCTCCTCTCCGACCTGCTCCCGGGCATCCCGGACGCCACCCACCCCCGCGACCTCTCCGAGGGCCAGCGCCTCACCCTCGCGCTCGCCGTCGTCCTCACCGCCCGCCCGCCCCTGCTCCTCCTCGACGAACCGACCCGCGGCCTGGACTACGCGGCGAAGACCCGTCTCGTCACCCACCTCCGCGCCCTCGCCGCCGAGGGCCACGCGATCGTCCTGGCCACCCATGACGTCGAACTGGCCGCCGAACTCGCCCACCGAGTGATCCTGCTCGCGGACGGCGAGGTCATCGCCGACGGCCCGACCGTGGACATCGTCGTGTCCTCCCCGTCCTTCGCCCCGCAGGTGACCAAGATCCTCGCCCCGCAGAAATGGCTCACGGTCACCCAGGTGAGAGACGCCCTGACAGGCGCCCAGGCGAGAGACGCGCGGCCATGACGAACGCCATCCGCCTCGGCCCCCGCTCCCTCACCGCCCTCGCCCTCACCTCCACCGTCGGCGTCGTCGCCTTCGGCTGGCCCTTCCTCGCGCCGCCGGACTCCACGCTCGCCGCCCACGCCCAGGACGCCCCCTGGCTCTTCGCCGGTCTGCTGATCCTGCTCGTCGCCGTCGTGGCCGCGACCATCGCCGAGTCCGGCCTCGGTCCGAAGGCCGTCGCCATGCTCGGCGTCCTCGCCGCGACCGGCGCCGCCCTGCGCCCCCTCGGCGCCGGAACCGCCGGCATCGAGCCGATGTTCTTCCTGCTGCTGCTCAGCGGCCGCGTCCTGGGCCCCGGCTTCGGCTTCACCCTGGGCTCGCTGACGATGTTCGCGTCGGCCCTGCTGACCGGCGGCGTCGGCCCCTGGCTGCCGTTCCAGATGCTGGCGATGGGCTGGTTCACGATGGGCGCGGGACTGCTGCCGGGCCCGGACCGCCTCCGGGACCGTACCGAACTCGCCCTGCTCTCGGCGTACGGCTTCCTCGCCGCCCTCGCCTACGGCACCGTCATGAACCTCGCCGGCTGGCCGTTCATGGGCGCCCTGGCCTCGGGCATCGCCTTCGACCCGCACGCGGCCGTCCCCGCCAACCTGGCCCGCTTCGTCGCGTACTGTCTGGCCACCTCCCTCGGCTGGGACCTGGGCCGCGCGCTCGTCACCGTCGTCCTCACGCTCGCCCTGGGTCCGGCCGTGCTCAAGGCGCTACGCAGAGCCACCCGCCGGGCCGCCTTCGAGACCGCCGTCACATTCAAGAGCGGTTGAGCGGTGAACCGAACCACATGACTCAGATCACTCACTACCCTACCTAGTAGGGCATATCGGACGCCATGGGCATGCCATAACCGCCTCCGACCTGCACATTGAGAGCCGGGTCACAGGAAGCACGTACCCCCCAGATGCGACCACAACTAGTAAAAGGGGTCATTGCAGACACCTTCCGAGCCTGTTTCTCTGGACGACGTCGCACGGCGCCGACAAGCCCCCGGGCCTCGGCGCCGACGCATGACCGCGACTCCCTGTCCCCGAAGAAAAGGTTCCTCGTGTTCGTCTCCCGCCTCGCCCGCCGCATCTCTCCGAAGAAGGCCCTCGCCTCCGCCGCCGTGGCCGCCGCCACCACCGGCATGGTGCTGACCGCGGCGCCCGCCCACGCCGCGAGTGCCGACTCCGTGACCCAGGCCAAGGCGATCGCGCACAGGATGATCCCGAACGCCGCCCAGTACAACGCCTTCAACAACATCGTCGCCCACGAGAGCGGCTGGAACGTCACCGCGACCAACTCCTCCTCCGGCGCCTACGGCCTGGTCCAGGCCCTGCCGGGCTCGAAGATGGCCTCGGCCGGCTCGGACTGGAAGACCAGCGCCAAGACCCAGATCGAGTGGGGTCTGCAGTACATGAACTCCCGCTACGGCAGCCCCGCCGGCGCCTGGGCCTTCTGGCAGGCCAATGGCTGGTACTGATCAGCCCGAGCCGGTGGCCGCGGCCGGTCCGGCTAGTCCGGCACGCCGTCGAAGTACCGCACCACCTGGGGCGCCGACACCGCGAACGACCCGAAGTGGTCCACGGCACCCTGATCGACGACCCGCACCCTCGCTCCCTGACCTGCGAGGGTGCGGGCGCATGTACGGGCATTGCCGATGGGCACGTCGGTGTCCTTGTCCCCGGCGTACAGCCGCACTGGGACCGATGGTTTCCAGTCACAGGTGTGGTCGGCCGCGCGCATCGCGGTGAGCAGGGCGCCGGTGGGGTGCTGGAGACGCTCGTAGGCGGCGGGCGTGAGCAGCTGCTTCACCGTCGGCGCCAGCTGAGCGAGCACATCGTCCTCCTCGTGGTCTCCGTCGTAGAGGGACTCGACGCGGTCGGCATAGGGCTCGCGGAACACCTCGCCGGGGGTGTCGTAGAGGTGGTGCAGACGGTTCTGGGCCACCAGCCAGTACGAGATGTAGAGGACACCGCTGGTGTCGTTGACCCGGCCGTCGAACAGGGCCGGCATCTCCGTGCCCTCCAGGTCGTACGGGCCGCTGATCGGGGCGAGCGCCTTCAGACGGAAGTGCTGGTCGGCGCCCTGCGACAGGGCCTTCCCCAGCGCCATCGCCACCTGGCCGCCCTGCGAGAAGCCGGTCGCGTAGAGGTTGCCGTCGAGCGGACGGCCGAGCCCCGCCGCGGCCGTCCGGGCCGCGCGCAGCATGTCGAGGGTGGCCGTGACGGAGGACCCGGTGTCCATGTACGGATGCAGGCCCGGCCCCTCACCGAGGCCCAGATAGTCGGGCGCCGCGACCGCGCGTCCCGCGCTCGCGTTCAGATACGACGGCACCCGGTTGAGGTCCTCGCTCGCCGAGGGCGCGTCGGTGCGCTTGACCATGGTGCCGTGCGTGTCGGACACGACGTCGAGGCGGTGCGCCCCGCCCGTGGGGAGGGTGAGCAGGCCGGTCGCGGTGGTCGGTTTCCCGTACGGGTCCACCGTGCGGTACGTCAGCCGGTACGCCCGTACGCCGTACCGCACCGAGTCCGCGACGATGTCCCGCTCCTTCATGTACCGCCGCACCTGCCCGGCGTCATAGCGGGCGAGCGGCGTGACGGCGACCAGCTCGCCCCGCCGGACATGCTGCTGCCCACCGGCGACCGCCGCCGGGGCGACCGCAAGCCCGGCGAGCAGCAGGGCCGCCACTCCGGCGAGCCCCCGCCGGGTACGCCAACTGGTCCGATTTTCCTGTGATTTGCGTGTCTCATCACTCATGTCCCCGACGCTACGGACGTACGCTTCGCGTCGACATCCGAGAGTCCCCCGCGCCCATGGTGCACTTGGGTGCACCCCGCCCGTCCGGCCGACCGGAGCCATCATGAGCGAGCAGAGCACGCAGCCACAGAAACGGACGGACGAGCGCGAGGCGCGCGGACTGCGGCTCGTGGTCGTCCTGTTGGGGCTGACCGTGGTCAGCGGGCTGATCGACGCGGTGAGTTATCTGGGGCTCGGCCATGTCTTCACCGCCAACATGACCGGGAACGTCGTCGTCCTCGGGTTCGCGGCGGCCGGGGCGCCCGGCTTTTCCGTGCCGCACACCGCCACCTCGCTGGTGTTCTTCCTGCTCGGCGCGGTGGCCGGCGGGCGGGTCGCGCGGTGGCGGGGTGAGGGCTCGCGCCGTGCCTGGGCGCGGCTCACCCTCGCCGCGGAGGCGGTGCTGGTCGGCGCCTCCGCCGCCGTCGCGTTCGCCGCGCCGCACGCCACCGCCACCGTCTACGCCGTGATCGCCCTCACGGCCTTCGCGATGGGTCTGCGCAACGCCACCGTCCGCAAGCTCGGCATCGCCGACCTGACGACGACCGTCCTGACCATGACCCTCACCGGTCTCGCCTCCGACTCCCGCGCGGGCGGCGGCTCGGGCCGGCGCTCACCGCGCCGCAGCGCCTCGGTGGTCGCGATGGCGGCGGGCGCCTGCCTGGGCGCGTGGCTGGTCCTCCACCACGACCTGGGCATCCCGCTGCTGGTCGCGGCGCTCACGGCGGGGGTGCTGGCGGTGGTGGCGTCGGGCCGGGAGTAACCGGACAGGTCAGCGGAGGTCCACCGGGATCCGGTGGTCCGGTCGGCCGTCCTTGGCCAGGATCCAGTGCTCGTCGGCGACGGCGCGGTACAGCCGCATCCCGGAGTCGCCCCGTACGTCGGCCGGCGTCCAGGCCCTCCCTCCGTGCTCCAGCGAGCGGCGGGAGAAGACCTCCATCGCGCGCCCGGCCGCCTCCGCGTCGACCACCTCCGCTGCCACGGCCGCCATGTACACCCCCTGCCCGGTCCCGATGGCCGCCGACGAGTCGAACACCGAGATCCCCACCTGCGGCCGTACCGCGATGTTGTGGGAGTGCCGGGCGTCGGGCGAGGAGATCCAGAAGAAGGTACGGCAGTCGTCGTGCGCGAAGTAGATCGGCGAGCTCCAGGGGCGCCCGTCGGCGTCGGCGGTGGCGAGCACCAGGTACAGGGCGCTGTCGACGATCTCGCGTACGGTCCCAGCCCCACTCATCGGCCCCTCCGGCGGTAGGTGAGGCCGAAGTCCCGCTCCCACTCGCCCGAACCGTCCGCCGGGCCCCTCTCCCAGGCGCCCGAGATGGTGTCACCGTCCTCGCCGAGCCGCCCGACGTACCGCTGCCGGAAGGCGAGCGGTGTGAAGTCCGGCTTCTCGCGCAGCAGCTGCCATACCCCGTCGGCCAAGGTCATGGCGTACACGCGTACGACGCCCCGGGAGTCGTAGTAGTGCTGGGTGTAACCGCCCGTCTCCGGGTCCACGGAGATCACCGACATGCTGGCCGGCGCCGGGCTCGGCGCCTCGCTGCGCTGGACGAGGAACCGCCCGTCCAGCGTCCACTCGAAGACGCAGCGCCCTGGAGGCGTCTCCAGCCCCGGGAAATCGGCTTCCATCACCCACTCACCGACCAGGACGTCCAGCCGCCGTTCCAGGGCTTCCCGCTCTGCCGTCGCGACCACCGCGACCACCTCCTCAACCAAGAGGAAGACACCACCGGCCGACAAAACTCATCGGTCGGCGAGGGTGCTGAGCCGGGCCGTGCGCAGGCCGGTCTCCGCCGGATGCCGGGTTCGGTTGCCGATCGTGTCGCCCGTCGTCTCCCGGGGCGCACCGATCTCGAACCCCAGACTGCGCAGAAACCCCAGCCCCGGCTCCCATGCCGACGGGCAGATGGCCGTCACGGTCCGCATCCCCCGCCCCGCCGCCTCCTCGATCAGCCGTCGCGCGACACCCGTACCGACCCCCGCGCGCCGCACGTCCGGGGCGACGAGAAACAGCCCGGCCGAACAGCTCGCCGCGTCCGGATGCCGGTCCACGAGATCGACGAGACCGACGATCTCCTCGCCCCGGCACAGCACCAGCAGCCGCTTCTGGTCGACATCGGCGCCCTCGGGGAGCGCGTAGTACAGGCTCTGTACGTCCGCCGCGAGCGCCGGCGCCCCGGTCGCCGCGACGAAGTAGTCCTCGCACGCCGCGAACAGCCGGGCCACGCCCGCCTCGTCCTCCGGCGCCAGCTCCCTGACCTCGATCTCGTCCATGCCTCACGAGTATCCCGAGATCTCGAACCACACCGTCTTCCCGCCCCCGGGCGCGGGCGCCACACCCCACTTGTCGACCACGGCATCCAGGAGCAGCAGTCCTCGTCCGCTCTCCCCATCCTCTCCCAACTCGCCGAGTTTGCATGGAGGTTGATGGCTCCCGTCGGACACCTCCACCCGGATGCCCGCCGTCTGCCGCAGCACCAGCAGCACACAGCGGCGGTCCGGCACATGCCGTACGACGTTGGCGACCAGCTCGGTCACGGCCAGCTCGACGGAGTCGGTCAGCTCCGGCATGCCCCACTCCGCCAGCAACGAGCGGACGATACGGCGGATGTGACGGGCCGAATGCTCGCTCGCGGTGAGGCAGAGCCGGTGATCACGCGAGAGGTCTGCACGCGTAAGTCCAGCTACAGCAGCGACCAGGGCGGCGAGTGCCTCGAGGTCGCCGAACTGCCAGAGGCCACCGTGGCCGTACGCGACTCCAAGAACCCCGCCGGGCCGGCGCTGGCGTTCCGGCCCGACGCGTTTCGTCAGTTCGTTTCCTGGGCCGGTGCCATCCCCGCCTGACGGCGGGATCTCCACTCTCTTCGGGCGAAGAAGAAGCGCAGGACGCCGACGGCCAGGAACATCAGGCCTATTCCGCCCCGGGCCAGGCCTCCGTCCGTGAAGAACCAGTAGAAGGCCAGGCCGGCGAAGAACGCGCAGATGGCGATGACGAGCGGCTCGCGGATGTAGAAGGGCAGGATGCGGAGGATCAGGTTGATCAGCATCGGGCAAGAAGACCAGCCGGGTCCCCCGCCTGTCTACAGCCTTTGAAGGATCGTGCCGGTGGCGAGTCCACCGCCCGCGCACATGGTGATGAGCGCGAACTCCTTGTCGGTGCGCTCCAGTTCGTGGAGGGCCGTCGTGATGAGGCGGGCCCCGGTGGCGCCCACCGGGTGCCCGAGGGCGATCGCTCCGCCGTTGACGTTGACCTTCTCCAGGTCCTGCTCGAAGACCTGCGCCCAGCTCAACACCACCGACGCGAACGCCTCGTTGATCTCGACGATGTCGATGTCCTTCAGCGTCATGCCGGCCTTGCCAAGCACCGCGCGCGTCGCGTCGATGGGGCCGTCGAGGTGGAAGTGCGGGTCGGCGCCGACCAGTGCCTGCGCCACGATCCGCGCCCGGGGACGCAGTTTCAGGGCTCGCGCCATGCGCTTGGAGGCCCACATGATGGCCGCCGCGCCGTCGCTGATCTGCGAGGAGTTGCCCGCGGTGTGGATCGCGGTGGGCATGACCGATTTCAGGCCGGCCAGGGCTTCCATCGACGTGTCGCGCAGCCCCTCGTCGCGGTCGACGAGCCGCCACATGCCCTGTCCGGCGCGCTGCTCGTCCTCGGTGGTGGGCACCTGGACGGCGAAGGTCTCCTTCTTGAAGCGTTCCTCGGCCCAGGCGATCGCCGCCCGCTCCTGCGAGATGAGGCCGAGCGAGTCGACGTTCTCGCGGGTCAGGCCGCGGTGTCGGGCGATGCGTTCCGCCGCCTCGAACTGGTTGGGGAGGTCGACGTTCCACTCGTCGGGGAACGGCTTCCCGGGGCCGTGCTTGGATCCCGACCCCAGCGGCACCCGTGACATCGCCTCGACGCCGCAGCTGATGCCGACGTCGATGACGCCGGCCGCGACCATGTTGGCCACCATGTGCGAGGCCTGCTGCGAGGAGCCGCACTGGCAGTCGACGGTCGTCGCGGCGGTCTCGTACGGCAGGCCCACGGTCAGCCACGCCGTGCGCGCGGGGTTCATGGACTGCTCGCCGGCGTGGGTCACCGTGCCGCCGACGATCTGCTCGACCGCGTCGGCGGGGATGCCGGTGCGGCCCAGGAGTTCACGGTAGGTCTCGCCCAGGAGATAGGCGGGGTGCAGGTTGGCGAGCGCTCCGCCGCGCCTGCCGATCGGGGTGCGTACGGCTTCGACGATCACGGGTTCCGCGGCCATGGGGGATCCTCTCCTCCGGTACCCGCGCGGCGCGGGGGCGTCCCGGCCGGCCCCGCCACGCTGAACTAGTACGTGTTCTAGTTCTGAGTGCAGTCTGCTGACAGGGCGCCCCCAACCGCAAGGGTCGTGCACACAATTCGGGGTGCCGTACCCCTTGCCTCTTGTAGAACCCGTTACTACCTTCACGGCAAACCTGATGGTCCGTCAGAACACCGGCTGGAGTGAGTCCCCATGCCCTGTCCAGCTCTTCCCGACGGGTTCGACTTCACCGACCCCGATCTGCTGCACGCCCGTGTGCCCCTGCCGGAGTTCGCCGAGCTGCGCCGGGCCGAACCCGTCCGCTGGATCCCCCAGCCGGGCAACGTCGCCGGTTTCCAGGACGAGGGGTACTGGGCCGTCACCCGGCACGCGCACGTCAAGTACGTCTCGACGCACCCCGAGTTGTTCTCCTCGTACCTCAACACGGCGATCATCCGCTTCCACGAGAACATGCAGCGCGAGGCGATCGACGCCCAACGGCTGATCCTGCTCAACATGGACCCGCCGGAGCACACCCGGGTGCGCCAGATCGTGCAGCGCATCTTCACGCCCCGGGCCATCCGGGCGCTGGAGGAACGGCTGCACGAGCGCGCGCGGACCATCGCCGCGCAGGCCCGCGAACGCTCCGGCCCCTTCGACTTCGTCACCGACGTCGCCTGCGAACTGCCCCTCCAGGCCATCGCCGAGCTCATCGGCATCCCGCAGGACGACCGGGCGAAGATCTTCGACTGGTCCAACAAGATGATCTCGTACGACGACCCGGAGTACGCGATCACCGAGGAGATCGGCGCCCAGTCGGCCGCCGAGCTGATCGCGTACGCGATGAACATGGCGGCGGAGCGCAAGCAGTGCCCGGCGAAGGACATCGTGACCACGCTGGTGGCGGCGGAGGACGAGGGGAACCTGAACTCCGACGAGTTCGGCTTCTTCGTGCTGATGCTGTCCGTCGCGGGCAACGAGACGACCCGCAACGCCATCACCCACGGCATGCACGCCTTCCTCACCCATCCCGAGGCGTGGGAGCTGTACAAGAGGGAGCGGCCGGAGACGGCGGCCGAGGAGATCGTGCGGTGGGCGACCCCGGTCAACGCCTTCCAGCGCACCGCGACCCAGGACGTGGAGCTGGGCGGCAAGCAGATCAGGAAGGGCGACCGGGTCGGCATCTTCTACGCGGCCGCCAACCACGACCCCGAGGTCTTCACCGACCCCGACACCTTCGACATCCTGCGCGACCCCAATCCCCACCTCGGCTTCGGCGGCGGAGGCCCGCACTACTGCCTCGGCAAGTCGCTGGCGGTCCTGGAGATCGACCTGATCTTCAACGCCATCGCCGACGCCCTGCCGGACCTGACCCTGGTCGAGGATCCGAACCGGCTGCGTTCCTCGTGGATCAACGGCGTCAAGCACCTTCAGGTGCGGGCGGGTTGACGATCTCGGGCCGGCGGCGTCCCGGAGCCGCCGGCCCGTCCCGCGGATCTCGAGGGAGGCAGGAACATCCCCCCCTACGCCCCGTTCCTGCCTCCCCCGAGGGCCGCGGCGCGGATCGTGGACGAGGTCAGCGGGACGTCCCACCGAAAGCCCCTACACATCAGCGTCCATGCCTGGGCCGTGGACCGCGGGTCGCCCCGTACGGCCCACGCGTGCCGGCCCACGCGCCTCCGTCAGCTCGGTGCCGGCTCCTTGGCCTCCCGGGGCTTCTCGCTGACCGCCGCCGCCGCGGCGAACCGCGCCCGCGGTCCCTGCAGCAGATACGTCAGCCCGAAACCGGCGCCGACGACGGCTGCGCCGCCCACCGCGTCCAGCACCCAGTGGTTGCCGGTCGCGACGATCGCGGAGACCGTGAAGAACGGGTGCAGCAGGCCGAGCGCCTTCATCCACCACTTCGGCGCCATGACCGCGATCACCACTCCGCACCACAGCGACCACCCGAAGTGCAGCGAGGGCATCGCCGCGTACTGGTTGGTGAGGGCGGTCAGGGTGCCGTAGTCCGGCTTGGAGAAGTCCTGGACGCCGTGGACGGTGTCGATGATGCCCAGGCCGGGCAGGAGGCGCGGCGGGGCGAGGGGGTAGAGCCAGAAGCCGACCAGGGCGAGGAGGGTGGCGAAGCCGAGGGCCGAGCGGGCCCAGCGGTAGTCCACCGGGCGGCGCCAGTACAGGACGGCGAGGACGGTCAGCGGCACCACGAAGTGGAACGACTCGTAGTAGAAGCCGAAGAAACCGCGCAGCCAGTCGATCTTGGCGACCGCGTGGTTGACGGTGTACTCGACGTCGATGTGCAGGAACCGCTCGATGTCGAGGATCTGGTGTCCGTGCGCCTCGGCCCGTGACCGCCCGCCCGCGTTGGTGCCGCCGGTCGCCGCGAGTCTGACCTTCTGGTAGGCGGCGTAGGTGACGCGGATCAGGAGCAGTTCGAGCAGGAGGTTCGGGCGGGAGAGCACCCGGCGCAGCTGGGGCACCAGCGGCACGTGCTTCAGCCGCGCCGGGACCGGCTCCGCGTACTTCGTGGGGACCGGCGCCTGGTAGTACGGCGAGGTGCGCGACAGGAACGGGACCACGGTCGCCGCGGCGAGGGCCGCGAGCAGGACGACATTGTCGCGCAGGGGGTCCATCGCGGACATGTTCGGCAGCATCATCTTCGCGGGCAGCGTCATCACCAGGACGACGGCGACCGGCCAGACGTACCGGTCCGAGGCCCGCTCGCCGACCCGACCGACGACCGCGAGCAGCACCCACAGCAGCTGGTGCTGCCAGGTGGTCGGGGACACGGCGATCGCCGCACACCCGGTGACGGCGACGGCGAGCAGCAGCTGGCCGTCGCGGGCGTAGCGGACGGCTCGGCGGACGCCGAGAACGGCGACGGCGGTGCCGAGCGCGAAGAAGAGGGCGATCTCCAGGGGACCGGTGAGGCCGAGGCGGAGCAGGGCGCCGTGCAGGGACTGGTTGGCGAGGTCGTCGGCCTTGCCGCCCAGGCCGGTGCCGGCCATGTGGTGCACCCAGTAGGTGTACGAGTCGTGCGGCAGCGCCGCCCAGGCCAGCGCGGTCGCCGCGGCGAAGGTGAGAGCGGTGGAGACGGCGGCCCGGCGGCGGCCGGTGAACCACAGCAGCGGGGCGAAGAGCAGCACGGTCGGCTGGAGGGCGGCGGCGAGGCCGATCAGCAGGCCGCTGGCGCGCTCACCCCGGACGACGAAGCAGCCGACCAGCACGAGCAGCACCGGCAGGATGCTGATCTGCCCGAGCCACAGGGCGTTGCGCACCGGCAGGGAGAGCATCAGCAGGCTGATCGCGACCGGCGCGGCGAGCTGGGAGGTGCGGCGGCTGACGGGCTGGGGCAGTGCGCGGGCGGCGACCAGGCCGAGGGCGACCACCAGCAGCAGCGTGCCGAAGGTCCAGCCCCAGCCGAGCGCCTGTTCAGCCGCGCGGGTGAGCGGCTTGAGGACGAGACCGCCGAAGGGGGTGCCGGTGAACTGCGTGGAGTCGTACAGCGACCCCTTGACGTGCAGGACGCCGTTCGGGCCGACCCAGGTCTCCAGATCCGTCAGCCGCTCGCCCCTGGGCGTGCTGAGGACGACGGCCATCTGCCGGACGGCGAGGACCGCCGCGACCAGCCACAGGCCCAGGCGGGCCGCGCGCAGGCGTCCCCTGACCGCCTCGGCAGCCGTCGCCTTGAAGGCTTCCGCCGGTCGCCCGCCATGCTCCACGTTCGCCACGCCTCGTCGGCCTCCCGCCCCATTGTGTTTCTTTCAGCCCCCAGAGGAAGACGCAGGCTACCCCGGCTTCACCTGTCGTCCGGCCTCCTTTTGTCTGGATGACGATAGTCCGCGGGGGGTGGGGTTGCCTCCGGGGGTAGCGAGATGGATCACAGGTAAAGCCCACGGAAAGCTCTCGGCGGCGGGCAGACGCCCCTGCGTAGGCGGCATTTAGGTGCACAGTGCAACGACTTCGGTACGACCCGTGAGGGCGACAAGTGCGCCTATGGTCGCTTTTCGGCCTGCCGCCAGCGCTGCCGCGTGGGCCCTGCCGCTGTCCCCAACGAAAGGCAGGCGAGCGAAGTCTTGGCCACCGCCACAGCCGCCGTCCCGTCCCTACCCACCCGATCCCGTGAGGTCACCGCCACCGAGCCCGCCCTGGTCCGCCGTGCCGTGAAGGCCGCCGCGCTGGGCAACGCGATGGAGTGGTTCGACTTCGGCGTCTACAGCTACATCGCGGTGACGCTGGGCAAGGTGTTCTTCCCGTCCGGCAACCCGACCGCCCAGCTGCTGTCGACCTTCGGCGCCTTCGCCGCGGCCTTCCTGGTACGGCCGCTGGGCGGCATGGTCTTCGGGCCGCTCGGCGACCGGATCGGACGGCAGAAGGTCCTCGCCGTGACGATGATCATGATGGCGGCGGGCACGTTCGCGATCGGCCTGATCCCGTCGTACGCGACGATCGGCGTGGGGGCGCCGCTGCTGCTCCTGCTGGCCCGGCTGGTGCAGGGCTTCTCCACCGGCGGTGAGTACGCGGGCGCGTCGACCTTCATCGCCGAGTACGCGCCGGACAAGCGGCGCGGGTTCCTGGGCAGCTGGCTGGAGTTCGGCACGCTGGCCGGCTACATCGGCGGCGCGGGCCTGGTCACCCTGATGACGGCCCTTCTCTCCACGCACGACCTGGTGACCTGGGGCTGGCGCGTCCCGTTCCTGATCGCCGGTCCGATGGGCGTCATCGGCCTGTACCTGCGGAGGCGCCTGGAGGAGACCCCGGCCTTCGCCGCGGAGGTCGCCAAGACCGAGTCGAACCGCCCGAAGGTCCCCCTCCGCGAGATGATCACGACCCAGTGGAAGGCGCTGCTGCTCTGCGTCGGCCTGGTGCTGGTCTTCAACGTCACCGACTACATGCTGCTGTCGTACATGCCGAGCTACCTCACCAGTGAGCTCCACTACGACGAGACGCACGGTCTGCTGGTGGTGCTCGCGGTGATGGCCCTGATGATGATCGTGCAGCCCTTCGCGGGCGCCCTCACGGACCGCGTGGGCCGCCGCCCGGTCATCGCGGCCGGCTGCGCGGGCTTCCTCGCCCTCTCCGTCCCGGCCCTGCTCCTGATCCGCCAGGGCAGCCTGGCCGCGGTGGGTCTCGGCATGGGCGCGCTCGGCCTCCTCCTGGTCTGCTTCACCGCCGCGATGCCGTCCGCCCTCCCGGCCCTGTTCCCGACCCGCGTCCGCTACGGCTCCCTCTCCATCGGCTTCAACATCTCGGTCTCCCTCTTCGGCGGCACGACCCCCCCTGGTGGTCACGGCCCTGATCAGCGCGACGGGCAACATGATGATGCCGGCGTACTACATGATGGCCGCGGCGGTGATCGGCGGAATCGCGGTCTGGTTCATGAAGGAATCAGCGGGCCGCCCACTCCCGGGCTCGGCCCCGTCGGTAGAACGCTGAGCACCCCTGACGCAACACCACCAGCGCGGCCCGCTCCCGAAACGCCCCCGGAGCGGGCCGCGCGACGCCCTCGCCCCGCCATGAAGCCCCCGCCGCAACCCCTGCCACCAACCCCCCGCAACACCCGCCCACGAGCCCCCGGGATCCCGGCACCAGGGCCGAGGAGCCCCGCCCATCGGGCCTGGCAGGCCGCCGCCCCGCCGACAACCCCGCCGCCTGTTGATCATCACCGGCGCCCCCTGCCCCAGCCGACGCGGTCGCGGGCCTGCGCGCCATATCGCGGTCGCGTCTGCGGAACCCGTGATCCGTCCGCTCGTTAGGGAGCCTAGTTAGAATTCTTAACCGACCGCAGGGACCAGGCCATCGAAAGGCACAGGGGAATGAGCGAGTCGCAGCTCTGGGACGCCGTTGACGACTACTTCACCAGCCGGCTCTCGCCCGACGACGAGGTGCTGGAGGCGGCCGTGCGGGACAGTGAGGCGGCCGGGCTGCCGACGATCGCCGTCACCGCGCCCCAGGGCAAGCTGCTGCAACTCCTCGCCGAGATCCAGGGCGCCCGCACCATCCTGGAGATCGGCACCCTCGGCGGCTACAGCACCATCTGGCTGGCCCGCGCCCTGCCCGAGGACGGCCGGCTGGTCTCCCTGGAGTACAGCGCCAAGCACGCCGAGGTAGCCGTCCGCAACATCGCGCGCGCCGGCCTCGACCGGCTCGTCGACGTACGCGTCGGCCCCGCCCTGGAGTCGCTGCCCAAACTCGCCGACGAGAACCCGGCCCCGTTCGACCTGGTCTTCATCGACGCGGACAAGGTCAACAACCCGCACTACGTGGAGTGGGCGCTGAAGCTCACCCGCGCCGGCAGCCTGATCATCGTGGACAACGTCGTACGACAGGGCCGGGTCGCCGACGCGGACAGCACCTCCCCGGACGTCGTGGGCACCCGCGCCGCCATCGAACTCATCGGCGAACACCCCAGGTTGACTGGTACGGCCGTCCAGACGGTCGGCGGCAAGGGGTACGACGGGTTCGCGCTGGCGCGGGTGCTGTAGAGCAGCGGCCTCTGGAATCAGAACTCGTGGAAGAAACCCACGTTGACGCTGCGCGGGGCGGTGCGGTCACGGATGACGATCTCGCCGTTGCCGCCCCGGGGCAACGCCACCGTCCCGCCGTAGGAGAGCGGCTGCGCGTACTCGCCGACGACCAGCCGGACCTCCGACGACGGGTCGGGCTGCGAACCGCGCAGCCAGGTCACCTGCCAGGTGCCCTCCGGGCCGCACACGAATTCCAGATGGACCCGGGAGACGAACAGCCAGTCGTCCGGCGTCACCAGTCGGCACGCGGACTTGTCCCGGCCCACCCGCAGCACGGCACCGGGCTCGCTCGGCGCGTCGGCCATCAGCATGCCCGCCGTGGCCCCCTCTTCCCCGGAGACGGTGGCCATGGTCAGTTCGAGCACGTGCGCTCCTCGTGAAGTGTCCTTACACAGCGGGCGCATGATAAATCGCCCGGCCAGGTCGCGTCCGGCACAATGGAGTCATGACCGAGCGAAAGCCACCGGGCGTCCCGTTCGAGTCCTGGGTCGACAAACAGATCCGTGACGCGGAGAGACGCGGAGAGTTCGCCCAACTGGCCGGAGCGGGCAAGCCGTTGCCCGCCGGAACCGACACCACCTACGACGAACTGTGGTGGATCAAGCAGAAGATGGCCCGTGAGGGCCTCTCGGTCCTGCCGCCGACCCTCGCCCTGCGCAAGGAGGCCGAGGACGCCCTCACCGCGGCGTACGCGGCGCCCTCGGAACGCATCGCCCGCAAGATCGTCACGGACGTCAACGTCAAGATCCGGGACATGATGTTCAAGCCGCCGCCCGGGCCTCCACTCGGAATGAAGCCGTACGACGTCGAAGAGGTCGTACGCGAGTGGCACAGGCGCCGGACGGCGGCGGAGTCGGCGGCGGGAGAGTCAGCCGTGTAGCAGGCGCTCGGCGAGCTCGCGGTAGTCGCGCAGGGCGAGCCGGAGCTGTTCGGTGTCGGGGTGCGTGCCCTTGCTCCCGGCCTCGTCGCCGTCCTGCCAGGACGAGCGCAGGGTGCGCCGTCGCCGGGTCACGGCCTCCGCGAACCGGCCGGCGATCTCCTCGACCACCTGGTCGGCCTCCCGCACCGCGTTCCGCGGCTCGTCGACGAACCCGGAGACCGCCTGCCGCAGCCGCAGCTCCAGCTTGTCGCACTCCTCGTGAGGGAGCAGACGGGCGGTGGAGCCGGTGCCGGAGGTGCTGGAACCGGTGCTGGAGGTGCTTGAACCCGTGCCGGAGGTGGCGGTGCCGGGACCGGAGGTTGCGGTGCCGCGACCGGAGGTGGCGGTGCCGGGTTCCGTGAGGTCGCTGGTGTCCGTGACACCCGTGGTGCCGGAGGCAGCGGCTCCGGAGGCACCGGTGTCCTCGGAGCGGGCCTCGTCCGGGGTGGGGAACGGGGGGACCGTCCGGCCGTGGCCGCTGTCGCCGCCCGCCACGTTCTCCCGGTTCCGGTCCGTGGTCTCGCGCTCGGTCTCGTTCGGTGTCGGTGCCGCCGTCCGCCGCGTGGTCCCGTCGGCGTCGGCACTCTTCCTCGCGCCCATACCCGGGCCGGTCGTTGCGTCGGTCATGTCGCTCAACTGCCCTTCACGTGACGTCGGTTCAGGGCGAACGGCAGATGGCCGTTCGTTCGGGTGGCCGCCGGGGCCTGGGACTTCTCGTCGGCGTGGTGGATCGGCGAGGTCAGGTCCTCGAAGAGCGCGCGGGCCTCGACCATGGCCTCCCGCAGCTCCTCCGTGTCCGCCCGCTCGCCGTCCCGGCCGCTCGCGCCGACGACGGTGTGGACGCGCCGGTAGCCGTGGACGTGGTGACCGTGGTGGACGGAGATCGCCTCGAACTGCTCCTCGTACGCGCCGTCGGGGAATCCGCGCACGGCGGCCAGCTCCGACAGCAGTCGGTCGGCCTCGGCCACCGCCTCCCTCGGCGAGTCGACGAACCGCTCCTGCGCGGCCGCCCAGCGAGCCTCGAACTGCTCGCGCTGAGCCGGCTCCAGCGCCCGCTCGCGCAGCGACCCGTGGCGCTCCACGCGCTCGGTGAGCTCGCGCTCGGCGGCCTGGGTGTCGCCGTTGTGCCGGGCCAGCGTCCGGTCGTACTCGGGTCCGAAGCGACGCTTCAGGTTCCGGCCGCCGTGCGGGCCGCGGGCGCGCGAGGTCAGGACGGCCGCGACAACGACCACGGCCGCCACGATCACAATCAGAGCAATGATCAAGCCTGTGGACATGGGTGCCTTCCAGTGTGTCGGCCCCTCGGGCCGGTTCTTTGACCGGGTTGCCCGCGAACCCCCGCTCAAACTGCGCCCCATATCCATGGGACCGGCGTGTCGAATGAGCCGCGGCCCGATCGACGGCAGGGTGAGGGTGCCACCCAGGGCGCCGGATTCCGAGGAGGTCATGATCATGGGTGAGGTCATCGCACGGCTCGCCATGTCGCTGGACGGGTACATCGCGGGCCCCGAGTCGGGGCGGGAGCACCCCTTGGGGATCGGCGGGGAGCGGATGCACTCGTGGGTGTTCGGGCTGCGCAGTTTCCGCAGGATGCAGGGCGTGGAGGGCGGGGCGACCGGCCCGGACGACGACCTGATCGCCGAGCACATCGAGCGGCCCGGCGCGGTCGTGATGGGTCACGGCATGTTCATCACGGGCGAGATCCCGTGGGGTGAGGAGCCGCCCTTCCACGCGCCGGTGTACGTCGTCACCCACCACCCCCGCGAGCCCCTCGTCCGCACGGGCACGACCTTCCACTTCGTCACCGAGGGGCCCGGGCGCGCGCTGGAGCTGGCCCGCGCGGCGGCCGGCGACAAGGACGTCTCCCTGGCGGGCGGCGCCGACCTGGTCCAGCAGTTCATCCGCGCGGGGTGGCTGGACGAGCTGCTGCTGCACGTCGTGCCGGTGCTCGCCTGTGGCGGCCGCCGGCTGTTCGACAACCTCGGCGACCAGCACATCGAGTGGCGAAAGACCCAGGTCCTGGACTCCCCCGAGGTCACGCATATCCGGTTGCGCAAGGTGCCCACGTCCGGCTGAGATTGCCGTCCATGACCTGGACCGTAGCCCCGGAGCCCGTCGACTCGGCCGTGGCCGCCGCCCTGTGGCGGGCGTACTACACGGAGGTCAGCGACCGCTGGTACTTCCTGCACGAGGGGCGCCGGACGGACCCCGCCGAACTGGAGCGCGAGATCGCCGCCAACCCCGGCTCCGAACTCGCCCCGCCCACCGGCCGGTTGCTCGTCGCACGGTACGACGGCGTCCCGGCCGGCTCGGCGGGCGTACGGCTGCTGGACGCGGCGACCGCCGAGCTGACCCGGGTGTTCGTGGCCGAGGGCATGCGCGGCAAGGGCGGGGCTCCGCTCCTCGTGGGCGCCGCCGAGGAGGCCGCCCGCGCCCTCGGCGCCCGGCGGTTGGTCCTCGACACCCGCGGCGACCTGGTGGAGGCCCGTGCCCTGTACGCGCGGCTCGGGTTCCGCGAGACCGAGGCGCACAACGACGACCCGTACGCCGAGCACTGGTTCCGGAAGGAGCTGGTCAACTGAGTTCGGTCGTGCGGCCCTTCTGCGGCTGTTCGCGTTCCGAGCCGCACAGCTCGTCGTTCAACTCCTTCACCAGTTGGACGAGGTCGGTCGGGCGGTCCGGGCCCCACCAGTCGCCCAGGAGTTCGGCGAGGGAGTCCTCGCGGGCCCGGGAGAGCCGCTCGGCGACCTCGCGGCCGGTGTCGGTGAGGACGAGGTCGAGGCCCTCCCGGACGGCCAGGCGCCGCTCCTCGACCTGGCGGGCGGAGTCGAGGATGACCTCCAGCGGCACAGGACCGCGCTCGGCGAGGACGCCCGGCTCGACCCAGCCGTAGCGCTTGATCCGCAGCAGCAGCCAGCTCGCGCCCGGCAGCAGGTCGTAGCCCGCCCGCTCGGTGATGGTGCGGTAGATCTCGCGCCGGCCCTCCCGGGTGCCGAGCACGGACAGCGCGCGGCACACCTCGTCGTACGAGGAGCGTTCGACCGGGTTGCTGGCCAGGGTCTCCGTGACGTCGGGCGCGGTGACCGAGCCGCGCAGCTTGTCCTCCTTGAGGAACCAGGCGAGCACGAAGCCGAGCAGCGCGACGGGGGCCGCGTACAGGAAGACGTCGGTGATGGAGGAGGCGTAGGCGTGCACGGCGGGGGCGCGCAGGGCGGGCGGGAGCGAACCGATGCCGCGCGGGTCGGACTTGAGGGCGTCCGCCGAGACCCCGCCGGGCAGCCGGGCGCCTCGGAAGGCGTCCGCGAGCTTGTCGGAGAGTCGGCTCGCGAAGACCGTACCGAAGATCGCCACGCCGAAGGACGCGCCGATCGAGCGGAAGAAGGTCGCGCCGGAGGTGGCGACGCCGAGGTCCTCGTAGGAGACCGCGTTCTGCACGATGAGCACCAGCACCTGCATGACCAGGCCGAGTCCGAGGCCGAAGACGAAGAAGTACGTGCTCATCACGGCGGTGGAGCTGTTCTCGTCGAGCCGGTGGAGCAGGAGCAGGCCGATCGTGGTGACGGCGGTACCGGCGATCGGGAAGACCTTCCAGCGGCCCGTACGGCTGACGATCTGTCCGGAGACCGTGGACGACAGCAGCAGGCCGAACACCATCGGCAGCATGTGCACACCGGACAGGGTGGGCGTGACGCCCTGCACGACCTGCAGGAACGTCGGCAGGTAGGTCATCGCGCCGAACATGGCGAAGCCGACGATGAAGCTGATGACGGCGGAGAGCGTGAAGGTGCGGACGCGGAACAGCTTCAGCGGCAGGACGGGTTCGGCGGCGGCCCGCTCCACCTGCACGAACACGACGGCGAGGAGGACGCCCAGCACGGCGAGCCCGACGATCTGCGGTGAGCCCCAGTCCCAGGTGGTGCCGCCGAGCGAGGCCACCAGCACCAGACAGGTGGCGACGGACGCGATGAGGAAGGTGCCGAGGTAGTCGATGACGTGCCGGGTGTCCTTGCGAGGGATGCGCAGCACGGCCGCGATCACGGCGAGCGCGACGACGCCGACGGGGAGGTTGACGTAGAACACCCAGCGCCAGCTCAGATGCTCGGTGAACAGTCCTCCCAGCAGCGGCCCGAGCACACTGGTCGCCCCGAACACGGCCCCGAACAGCCCCTGGTAGCGTCCGCGTTCCCGCGGCGGTACGACGTCCCCGACGATCGCCATGGACAGCACCATCAACCCGCCGCCGCCGAGCCCCTGGACGGCCCGGAAGGCGATCAGCTGGGGCATGTTCTGCGCCATGCCGCACAGCGCGGAACCCACCAGGAAGATCACGATCGCGGTCTGGAACAGCCGTTTGCGCCCGTACTGGTCGCCGAGCTTGCCCCACAGCGGGGTCGCGGCGGTGGAGGCCAGCAGGTACGCGGTGACGACCCAGGACAGGTGCTCGAGCCCGCCGAGATCGCTGACGATCGTCGGCAGGGCGGTCGACACGATGGTCTGGTCGAGCGCGGCGAGCAGCATGCCGAGCAGTAGTGCGCCGATCGAGACGAGGACGTTCCCGGGCACGTGCGGGTCCCGTGCCTGCCCTACGTGCCCGGCCACAGCGGGCGCGTCCCCTGCCATGAAGGCCTCCCTGGGTTCAAGTCGTTCCGCGGCGTGTTCCGCCGTGATTTCCCATCGTGGTGGGAGTGACCGGATATGGCTTGTCGAGTCCTGCGGAAGGAGGGATTCCGGGGGCTTGTGGGAGATCGGATGGAGAAGATCTGCATAATCCTTGGAGCTCGCGAGGCGAGCGTGTGTCCGTGTGGAGGGAGGGACGAACGCGTGACAGACCCGGAGGGTCGGCGGTGCCCGGAGTGCGGAGCGCCGAGAGACGCCGACAACACGCCGTCCTGCGCCTGCACCCGGCGCGCGTCCGACGCCCTGCGCGAGACCCGTACGGCGGAGGCGGCAGCGGCGGAGGACTTCGACCCGCTGCGCATACGGCCGTACGTGGAGCTGGAGGGCGCCGACGCGGGCACGACGATGCCGTTACGGACCGTACGCCCCGAGGGACCGGGCCCGGCCGCGACGCTCGTGCCGCAGACTCCCCCCGAGGCCGGGCCCAGCACCCAGGACCTGCGGCTGTTCGAGGCGGGGCACACGGAACACGAACCGGGGGACGACGCCGGACGGCCGCGCGGCCGTCGCCGTACCGTGCTGCTGGGTGCGGCCGGGGCGGTCGTCGCCGTGGTGGCCGCGGCGGGGCTGGCGAGCGGGCTGTTCTCCTACGAGCCGCCCTCCCGGGACGACGCACTGCCGCACGACGTCCGCGCGAGCGTGCCGGACACGTCGCCGAGCACGGCGTCGGTGACGCCGTCGGGCCGGGCGGTCCCGGTGCGGCCGTCCGCCGCGCCGACCCCGTCCGTCAGCTCCTCGGCGTCCGCCTCACCTACCCCGTCCACGACACCGAGTTCCGCGCCGACCCCGTCCCGCTCGCCGAAGCCGGCGACGACTCCGCCCACGGTCACGGCCACCGGCACCGTAGGCGCGCCGAACGCCCAGCCCAACACCCAGCCCCCGGTCCTCCGCCGCGGCTCCGAGGGCCCCGAGGTCACCGAACTCGAACTGCGCCTCACCCAACTGGGCCTCTACACCCGCACGCCCGCGGGCCACTACAACGAGGGCGTGCAGGACGCGGTGACGAGATACCAACAGGCCCGAGGCCTCAATGTCCCGGAGTACGGCGTGTACGACCTCGTGACCCGGACCCACCTGGAGTCGGAGACGACCGAGCCGTGACCGTTGGGCCGGTCCCGCGACGGCGGTTCGCCGAGGCGGGGTGCCGGACGCCGCAGGGCCGGCTCTCCGGGACGGCGGGACTCTCGCAACAGGCCTTAGCCGACGTACAGGCGGATTCCGCCGTCCGGGGTCGCCTCCACCCGTACCTGGGTGAGGTCTCGCACCACGACGTCCGGGTCGTGGAAGTCGGCGCGGGTCCCGACGCCCACCACGCGCATCCCGGCGGAGCGTCCGGCCGCGATGCCCGCGGCGGAGTCCTCGAACACCACGCACTGCGCGGGGTCCACTCCCAGTTCGGCGGCGCCCTTCAGGAAGCCCTCGGGGTCGGGCTTGCTGGCGCCCACGCACTCCGCCGTGATGCGGATCTCGGGCAGCTCCAGGCCCGCCGCGGCCATCCGGGCCGTGGACAGGGCCACGTCCGCCGACGTCACCAGCGCGTGCGGCAGACCCCGCAGCGACGCCAGGAACCGGCCCGCTCCGGCGATCGGCACGACCCCGTCGACGTCCGCGGTCTCCTCCGCGAGCATCCGGGCGTTGTCCGCGTGGTTCTGCTCCATCGGACGGTCGGGGAGCAGCAGCGCCATGGTCGCGTGCCCCTGACGTCCGTGGGCCACCTTCATCACCTCGTCGCCGTCCAGCCCGCGCCGCTCGGCCCAGCGCCGCCAGATGCGCTCGACGACGGCGTCGGAGTTCACGAGGGTGCCGTCCATGTCCAGCAGGAGGGCGCGGGCGGTCAGGACGGTGGGCACGGTGGTGACCGTCATCGGCAGCTCCAAGGCGTGGCGGAAGGGCGCGTCGGGCAGACCCCGGAAGGGACAAAGCGCCCCGCCCGCCGGTCAGGGAAAACGGGCGGGGACCACTTTGTTTCTCCACGGTACAAAACCGGGCCGACATCCGCCACCACCGGGCGGAGAGTTCACCGGCCGTTCAGCTCGGGCCACGTCCGCCGCGCGCCGCTCAGCCCGCGACCGCCTCCCACAGCCCCCACACCCCGAGCCCCAGCATCAGCAGCGCCGCGATCTTGGTGATGAGCGCCAGCGGCACCCGCCTCATCAGCGCCTTTCCGCCGACGATGCCCAGCCCGGCCACCGCCCACAGCGCCAGCACCGCGCCCAGGCCGACCGAGAGCGGGTCGTCGTACCGGGCCGCGAGGTTCGCCGTCATGATCTGCGTCAGATCACCGAACTCGGCGACGAGGATGAGCATGAAGCCGGCGCCGGCGACCTTCCAGAAGGACTGATCCTGGGGCCGGCGGATCTCCTCCTCGTCCTCGCCCTTCTGCCACAGCAGCATCGCGGCGCCGGCCAGGAACAGCACGCCCGTCAGCGCGTGCACCAGCCGTTGCGGCAACAGGGTCAGGACACTGCCGGCGGCCACGGCGAGCACGACATGCAGCGCGAAAGCGGCGGCGACGCCCGCGAAGACGTACGAGGCTCGATAGCGCGTGCCGAGCACGAGCCCGGCCAGCGCGGTCTTGTCCGGCAGCTCGGCGAGGAAGACGACGCCGAAGACGAGCGCCGTGACGGTGATGCTGATCAAGAGGTCCTCAATCGGTCGGGCCGCCCCACCGAGAGTGATCACGTCTTCGGGAGGACACCTCGGCAGGGCAGCGCACTGGTCACCCGCGCCATGGGCACGGGGATGCACTGCTTGCCGAAGGTCTCGCTGGCGAGGTCCCTGGGACCCGCCTCCGGGCGCCGGCTCAGACGAGCTGAGCAGTATGTCGACGGTCCGGCGAAGAGCTACTCCCCTTCTGCGCCGTCCATGGTACGCGACGCCCGGACGGGAGAAAGTTCGACCGTGAACCTTGTCGTGTCATGTACGCGTCACTAACTTCTTACCGAACGCTCACCCGTCCGCAACACGGCGCGACGAGCATTCCCCCGCTCGCCCTTCAACGCCCCCGCCCTACAAGGGAGTTCGCATGCCGAAGTTCTACGCGCGTCGACGGCTCAGCATACTCGCGGCTCTTACCGGTCTCATAGCCTCCGCGGCCCTCTTCAACGGCCAGGCCGCCTCCGCCGCCCTGCCCACCCCGGTCAGCGCCGCCACCGCCCGCAGCTACCTCGCCTCGCTCACCGTGGCCACCGAGAACCGCACCGGCTACAGCCGCGACCTGTTCCCGACCTGGATCACCATCTCCGGCACGTGCAACACCCGCGAGTACGTCATCAAGCGGGACGGCAGCAGCGTCGTCACCGACTCCGCCTGCACCGCGACCAGCGGCTCCTGGTACTCGCAGTACGACGGGGTCACCACCACCGACCCGAGCACCTTCGACATCGACCATGTCGTGCCGCTCGCCGAGGCCTGGGACTCCGGCGCCTCGGCGTGGACCACCGCCCAGCGCCAGGCCTTCGCCAACGACGTCACCCGCCCGCAGCTCATCGCGGTATCCGCCAGCTCCAACCGCTCCAAGGGCGACGACGACCCGGCCGAGTGGGTGCCCACCCGTTCCGCGTACGTCTGCACCTACGTCCGCGCCTGGGTCCAGGTGAAGTACTACTACGACCTCTCCGTCGACTCGACCGAGAAGTCCGCCCTGCAGAGCTACCTCGCCGGTTGCTGATCGTTACGCACGGAGCCTCCCCCTGCACCTCCGTCGTTCCGTACCGTACGGTGCGACGGAGGAGCGTGATCTGGTGGCTGAGCTGCGTCTGGGGCCGTTGCTGAGGTACGTCGGCGGCTCGAGTGCGACCGTGTGGGTCGAGGCCGGCCGGCCGGGCACCGCCGAGGTGCGATGTGCCGACGGCGCCTCCGGGACGGCCCGCACCTTCCAGATCTGCGGACACCACTACGCCCTCGTCCCGGTCACCGGACTCACCCCGGGCGCCGCGACGGCGTACGAGGTCTTCCTGGACGGCACGCGCGTATGGCCGGCGCCCGACTCCCGTTTCCCGCCCTCCGTCATCCGTGTTCCCGCCGACGACGAGGGCGTCCGCGTCTCCTTCGGCTCCTGCCGCTGGGCCGCCCCGGCCGCCGGCGGCGACGACCCCGTCGGCCCCGACGCCCTGGACGCGCTCGCCCAGCGCATCGCGGCCGACCCGGACGGCGAACGCCCCGACGTACTGCTGCTGTTGGGCGACCAGGTGTACGCCGACGAGGTCTCCGACGCCACCCGCCGCTGGCTCGCCGCCCGCCGCGACCTGAGCGAGCCGCCCGGCAGCGAGGTCGCGGACTACGAGGAGTACACCCGCCTCTACTACGAGTCCTGGCTCGACCCCGAGGTGCGCTGGCTGCTGTCCACCGTGCCGACCTGCATGATCTTCGACGACCACGACGTCATCGACGACTGGAACACCTCCGCCGCCTGGCTCGACGACATGCGCGCGACCCCGTGGTGGCGGGAGCGGCTGCTGAGCGGGCTGATGTCGTACTGGGTGCACCAGCACCTGGGCAACGTGTCCCCGGACGAGCTGGCGGCCGACCCGGTGTACGCGGCCGTACGCGAACTGCCCGACGGAACCGACGAGTTGCGCGCGCACGCCTGCCGGGCCGACGCCGATGCGGCCGCGGTGCGCTGGAGTTACCGGCGTGACTTCGGCCGGGTGCGGCTGCTGATGGTCGACTCGCGGGCGGCCCGCGTCCTGGAGGAGGAGAACCGGGCCATGCTCGACCCGGGCGAGGCCGAGTGGCTGCGCGAGCAGGTGCTGGACGCGCGGGAGGCGTACGACCACCTCCTCATCGGCACCTCGCTGCCCTGGCTGCTGCCGCACCTGGTGCACGACGCCGAGGCCTGGAACGCGGCCCTGTGCCGGGGCGACCGCGGGGCGCGCTGGGCGCGGTTCGGGGAGGATCTGCGGCGGAAGGCGGATCTGGAGCACTGGGCCGCCTTCCCGGCCTCGTTCGCCGCGCTGGCGGAGCTGATCGCCGAGGTCGGCTCGGGGGCCCAGGCACCGGCGACGGTGCTGGTGCTGTCCGGGGACGTCCATCACGCGTACGTGGCCGAGCCGACGTGGGTCACGGGCGCCGGGCCGGACGCGCGGGTGCTGCAGCTGACCTGCTCACCGGTGCACAACGCCATTCCGTTGGCGATGCGGTTCGGCTTCCGCTTCGGGTGGAGCGCGGTGGCCCGCGCACTGGGACGGCGGTTCGCCCGGCACGGGAGGTGCGCGCCGACGCCGGTCAAGTGGCGCAAGAAGGGCGGGCCCTGGTTCGGCAACCAGCTCATGTCCCTCGCGCTGCACGGCCGTTCGGCGCGGCTGCGGCTGGAACAGGCACGGGCGGACGGCGAGCTCACGCTGGTGGAGGAGTCCGTCCTCAGCGAGTGACGGGCCTCGCCCGATCCGGCGGGACCGCAGGTGAACGTCCTGTGCCGATCGCACGTGCCCCCCGTGGAACTCCTGTCACAGCACGGGCGTACGCTGTATGGCTATTGATGGCCGCCCCTGCCGCTCCCCCGCGACGCTGCGGCTCGGTACGGGCCACCGGGGGAGTTCACGGGGAGTCGTGGTGCTGGAGAGTCTGGGGTCGCTGACCGGCAGCCCTTGGATCTACGTCATGGTGGCACTGTCGGTGCTGCTCGACGTGTTCCTGCCCGTCCTGCCGAGCGGTGTGCTGGTGATCACGGCCGCGACGGCGGCGGCCGCGGGCTCGGCGACCGGCACGGTGCCGCACCGGGTCCCGGACATCATCGCCCTCACCCTGTGCGCGGCCTGCGCGTCCGTCCTCGGCGACCTGGTCGCCTACCGCCTCGCCTGGCGTGGCGGCGAACGCCTCGACCGCGCCATCGCCCGCTCCCGCCGGCTCTCCGGCGCGCAGGAACGTCTCGGCGCGGCCCTGGCCCGGGGCGGCGGCGCCCTGGTCGTCCTCGCCCGCTTCGCCCCGGCCGGCCGCTCGGTCGTCTCCCTCGGCGCCGGCGCCGCCCACCGCCGGGCCCGCGACTTCCTGCCCTGGTCGGCGCTGGCGGGCCTGGCCTGGGCGGTCTACAGCGTGGCGCTGGGGTACTACGGCGGCCAGTGGCTGGGTACGACATGGCTGGCGACCGCGGTGTCGGTGCTGGCGCTGTTCGGGGCGGGGGCCGGGGCGGCGTACGTGGTGCGCCGGCCGGCGAAGGCGTCCTAGCGCCTGCGGGCCGACAGCTTCTCGACCGCTCAGCCTCTCGGCCCCTCGACCTCTCGACCCCTCGACCTCTCAGCCTCTCGGCCGCTCAGGCTCCCGGCCGCTCAGGCTCCCGGCCGCTCAGGCCGACGCTTTCTGTCCCCGCACCTCGAGGCCGTCCAGCAGTTCCGCCGTGGCCTGCGCGATCACCTCGACGGCGTGGTCGAACACCTCCCGGTTGTGCGCGGCGGGCGCCCGGAACCCGGACACCTTCCGCACGAACTGCAGGGCCGCGGCCCTGATCTCCTCCTCGGTCGCCTCCTCGGGCAACACGGGCGGACGAAGTGTCTTGATGCTCCGGCACATGCGCCCAGTCTCACGCATGGGCCACGGCCCTGCCAGGCTCTTCGGCGACCCCGGACTGCCGCGCCGAGCCGCCCGCCGCGTTGGGCGACGCGGGCCCGCACCCGCGCGCTCGAAGGCCGGCGGACCCCGGCGGGCGCTCGCGGGCTACGACGCCTTCCCCGTTACCTTCTAGACGGCCCCGATCTTGGGGCTCCCGGCCTTCTGGCCCGGCATGACTATGTCCCCCTGTCGCCCATGACCCGGGGGGTGGTGTCACCGGTCCAGGAGGCACCGGTAGATCGCTGATAGGGGCAGGAGCGCCGGTCCGCTGGCAACGCTCTTCGTAACGTGGTTGCCGGATGTCGGTGCCGCGCCTTGGCCGGGAAGAACGAACCCTCCCAGGAGGAGTGAAGTGATCAACACCCGCGACGTCGCCGTGTTCCTCGGCCTCGACGTCGGCAAGGGCGAACACCACGCCACCGGCCTCACACCGGACGGCAAGAACGTCGTCGACAAGCCGCTGCCCAACAGCGAGCCGAAGATGCGGGCCATGCTCGACAAGCTCACGGCCAAGTACGGGAAGGTGCTGGTCGTCGTCGACCAGCCCGCCTCGATCGGTGCCCTGCCGCTGGCCGTCGCCCGCGACGCGGGCTGCGAGGTCGCCTATCTGCCCGGCCTGACGATGCGGCGGATCGCCGACCTCTACCCCGGTGAAGGCAAGACCGACGCCCGCGACGCGGCAATCATCGCGGACGCCGCCCGCACCATGCCCCACACACTCCGCTCGATCGAGCTGGACGACGAGACCGTCGCCGAGCTCCACATGATCGTCGGGTTCGATGACGACCTGGCCGGCGAGGTCACCCGGGTCGCCAACCGGCTGCGCGGCCTGCTCACCCAGATCCACCCGCACCTCGAACGCGTCCTGGGCCCGCGCATCCAGCACCCGGCCGTGCTCACACTGCTCGAACAGTTCGGCTCGCCCAAGGCGATCCGCAAGGCCGGCCGACGGCGCTTGATCACGCTCC
>NZ_JBEXXQ010000057.1:0-74177 GCF_040630525.1 Streptomyces sp. NPDC005799
CCTTCGGTCTTGCGTTTCCGACTCTATCAGATCCTTTCGGCGTCTGATTCCCCGTCAGAGGGGGTTGCCTTCCCGGCCGTTGGGCCGTTCCGACGTCTCAAACCTTAGCCGATTCTCTCGGCGATTCCCAATCGGGCTACCGGGCTCCGAATCGAATTAAATTCGGGCACGCCAAAATCAAATCGTTCAGGAGATCGTGCTGAAGGTTTGTGCCGCTACTGCGGCGGGAGGTGCTGCCGCAGAACCGTTACGGCCCCGTGGCAACCCGAAAAACTTTACGGATCCGGCAGAGGGCTGTCAAGTGCCCCGTGTCAAGATCTTTTAGTCCAGGTCGAGCAAGCGTCCCCCCGCATCCGGCTGGGCGTGTTCCACCCTGCGCAGGAGGCGAGTGAGGACGTCTCCCAGAGTAGCGCGCTCGTCGGCGGAGAGGTCCTGGAGCAGGTCCTCCTCGAAGACCGTGGCCAGGCGCATCGCCTCGAGCCACTTCTCCCTGCCCTCCCCGGTCAGTTCGACGATGACGCGGACCCGGTTGGTCTCGTCCCGCTCCCGAGTCACCAGTCCCTCGCCGACCATGCGGTCGATCCGGTGGGTCATCGCGGCCGGCGTCAGACCGAGCCGCTTCGCGAGGTCGCTGGGGCCCAGACGGTAGGGGGCCCCGGAGAGGACGAGGGCCTTGAGTACCTCCCACTCGGCGTTGCTGATGCCGAGCGCGGAGGTCTGGCGGCCGTAGGCCACGTTCATCCGGCGGTTGAGCCGGGCCAGCGCGGAGACGATCTTCTCGACCTGAGGGTCGAGGTCCCGGAACTCCCGCTGATAGGCGGCGATCTGCTCGTCGAGCGTCGGCTCGGTGACGCCGGGGGTCTCGGCCATGTGCGCAGTATCGCACGCAGTCGCTTTGCCTTGAAGTCCTTGCCTCTGTAGCCTTTAGCCTTGAAATTTATCTTCGAAGTCTTCGGTTCTAAGTACTGAGGGACTTCAACTACCTGAGAGAGGTGAACGTGACCAGGGCGATGGGCGCAGCGATGCGCCGGATCCATGTGGGCAACGCACTCAGCGCGTTCGGGCTCGGCTTCACCGTCCCGTACCTGTACGTCTATGTGGCGCAGGTGCGAGGGCTGGGAGCCATGACGGCGGGGCTGGTCCTCGCGGTCTTCGCCGTGGCCGCGCTGATCGTGCTGCCGTTCGCCGGGCGGGCCATCGTCCGGCGCGGTCCGCTGCCGGTCCTGCTCGCCGCCCTGGTCACCGCCGCTCTGGGAGCGCTGAGCCTGGGGCTGGCGGGCAGCGCGACGGCCGTACTGCTGTCGGCGGCGGCGCTCGGCGCCGGGCAGGCCGTGATGCAGCCGGCACTGGCGACGATGATCGTGGACTGCTCGACCACGGACACGCGGTCCCGCGCTTTCGCCATGCAGTTCTTCCTGCAGAACCTGGGGCTGGGTGTCGGCGGCCTCATCGGCGGCCATCTTGTTGACTCTACGCGCGTCGACTCCTTCACCCTGCTGTTCTCGATCGAGGCCGCGGTGTTCCTGGCGCTGGTCGCGGTGATGGCGACCGTGCGGGTGCCGCGCGCGCCGCGCATGGCGGACGCCCCCGCACGGTCGGGCCAGGGCGGCTTGAAGCAGCTGCTCGGGAACCGGGCCATGGTGCAGCTGTCCGTGCTGGGCTTCGTGCTCTTCTTCGCCTGCTATGGGCAGTTCGAGTCGGGGCTGAGCGCGTACGGCGTCGAGGCGGCCGGTATCTCGACGTCCGCGCTCGGCAGCGCGCTGGCCGCCAACACGCTGATGATCGTCGTCGCGCAGTTCGCCGTACTGCGGTTCGTCGAGCGTCGGCGGCGGTCGCGGGTGATCGCCGGTGTGGGGCTGATCTGGGCCGTGGCGTGGCTCGCCGCCGCATACGCCGGGCTCGGGCACGGCAGTCAGGAGATGGCGACGGCCGCGTTCGTGTCGACGTACGCCCTGTTCGGGCTGGGTGAGGCGATGTTGTCGCCGACCGTCGCTCCGTTGGTCGCCGATCTCGCGCCCAGCGGGATGGCGGGGCAGTACAACTCCGCTTTCGCGCTGGTCAAGCAGCTCGCGCTGGCGGTCGGGCCGGCGGTGGGCGGGCCGCTCGGGGCCTCGCTGCCCATGGCGTACGTCGTGACGTTCCTGCTGTTCTCGGTGGGGATCACCTTCCTCGCGCTGCGGCTGGGTCGGCAGCTCACCGCCGTCCAGGACCGGCCGTGGCTCGGTCGGAGTCGGGTGGTGGCCCGGGGCGGGGCCGCCGCGGAGCCGGTCGTCGCGGAGGCGTGAGTCCGCGATCAGTGTGGAAAGCGGCCGTCACCTTCGGGTGGCGGCCGCTTGTTGTGCCGGTTCGGTTGCTGTGCCGGTTCAGCGGGTCGCCGTCGCCAGGGTGGCCGTGAAGGCGAAGGCCGTCGTGGCGTGGGCGGAGAGGCGGGCGGTGAGGGCCTGGCCGGCGGCCGTCAGGGCTTCCGCGCCTTCCGTGTCGAGGATCTGCTGGGCCCAGGGCAGGACGGAGAGGTGGCCGGGGGCGAACTCGGCCAGTGGGGGGAGGCTGATGCCGAAGGTGAGCTCGTGGGTCTTGGGGTCGTGGAAGCCGGCCGTGTGGAGGGCCGTGGTGAGGTGGTCGGGGGTGCAGGCGAATGCCGCGGCGAAGGAAGCCGCCGGGTCGGGGCCGCCGTACTCCTTGATGACCTCGTGCTGGGCGGCGAAGTACGGGCTGGTGAGGGCGGCCGGCGACCAGACGGTGGCGGCGAAGCGGCCCTCGGGGCGGGTGACGCGGGCCGTCTCCTTGAGCGCGGCGGTCAGGTCCGGGAAGAACTGGGCGCCCTGTTGGCAGACGACCGCGTCGAATGTGGCGTCGGGATTGGGGAGGTCGTCGGCGGGGGCGGCGGTGAACTCGATGTCTGGGTAGTGGCGGGGATGATGCGCCACGGCCACCTTGAGCATGGCCTCGTTGACGTCGGCGCCGTGGACGCGGCCCGCGGGACCGACCTGGGCGGCCGCGGCGCGGGCCGCGAAGCCGGTGCCGCAGGCCAGGTCGAGGACCGTGTCGCCGGGACACAGGTCCACGGCGTCGAGCAGCGCCGTCACGAAGGGCGTCATGATCGGTGCGAGGTACTGCTCGTAACGTTCGGGGGCGCTGCCCCTGAGCTGGAAACCCGGTTCGTCTGCCATGGGGAGCTACTAGCACTGGGAGGCGGGTTCGCCTAGATGGCGCGCGCGGGGCTTGTGCGCGCGCCGGTCAGGTCGCGCCTTTCGGCAGAAGGAACTCGCACCACACCGCCTTGCCACCGCCCGGTGTGCGGCGGGAGCCCCAGTTGGAGGCGATCGTCGCCACGATGGCGATCCCGCGCCCCGACTCGTCGCCCGGCTCCGCACGGCGGCGGCGCGGCAGATGGTCGTCGCCGTCCGTGACCTCGATGATCAGGCGGCGGTCGGTGCGGCGCAGGCGCAGCCGCATCGGCGGGATGCCGTGCTGGAGCGAGTTGGCGACCAGTTCGCTGGCGGCGAGGACCCCGAGGTCGTGCAGATCGGCGGGGAAGCGCCAGCTGGTGAGGACTCCGGAGGCGAAGGCACGCGCGCGTGGGGCCGCTTCGACGCCGCCGAGCAGTTCCAGGGCGGCGTTGCGGAAGAGTTCGCCGTCGGGGCCGGTGCGGGCCGGGTGCTGGAGGACCAGGACCGCCACGTCGTCGTCGTGGTCCGCCGTCACGCCCGCGGAGCGGACCAGCCGGTCGCAGACGACCTGTGGGGTGCCGGTCGCGCCGGCCAGGGCGCGCTCCAGGGCCGCGATACCCTCGTCCAGGTCCTCGTTACGGCGCTCCACCAGACCGTCGGTGTAGAGGACCGCGGTGGAGCCGGGGCCGAGGGGGATCGAGCCGGAGGCGTGCATCCAGCCGCCGGTGCCCAGGGGCGGGCCGGTCGGTTCGTCGGCGCGCAGCACCACCCCGCTCTCGTCGCGGACGAGGATGGGGAGATGGCCGGCCGAGGCGTACACCAGGCGGCCCTCGTTCGGGTCATGGATGGCGTAGACGCAGGTGGCGATCTGGTTGGCGTCGATCTCCGTCGCCAGGCCGTCCAGCAGCTGGAGGACCTCGTGCGGAGGCAGGTCGAGGCGGGCGTAGGCGCGGACGGCCGTGCGCAGCTGGCCCATGACGGCGGCCGCGCGGACCCCCCGGCCCATGACGTCGCCGATGACCAGGGCCGTACGGCCGCCGCCGAGGGTGATGACGTCGTACCAGTCGCCGCCGACCGCGGCCTCCGTGCCGCCGGGCTGGTAGGTGGCGGCGATGCGCAGGTCGTCCGGCTGTTCGAGCTCCTGCGGGAGGAGGGAGCGCTGGAGGGTGACCGCGGTCTCGCGCTGGCGGCGTTCGCTCGCGCGCAGGCGCTCGGCGGCCTCGGCGTGGTCGGTGACGTCGGTGGCGAAGACGAGTACGCCGTGGCCGTCGGGGGACTCCCCTTCGGTGACCGGGGTGCAACTGAAGGTGTAGGAACGGCCGTCGGGGGCCTTGCGGGACTTCAGGGTGCGTGGTCTGCCGCTGCGCTGGACCTGGTCGAGCAGGGGCAGCAGGCCCAGTTCGTCGAGCTCGGGCAGGGCCTCGCGGGTGGGTTCGCCGAGCGGGCGCGGGCCGAACGCGGCGACGTAGGCGTCGTTTACGTAGGCGACGCGGTGGTCGGGGCCGTGGACCAGGGCGACGAGGGCCGGGACGCGGTCGAGGACCTCACGGACGGGAAGTTCGTCGACGGCCGGCACGGGGCGGGTGGCGTCGGTGAGTTGTTCGGCCCGGGCCGCGGGGACGGAGCCGGGCTGCTCGGACTGCCGGTCGGGAAGTGCCACCTGGTCGGTCCGCGCTGCGGCGCGGCGCTGCGTTCCGGGGAGCCGGGCGCTCCAGCGCGTGAAGTTCACGAATCCTTGCCTCGTGTCGTCGTCTTCGGCGTCTGCGGCCGGCTCCGGGTCTGGCCGGAGGGCTGGGGGATGACGCCCCCGGGATGCAGCACGGTGGGGAAAGCCTCTTGGGTTCGAAGGGGGCGGGGGATACGAAGGGGCGGGGTTCGAAGGGAGCGGAGTTCGATGGGGGCGGGCTGCCGCTCGCCCGGATGGCGGGGATCAGTCTGGCAGTGTGGCCTACCGGAGCGACATCCGTCAGACGCCCACTCGGTCGGTGGAGTTCCTGGGTCCGGTCAGGACGACCCCTTCGGGTCGGTCGTCGGGTCGGTAGGAGGCTTTCCACCGGCCGCGAGTTCGAACTCCGCACGGGGATGTTCGAGTGAACCCAGCGAGACGATCTCCCGCTTGAAGAGGCCCGAGAGGGTCCATTCGGCCAGGACACGGGCCTTGCGGTTGAAGGTGGGCACCCTGCTGAGGTGGTAGACGCGGTGCATGAACCAGGCAGGGTAGCCCTTCAGCTTGCGCCCGTAGACATGCGCGACACCCTTGTGCAGACCGAGTGAGGCGACCGAGCCGACGTACTTGTGGGAGTACGTCTCCAGCTCCTCGCCGCGCAGCGCGTGCGCGATGTTGTCGCCGAGGACCCGGGCCTGGCGGACGGCGTGCTGGGCGTTGGGGGCCGTCTCCGCGCCCGGCTGCTCGGCGGTGACGTCGGGGACGGCGGCGGCGTCTCCGGCCGCCCACGCGTGCGTGACGCCGTCGATCGTCAGCTGGGGGGTGCATTTCAGCCGACCCCGTCCGGTGAGCGGGAGGTCGGTCGCGGCGAGGAGGGGGTGCGGCTTGACGCCGGCCGTCCACACCAGCGTGCGGGTCGGGAAGCGGGCCCCGTCGCTGAGCACGGCGATCCGGTCGGTGCAGGACTCCAGGCGGGTGTTCAGCCGTACGTCGATGTTGCGGCGGCGCAGTTCGGTGATCGTATAGCGGCCCATCTCCTCGCCGACCTCGGGCAGGATGCGGTCCGAGGCCTCGACGAGGATCCACTTCATGTCCTCGGCCGTGACGTTGTGGTAGTAGCGCGTGGTGTAGCGGGCCATGTCCTCCAGCTCGCCGAGCGCCTCCACGCCGGCGAAGCCGCCGCCGACGAAGACGTAGGTGAGCGCGGCGTCGCGGATGGCCGGGTCGCGAGTGGAGGAGGCGATGTCCATCTGCTCGATGACGTGGTTGCGCAGGCCGATGGCCTCCTCGACCGACTTGAAACCGATGCCGTGCTCGGCGAGCCCGGGAATCGGCAGGGTGCGCGAGATCGAACCGGGCGCGAGCACGAGTTCGTCGTACGACAGCTGTACGGCGCCCGCTCCCTCCTCCTCCGTGGCGAGGGTGGTGAGGGTCGCGGTGCGCTTGCCGTGGTCGATCGAGCGGACCTCGCCGATGACGACATGGCAGTGGTCGAGCACCCGGCGCAGCGGTACGACGACGTGGCGCGGGGAAATGGCGCCGGCCGCCGCCTCGGGCAGGAACGGCTGATAGGTCATGTACGGGTCCGGGGTCACGATCGTGATCTCGACCTCGCCCCGCCCCAGTTCCCGTTTCAGCTTCCGCTGCAGACGCAGGGCCGTGTACATCCCGACGTAGCCGCCGCCGACAACGAGAATGCGCGCACGTTCCTTCACCATCCCATGACGCACCCAGCGCTTGAGTTTGTCCACAGCCTCGACAATTTGTGTGACCGCAGGTCGGGGATCTCCGGAGTTGGCCGAATTGCCCAAGTAGTGAGGAGGAGTGCAGGTCAGTGGGTGTGCGCCGGGGAGCGTCAGGGGGTGCAATCGGGACTTATACCACCCGTGGTCCGATCGGGGGGCGCTCCGTGCGGAACCTGCCCCTTCTGAATTGACCCCCTCTCAACTATGTTCGTGTGTCGACGGGGTGTAGGGGGAAGCGCTTCATCGGATCCGAAGTCCGCGACGGGCGGACCGGTGATCCCCGCTTCCCCGCACGCTCCGCCTTTCCGATGGCGGGGAAAGTCTCCGGGGGGAGACGTCATTACCGGGGGAACGTTATGCATGTTCAGGACTCTCATTGGTCGTCCGCGCTCGCAGCGGGCGGCATGGTGAGCGCGGCGGCGGGCAACGGACGCGGGGACGGGCCGCGTACGACGCCGCTGCGCGTGGACGCACAGCGCAATCTGGAGCACGTACTGCGCGCGGCGCGCGAGGTCTTCGGCGAGCTGGGGTACGGCGCGCCGATGGAGGACGTGGCGCGGCGGGCGCGGGTGGGTGTGGGGACCGTGTACCGGCGGTTCCCGAGCAAGGACGTGCTGGTGCGGCGGATAGCCGAGGAGGAGACCTCCCGGCTGACCGACCAGGCCCGGGCGGCGCTCGGGCAGGAGGACGAGCCGTGGTCCGCGCTGTCGCGGTTCCTGCGGACGTCGGTGGCCTCGGGAGCGGGGCGGTTGCTGCCGCCGCAGGTGCTGCGGGTCGGCGTCGCCGAAGAGCGCGGGGACGCTTCCGTGTTCGACGAGGCTCGGGTGCCGCAGCAGCGGGGGCATGGCGTCGGGGGTGCCGGCGTGGGCGCCGGTGAGCTGCGGCTGGTCTCCGAGGACGACACGGGGGCCGCGGCGCTGCTCGAGGTCGTGGGGCAGTTGGTGGAGCGGGCCCGGGCGGCGGGTGAACTGCGGGCCGACGTGTCCGTGTCGGACGTGCTGCTGGTGATCGCCACGGCGGCGCCCTCGCTGCCGGACGCGGCGCAGCAGGCGGCGGCGTCCGCGCGGTTGCTGGACATCCTGCTGGAGGGGCTGCGGTCGCGGCCTGCCTGATGCCGATGGTGTCCGCGGGTGGGGGTGCGCCCGGCCGTCGGCCGGTTGTGCGTTCCCACCCGCACCACCGTGCGGCTTCCCCTGGGAGTCGGTTGAGGCTTCCCCGATTGGGTGCGGACTAGTACTGAGGGGTGGGAAAACCCCCCGGACGAGTGGATGCGGTGTACTCCGGGGGCCTGAACAAAACCCCATATGGCACTCTGACCCGGTGTTCGGGACGGGTAGGGCCGGCGGCGGGGGCATTCCGCGATGAGTGTTGACGGGCGGGACGGGTCACCGGGGGACGGTGACCCGGAGGCCGGTGGTTCGCCGCAGGTGCCGAGTCAGGGCGGTCGGCCCTCCATCCCGGCCCAGGCCGGTGAGCCCGTCGAGGGCAGCGTCCCCGCCCAGCGCGACCGGCGCGAGGACGGCGCCGTGGTGCCCCAGGCGAGGAGCCTGCCGCCGTCGGACGCCGATCTGATCGAGCGGATGCGCTCCGGCGACGACACCGCGTACGAGGCGCTGTACCGGCGGCACGCCGACGCCGTGCGCCGTTACGCCCGCACCTGCTGCCGGGACGCCCACACCGCCGACGACCTCACCGCCGAGGTCTTCGCCCGCATGCTCCAGGCCGTACGTCGCGGGCACGGTCCCGAACACGCGGTACGCGCCTATCTGCTCACCACCGTCCGGCGCGTCGCCGCCTCCTGGACGAAGTCCGCCAGACGGGAGCAACTCGTCGACGACTTCGCGGTGTTCGCCGCGCGGGCAGCCCGTTCCCCCGACGTCTCCGACGACGCCGCGTCCCTGGGCTCCTTCGGCGCGGGCCTCGACCTGGGCGCCGATGTGCGCGCGATGCACGAGGCCGAGCAGTCCCTGGCGATGCGTGCCTTCCGGTCGCTGCCCGAACGCTGGCAGGCCGTGCTGTGGCACACCGAGGTCGAGGACGAGTCGCCGAGCGAGGTCGCCACCCTCTTCGGCCTCGACGCCAACGGCACGCGCGTGCTCGCCAGCCGCGCCCGTGAGGGTCTCAGGCAGGCCTATCTGCAGGCCCACGTCAGCGCCGCGCTCGTCGGCGACGAGGAGTGCGCCCGCTACGCCGACCGGCTCGGCGCCTACGCGCGCGGCGGCCTGCGCACCCGTGCCGAGCGAGGCTTGCGCCAGCACCTCGAGGAGTGCGCCAAGTGCCGGCTGGCCGCGGGCCAGATCAAGGAAGTCGCCAGCGGCATCCCCGCCGTCGTACCGGTCGCGGTCATCGGCTGGTTCGGCGCCGCCGGGTACGCCAAGGCGCTCGGGCTCATCGCCGGTGGGGCCGGCGCCGGGGCGGCGGGTGCCGCGGGTGCGGCCGCTGCCGCGAGCGGCGGTTCGTCCGGCGCCGCCGGCGCCGGTGGGGGTGCGGCGGCCTCCGAGGGGCTGGGCGCGCCCGTGAAGGCCGGCATCGCCGCCGGTGTCGTCGCCGTGGCGGGCGTGGCGGTGGCGCTCGCGCTGGCCGGGAGCCACAGCCCCGCCAGGAAGCCGGACGCCAAACCGCCGGTCTCCGCACCGGTCGTACGGCCCGAGTCGCCGACGTCCGCGCCCCCGAGGAAGCAGCCCGCGCCGAACCCCCCGGCGATCGTCCCCGTGGCGGACGCCTCCACCCCGGCGCCCACCCACACCCCCGCGCCCCGCCCGAAGCCCACCCCGACCGCCGCGCCGACGCCCACTCCCACACCCCCGCCTTCACAGCAGCCGCAGCCGAGCCCGAAGCCGACGCCCACCCCCACGCCGGCCCCGACTCCCCCGCCCGCTCCCGCCGTCTACGAGTGGAGCGAGCTGTCGTACGACCTCACCGGCGACGGCACCGAACCCGAGATGCGGCTCGGGCAGAGCAGCTGGGTGTGGCAGCGCCACGGCCTCTCGATCGCCGACAAGCGGTATGCGAACGGCGTCACCGTGCACGGCGCATCCTCCGTCACCATCGACCTCAACCGAAGCTGCACCGCCTACGACGCCTCCGTCGGCATCGACGACACCATCCTGGGTCTCGGCAGGGTCCGCTTCTCCGTCTACGCCGACGGCGTACGGCTGTGGAAGTCCGGCCTGGTCGAGGGCGGCGACCAGGCGGTCCCGGTGCATGTGAACCTGAGCGGGCGCAGGACGGTACGGCTGGTCGTCGAACCCGACACGTCCTTCGACTCGCTGACGCTCGCCGACTGGGCCGAGTCGAGGTTCACCTGCCTGTAGCCCGGCCGCTCAGCGGGCGGGGTGGCCGCGCAGCGTCTCCGTGAACTCGGCGAACAGGGCGTCGGGGGTGAGCGCAGCGCCTCGCGCGTACTCCGTCTCGTAGCGATCGGCGCCCAGTGCGGTGCGGGCGGCCTCTCCGGCAGCCTCGGCCCGGGCCCCTTCCGGCATCAGGCGCGGCTGGCCGTCGCGCCAGGTGTCCGCAAGGGCCAGCAGCCGGACCACGCGCGTGTGGTCGCCGAGTTCGGCCAGCAGCTCCGCGGTGCCGTCCAGCAGGGTCGCCACGATCATGTCGGCGCAGCGCTTCTCCACCGCCTCACGCGCGGCCTCGACGAGCTTCGGCAACCCGTGCGCCGCACCCGACTCGGCGGCCGTCACGCCCGCGTCCACGGCCATCAGCATCACCAGGAACTGCGGCGGTGGCGTACCCCGGCCGGTCTCCACACGGGCCTCCTCCCACAGCTGCCGCGCCCGTGCCGTGTCCTTCTCGTCCAGCGCCATCTGGGCGCGCATCAGCAGGACGAACGCCGCCGAGTCGATGACGGCGTGCTGCTCGGCGGCCTCGCTCGCCTCGTCCAGCAGCCGGCGCGCCGCCTGACGGTCACCCGCGCGGTAGGCGATCTCGGCGAGCCGGGCCAGCAGGAACGGCGTCTCGGCGTAGGCGCCGACCTCGTACGCCAGCCGCAGCGCCTCCTCGTACTCGGCCTTGGCCTCCGCGTGCCGACTGCGGACCATCGCCGCCTCGGCGGACGCGCTGCACACCTGGGCCCGCATCCAGCGGTCGCCGACCCGCCGGCTGAGCACCCTGAGCTCCGCGAGGTCCTCGTCGACGCCCTTCATGCCGCCCGGCGAGTCGACGGCCATGTGGGTACGGAACATCAGGACGACGCCGATCGCCCAGTCGTCGCCGTGTCTGCGGCTGTTGGCGACCGCGGTCTCCATGGCGCCGCGTACGTCCACCGAGCCGTCGAGGACGTACGTGGTCAGCGGCCACACCAGTCCCGGCATACGGGCCGCCTCCGGACCGCCCGGCGCGTAGAAGTCCCGCAGCCGGGCGACGTAACTCCGCAGCCGCTCGTCCAGCCGGTCCTCGAACCGCTCGGTGTCCGCCCTGAGGAACAGGTGCAGCATGCGGAGGTTCATCCGGAGGGTGTGCCGCGGGTGGTGCCGCTCCGCGTCCGGGGCGTCCAGGAAGGCGTCGATGGGGTCGGGGGTGGTCGGGGAAGTGGTGTCCGGGGCAGCCGGCGGGTGGGTGTCGGGGGCGGTCGGGGTGGGTTGGCTGTCCAGGGTGACGCCCAGGCGCAGGGTGCGGTCCACCCAGGCGATGCCCTCCTGGCGGTAGTTGCGCAGCCACCAGAACCAGCCCATGTCCAGGGCCAGGGCACCGGCCTCCTCCTCGGCCCCCTCGTCGAGGGCACGGTCGAGAGCCGCCCGGATGTTGTCCAGCTCGGTCTCCAGACGGTGGATCCACGGGAGTTGGTCGGCGGAACGCAGACGCGGCTCCGCCTCCGCCACCAGCGCCCGCACCCACGCGCGGTGCCGCCGTTCGGCCTCCGCGCGCAGCTCCGGGACCTCGGCGGCGCGCTCGACGGCGTACTCGTGGATGGTCTCCAGCATGCGGTAGCGCATGGTGCCGGAGCCGCCCTCCTCGTACGGCGTCTCGTACGGGGTGGCCACGATCAGGGACTTGTCGACGAGGGCCCCCACGAGGTCTGCCGCGGGGCCCGTGCAGACGGCCTCCGCCGCGGTGAGGTCCCAGCCGCCGGCGAAGACGGAGACCTCACGCAGGACCGTGCGCTCCCGCTCGTCGAGCAGCTCCCAGGACCAGTCCACGACAGCGCGCAGGGTCTGCTGGCGGGGCAGGACCGTGCGGCTGCCGGAGGTCAGGAGGCGGAAGCGGTCGTCGAGGCGGTCGGCGATCTGCCTCGGGGTGAGCAGCCTCAGCCGGGCCGCGGCCAGCTCGATGGCGAGCGGCAGCCCGTCCAGACGGCGGCAGATCTCCTGTACGGCCTCGCGGTCGCGGAGCACGGCCGCCGCGTCGGGGCGGACGGCGGACGCGCGCTCCTCGAAGAGGCGGTGGGCCTGGTCGGGGACGAGGGGTTCGACCGGGCGCACCGACTCGCCGGGAACGCCCAGGGGTTCACGGCTGGTGGCGAGGATCGTGAGCCCGGGGCAGCGGGTGAGCAGGGTCTCCGCGAGGGCGGCCACCGCTGCGATGACATGTTCGCAGTTGTCAAGGATCAGGAGCTGGCTGCGCGGGGCGCAGTGCTCGACGAGCAGGGCGACCGGGTCGTCCTGCGGGGCCGTCAGCTCGGTGGTCATCAGCACGGTCTCGCGCAGACCGAGCGCGCTGACCACCGCGCCTGGCACCGCCTCCGGCCGGTCGAGCGGTGCCAGTTCGACCAGCCAGGCCTGCGGGAGCCCGGCGGCGGCTTCCTCGGCAAGGCGGGTCTTTCCGGAGCCGCCCGGTCCGGTGAGGGTGACCAGTCTGGCCCTGTGCAATTCGGAACGGATGGCGTCGAGCTCTGGTTCCCGCCCCACGAAAGAGGTAAGCCGCGGACGAAGGTTTCCGGTGCGGGCGGGGGCTTGGGGGTGGGGGTTGGTGATGGCGGCGGGGTTGGTGGAGTGGGGAAGGGAGTTGGGCTGTTCTGTGAGACCGGGGGCTTGAGTGAGGGAGGACTCGGAGGGCTCGGAGGGCTCCGAGGGCCTGGAGAAATCGGAGGAGGATTGGCGGAGGAAGCTTTCGGCGGATCCAGGGGGTTGGGGCCGGGAGTCTTCCGCTGGACGGGTGTTGTCGGCGTTGCGATCTTCGGCGGGCCGAGAAGCTTCGCGGCGACTTCCTCCCGCCGCCCCGGAGGCTCTGGCGCGCGAGCCCTCGGGGGATCCCGGGCCTGGGGTGCGAGTGCCCTCGCTGGAACTCGGGCTTGGGGTGCGAGGGCTCTCGGGAGACCCGGAGTCCGTGACGCGAGAAACTTCGGTCGGTTGGGAGGGCGGTGTCGGTCCCGGTGTCTCGGTGAGCAATTCGGCGTGCAGCGCTCGCAGTTGCGGGCCCGGGTCGGTGCCCAGGCCTTCGGACAGGGCTCGGCGGGCCGTCTCGTAGGCGGCGAGGGCATCCGCGCCGCGGCCCGTGTCGCGCAGGGCGCGGATGAGGAGAGCGCGCAGGGGCTCGTCGTACGGGTGGGCCGTCGTCAGTTCCGTCAGACGGGGTACGACGGTGTGGGCGCGGCCCAGTCGCAGGTCCGCGTCGATACGCGCGCGCGTGGCCTCCAGGTGCAGGGCGTCGGCGCGGGCGGCGGCGGTACGGTCCGGAAGGTCGGCGAGGGCGGGGCCGCGCCACAGGGCGAGGGCCTCGGTCAGGACGCGGGCCGCGTGCGCGGCGTCGTCGGCCGTCAGGGCCGCCGTGCCCTCGTGGACCAGGCGCTCGAAGACGTACAGGTCGACGTCGTCCTCGGTCGCGGCGAGGCGGTAGCCGCCGGGGGTGGAGGTGATGGCGTCCTTGCCGAGGGTGCGGCGGAGTCGGCCGATGAGGGCCTGGAGGGCGGCGGGGGCGTCCTGGGGCGGGTCGTCCGTCCAGATCTCGTCGATCAGGGTGGTGGGGGGCGTGACGCGGGCGGGGCGCAGGGCGAGGGCGGCGAGGAGCGTGCGCAGGCGGGGGCCGGGGATGGGGATGGCGGTGCCGTGGTCGTCTGCTGCCTCGGTGACGCCCAGGATTCTGTACCGCACCAGGTCATTGTCGCTGGGAGACGTCGGTGGGGCATCGTGTTTCGGGGTGTCGGTCCGTGGGTGGGCGCGGGTGGGTGGGCGCGGGTCGTGGGTCTCGCCCCCGCCGCCCCTACCCGTCCCGTCCTCCAGGGGCTGCCGCCCCTTCAACCCCGCTCCCGGGAGCTCCGCCCCCTGCACCCCTGCCGGGGCTCCGCCCCCGGACCCCATCAGAGCTCCACCCCTGGACCCCTTCGGCCTCCGCCCCAGACCCCATCAGAGCTCCACCCCTACACCCCATCGGCCTCCGCCCCTGGGCCCCATCAGGCTCCGCCCGATACCCCCATCAGGGCTCCGCCCCTGCACCGGCCTCCGCCCCAGACCCCATCAGGGCTCCACCCAGACCCAATCGGGGCTCCACCCCTGCACCCCTGCACCCCATCAGGCTCCGCCCCCGGACCCCATCGGCCCTTCGGGACTCGTCGTCAAACGCCGGATGGGCTGAAGACACACCAACCCGCCCTCAGAGGCACCGTTCCCTCACGCCACGCCGGCTCCTCCGCCCGAGGCCAACGCCCCCCGTTTCGGGGTGATGCCCGCCGGGACCGCTCGCTGGCGGGCCGGGGTGCCTGTCCAGCAGGTGCCTCGGCGGGCCAGGAGGCGGCGGAGCCAGAGTTCCAGGGAGACCAGGTCGGCCAGGCCGTCCAGGGGCAGGGGCTCGCCCTGTGCCGCCGCGCGCAGGGCCTTGCGGACCACCCTGGCCTCGACCAGGCCCGCCTCCGCCAGCAGGGGCGTGCCGAAGAGGGTCATCAGGGAGTCCGCGGCGACTCTCAGGCCGGTGCGGGCGGCGACCGCCGCGGACGCGTGGGACGGGGCGCCCCAGCCGGGCGGGAGGTCCCGTACGCCGGCGCCCTCCAGGACCGTACGGAGGATGTCCGCGCGGGCGCCCGGCTGGACGCGCAGGGCCTCCGGGAGGGTGCGGCAGGCGCGGACGACCTGGTTGTCGAGGAACGGGGCGTGCAGCCGCTGGGAGCGGATCTCGGCCGCCTGTTCGAGGACGCGGAGGTCCGCCGCCTGTCGGGCGAGGGCGGCACGCGCGCGGTGGTCGCCGGGACGTTGGCCCGGGCCCATCCCGGAGCGGTTCGTGGCCGCCTGCAGGCGAACCGATACTTCAGCGAGCGCCTCGCCGGTCAGCCAGCGTGCCGCGGGGCCCGGTCTGGCCCAGGTGAGGGCGGCCAGGGAGGCTCCGACGGCGCCTCCTGGTTCGTCGAAACGGCGCTGGAGGAGGCGCTCGGCGAGCAGTTCCAGGCCCGCCCGGTACGGGGTGCGCGCAAGCCTCCGCGCGGCGCCGTACACGCGCGCGGGGACCATCACGGAGCCGTCCGCCTTGGCGAGGGCGGCGACGGGGCGTACCAGGTGGCGGCGTTTGCGGTCCATCAGGAGGTCGGCCAGCCGGGCGGGGTGGGCGTCGAGGACCTGGCGGGCGCCGTAGCCCGTGAAGTGGTCCGCGCTGCCGGCGGCGAGGCGGGCGCGGTGGCGGGCGGCCGTGACCAGGGACTGACCCGGCTCGTCCGTCAGCGGGCCGTCCAGGTCGGCGTACGGCAGGGTGTCCTCGCCGCCGGTCACCACCACGTGGTGCAGGCGCGGGTTGGCCGCCAGGGTGCCCGCCCGTTCCACCTCCGCCTCGCGGCCGCCCACCACCAGGTCGTTGAAGGTCACCGCCAGCAGGCGCTCGCCCGCGCCCGTCCCGTGGCCGAGGACCGTGCCCGGCATGCCCGGCAGGCCGGCGGCCAGGAGCGCGAGGGTGCCCGATGCGGGGCCGCCGGAGAGGTCGGCGCCGATGCCCGCGACCGGCATCCCGCGCGCGGCACGGCGTTCGGCGGGCCCCATGCCGGGGACGGGCCCGGGGTCCATGTCGACGCCCGGGACGTGCCGCGGTGCCGACAGACGCGCACGTACCGCCTCCACCAGCGCGTCGCGCACCGCGTCCACCGCGCTGTCGGGGTCGGCGGAGGGCGCCGCCACGGCGAGGGAGGCGACCGGCTCGTAGCCGGCGATCTCTCGCGCCCCGGCACGCAGGATGAGCGCGTGCCCCGGCGGAATGCGCCGTACGCCGTCGTAGGGGGTGGAGTCGTCCAGGGCCGCCGGCACGTCGGGGGCGGCGAGCAGGGCGGCGAGGTGGCCGAAGTCGAGGTTGGCCTCGATGAGGTCGGCGAGCGGCAGGGCCGCGGTCGCGTACGCCGTGCCGCCGGCCCAGGGGGTGTGGAAGACCGGGCGCGCGCCGGCCAGATCGCCACAGACGGTGAGGCGGCGGCCGACCTGGACGATGGCCGTGTAGCTGCCCGGCCAGGCCGTCAGATGCCGCAACGCGCCCCCGCGCGCGGCGAACAGACCGACCCTCAGTTCCTCGTCGGATGCTCCGCAGGTGCCCAGGACCGCGATCCGGGTCTGCGGGTCGGCCCGCACCACGCGCACCTCGTCGGGGCGCCAGTCGCCGACCGCCCACAGCGGGTCGGGGTCACCCCACAGGAGTTGGGAGCCCACCGGGTGCACGGTCTCGCCGTCGAATCCGGTGGCCCCCGCGGAACCGATTCCGGCGGCCACCGCGGCGGTGCTGCTCCATCCCACCAACCACCGCATCGACGCCTCCACAGGCTGTGGACAACCAGTGCACCGCACGAACCGGTTCACCATGCTGCCATGAAGAACGCGTGCCGGCGGGGCGGTGGAGCCGCTTGTGACCCCCGGAACGCGCCGGGGCGCCCACCCTTGCGGGGAGATCCCGAAGGCGTCAACACCCAGGCGGAAGTAGGTGTCTGCGACGCGAATGCGCCCCCGAAACGCTCCCTGAAAACGCCGTTCGCGCCCTCAAGTACCGTGGTGGGAGCCGTAATCCGGGAAGGAACGCGGGGTCGATTTTCGGCCAAATCCGGGACGCGGGGACAGGTGCGCACACGCTCCGTACATGCTCTGCGCACCGCCATGTCAGGTGCGCAGCCCGGGAGGTGGGATTCACCTCCCGGACCGGTCCGCCGCCCGCGGGGATGTAGGCGGCGGTGTCCCCCAGCCCACTGGATCCAGTACAGCGGGCCGACCCACGCAGCATCCATGGAAGCGCTCCCCCGATGGCCGGAGAAGAGCGCACGGACGGGCGCACGGCCACACGGCGGTAGCACGACGCAACTGCGCGTATCGGACCCGCACTTCAGTACGGACCACAATCCCGCCATCCGGAACAATGCCCCTTAACGCTTGGGATGCGGCGAACTACGCTGGGTTTACGAATGCCGCGTGGTTATGCCAACGCGGCAGCCGTCTGTGTCGAGGGGTGGCGCAATGTCCAGGGAGCAACGCGGGCCGAACGAAAAGCTCGGCACCGTTCTCGCCCTCGCGGGAATCAGCAACGCAGGCCTCGCCCGGCGCGTCAACGACCTTGGCGCCCAGCGGGGACTGACTCTTCGCTACGACAAGACCTCGGTGGCGCGCTGGGTGTCGAAGGGCATGGTGCCGCAGGGCGCCGCGCCGCACCTCATCGCCGCCGCGATCGGCCAGAAGCTCGGCCGCCCGGTACCGCTCCACGAGATCGGTCTGGCGGACGCGGATCCCGCCCCAGAAGTAGGCCTCGCCTTCCCCAGGGACGTAGGACAGGCGGTGCGCTCGGCGACGGAGCTGTACCGTCTCGACCTCGCCGGGCGCCGGGCCGGCTCCGGCGGCATCTGGCAGTCGCTGGCCGGATCGTTCGCAGTAAGCGCGTACGCGACGCCCGCCTCACGGTGGCTGATAACCCCGGCCGACTCGTCGGTGGCGCGCGAGGCGAACTCCGCGGAGGGCTCGGGCGCACCGCTCAAAGTCGGCCACAGCGATGTGCAGAAACTGCGGGAGGCCGCCGAGGACGCCAGGCGCTGGGACTCCAAGTACGGAGGCGGCGACTGGCGTTCGTCGATGGTGCCCGAGTGTTTACGGGTGGAGGCGGCGCCGCTGCTGCTGGGCTCGTACTCGGACGAGGTCGGGCGCGCCCTGTTCGGGGCGAGTGCCGAGCTGACCCGGCTCGCCGGGTGGATGGCCTTCGACACCGGGCAGCAGGAGGCCGCGCAGCGGTACTACATCCAGGCGCTGCGGCTCGCGCGCGCGGCGGCCGACGTGCCGCTCGGCGGCTATGTGCTGGCGTCGATGTCGCTGCAGGCCACGTACCGGGGCTTCGGCGACGAGGGCGTCGATCTCGCGCAGGCGGCTCTGGAGCGCAATCGTGGCCTGGCCACCGCCCGCACCATGAGCTTCTTCCGGTTGGTCGAGGCACGCGCGCACGCCCGCGCGGGTGACGCGCAGGCCGCCGGGGCCGCGCTCAAGGCCGCCGAGGGCTGGCTGGAGCGGTCCCGGGAGGGCGACAACGACCCGTCCTGGCTCGGCTTCTACTCCTACGACCGGTTCGCCGCGGACGCCGCCGAGTGCTACCGGGACCTGAAGGCGCCCCGGCAGGTGCGGCGCTTCACGGAGCAGGCCCTCTCCCAGCCGACGGAGGAGTTCGTACGGTCGCACGGGCTGCGGCTGGTCGTCTCGGCGGTCGCCGAGCTCGAGTCGGGCAATCTCGACGCGGCGTGCGAGCAGGGCGTGCGGGCGGTGGAGGTCGCGGGGCGCATCTCCTCGGCCCGCACCACCGAGTACGTGAAGGACCTCCTGCACCGTCTGGAGCCGTACGGGGACGAGCCGAGGGTGGTGGAGCTGCGGGAGCGGGCGCGTCCGTTGCTGATGGCACCCGCATAATGCGACGCGAGACAGTTTGAACACGATGTCAGTGGCGCAGTGCACTATCGGAGGCGGAGGTGGTGCAGGTGCGGCATGAGATCGCTTACGACTGCGACGTGCTGGTGGTCGGCGGTGGCATCGTCGGGTTGTCGACGGCGTACGCGATCACGCGTGCCGCCCCGGGCACCCGGGTGACGGTGCTGGAGAAGGAGGCCGGGCCCGCCCGGCACCAGACCGGGCGCAACAGCGGGGTCATCCACAGCGGGGTCTACTACCGGCCCGGCTCGCTCAAGGCCCGGTACGCCGTGCGGGGCGCGGCCGAGATGGTGAAGTTCTGCGCCGAGTACGGCATCGCGCACGCCGTCACCGGAAAGCTGATCGTCGCCACCGAGCGCGAGGAGCTCCCCCGACTGCACGCCCTCGTGCAGCGCGGCCGGGAGAACGGGATTCCGGTGCGGGAGCTGGGCGGCTCCCAGATCGGGGAGTACGAACCGGAGGTGCGCGGCCTGGCCGCGATACACGTCGGGACGACCGGGATCTGCGACTTCGTGGGCGTGGCCCGGCAGCTGGCGGAGGCCTCGGGCGCGGAGATCCGCTACGGGGCTCGGGTGGAGCGGGTCGACCGGCGCCCGGAGCGCGGGGTCGCCGTCCGCACGGCCGCCGGTGACGTCGTCCGCGCGCGCGTGATGGTGAACTGCGCGGGGCTGTACTGCGACGAGGTGGCGCGGCTGACCGGGGACGACCCGGAGATGCGGATCGTGCCGTTCCGTGGCGAGTACTTCTCGCTGGCGCGGCCCGAGCTGGTGCGCGGCCTGGTCTATCCGGTGCCGGACCCGGCGTTCCCGTTCCTCGGGGTGCATCTCACGCGCGGGATCGACGGAGGCGTGCACGTCGGGCCGAACGCGGTGCCGGCGCTGGCCCGCGAGGGGTACGGCTGGGGTGTCGTACGACCGCGGGAGGTGGCCGGCACACTGGCGTGGCCAGGGTCCTGGCACATGGCCCGGCAGCACTGGCGCTACGGCGCCGGGGAGCTGCGCCGGTCGGTGTCCAAGCACGCGTTCACGACCGCGGTGCGCAGGCTGCTGCCCGCGGTGACCGCGGACGACCTCGTGCCGACCGCCGCCGGGGTGCGGGCGCAGGCGGTGCTGCGGGACGGTTCGCTGGCGGACGACTTCCTGATCAAGGAGGGCGCGCGGACCGTGCACGTGCTGAACGCGCCCTCGCCCGCGGCCACGGCCTCACTGCCCATCGGGCGGGAGGTGGCACGCAGGGCACTGGCGATGCTGGGCTCGGTGTGAGCCGCCGAAACGCACAGGGTGAGCCGCCGTAAAATCGACCTCACTGTGTCTGACTCCCACACCACCCCCGAACGCGCCGGCACCGGCGAGCGCACCTCGCACGCCCCCGGTGTCTCCATCCGGCACACCCGGTCCAAGGGCGAGCCGCGGTTCCCCGACGGGCCGAAGGCCGATCCGGCCGGCTCGCACTTCGAGCGGCGGATCCGCAGTTTCCAGCCGCGGCGCAGCCGGGTGACCGCGGGCCAGGCGGACGCCCTGCAGCGGCTGTGGCCCAAGTGGGGGCTGGACATCGACGGGAGCCACACCCTCGACCTGACGGAGCTGTTCGGCAACGCGAACCGAGTGGTGCTCGAGATCGGGTTCGGCATGGGCGAGGCGACCGCGCAGATGGCCGCCGCGGATCCGGAGACCAACATCCTCGCCGTGGACGTGCACACCCCCGGCCAGGGCAACCTCCTCAACCTCGCCGACCAGGGCGGTCTGTCCAACGTCCGCGTCGGCAATGGCGACGCCATCATCCTGCTGCGCGAGATGCTGACCCCCGACTCCCTCGACGGGCTGCGCGTCTACTTCCCCGACCCCTGGCCCAAGAAGCGGCACCACAAGCGGCGGCTGATCCAGCCGGAGTTCCTCGACCTCGCCGCCGCCCGGATCCGACCGGGCGGGATCGTGCACTGCGCGACGGACTGGGAACCGTACGCCGAACAGATGCTCGAGGTGCTGACGGCGCATCCGGAGTTCGAGAACACCAGGCCCGACGGCGGTTTCGCGCCGCGTCCCGACTTCCGTCCGCTCACCCGTTTCGAGGGCCAGGGACTGGACAAGGGACATGTCGTGAACGACCTGCTCTTCCGTCGCGTACCCCATCACGACCAGCCCCTCACCGGCGCCTGAGGCCCGTCGGCCTCCTGCGGGCGGCGCCTTCCCTCGTTAGGGTCAATGCCGTGGCCACCAGTTCCCCGTATCCGACACACCCGCCGCAACCGCCGTACCCCGGCGATCCCGCGGGCGGGTCGATCGGGCACGCGCACTGGTGGCAGCGGCGCTCAGTGCGCTACGGCGCGCTCAGCGCTCTGCTGGCCCTCTCGGGGCTGGTCATCCTCGCCCTGGTGCGCCAACAGACCGGCACGGAGGGCTTCCTGGTCGGGCTCGGTCTGGCCGTCCTGCCCGTGCCGCTGCTCATAGCCGCCTTCCGCTGGCTCGACCGGGTCGCCCCCGGCCCCTGGCGCAACCTGCTGTTCTCCTTCGCCTGGGGTGCCTGCGCGGCCGCGTTGATAGCGATCGTCGCCAACAGCTTCGCGACGCGGTGGATAGCGACGGCGACGGCGGATCCGTCGAGCGCCGACACCCTGGGCGCCACCGTCATAGCGCCCATAGTCGAGGAGTCCGCCAAGGCGGCGGCCGTACTGCTCGTCTTCCTGTTCCGCAGACGGGACTTCACGGGGATCGTCGACGGAGTGGTCATAGCCGGGGTCACCGCCACCGGCTTCGCGTTCACCGAGAACATCCTCTACCTGGGCACCGCCTTCGGCACCGACCAGCTCACCGGTGACCGGGGCATCGCCTCCGTGACGGCGGCGACCTTCTTCGTCCGCATCGTCATGTCGCCCTTCGCGCACCCCCTGTTCACCGTGCTGACCGGGATCGGCTTCGGCATCGCCGCGGCGGCGGCCGACCGGCAGCACGTGCGGCGGGTGCTGGTCCCCCTGTGCGGGCTGCTGCTCGCGATGGGCATGCACGCCATCTGGAACGGCTCCTCCACCTTCGGTCAGTACGGGTTCTTCGGGGTGTACGCGGCCTTCATGGTGCCGGCGTTCGGACTGCTGACCTGGCTGGTGATCTGGACCCGGCAGCGGGAGCTGCGGACCGTGCGCGAGGAGCTGCCCGCGTACGCGGCCGCGGGGTGGCTGACGCCGGCCGAGCCGTACGCGCTGGGCTCGATGCGGGCGCGGCGGATGGCCCGCGACTACGCGGGGCACCATTTCGGCAGGGCGGGTGCGCGGGCGGTGACGCAGTACGAGGCGTACGCGACCTCGCTCGCGTTCCTACGGCACCGGGGGCGCCGTGGGCGGGCGGGGGTCGATTTCGTCGTACGGGAGCGGGAGTTGCTGGCCGAGCTGTGGCGCCTGCGGGACGTCGCCCGGCCGGCCCTGGACCACGCGGCCCGGGCGACGGCCCCACCGGTCCCGGTGGCCGCCCCGCCCTGGCCGCTGTACGGCACGTACGGCCATCCGGCGGCACCGTATCCCGCGTACAACCCGTACCAGTCGTAAGGCCGCGGCAGACTCGGCACCGCCGACGCCCGCCACGGTGGCCGAGCGCCGTGGCTGCGGACCGAACAGGCCGGTGAGTGGAGGCCGCTGCTGCGGAGAGCCGGCACTGAGTGGAGGCCGCTGCTGCGGAGAGGCGGACGAACGACCAAGCCGACGGCAGAAGGAGCCGACAGCCGGTCGGGCGAAGGCATAGATCAGCAACAGGCCGACCGGCCCGTATCAAGCCAAGACCTCCGCCACCGGCGTCCGCACGCAATCCGGCAGCCCAAAGCTCCCGCCAGGCGGGCCGCCCCGGGCCCCCTCAAACCGACACCCCCACCAAGCGCGCTGAGCCCGGCACCCTCAAACCGACACCCCCACCAAGCACGCTGAGCCCGGCACCCTCAGGCCGAGGCCTCCGTCAAGCGGCCGATCTCGGCGTCCGTCAACGTCACGTCGGCCACTCCCAGGAGGGCCGGGAGCTGGTCCACCGTGCGGGCGCTGGCGATGGGGGCCACCACCGTGGGCTGGGCCGCGAGCCAGGCCAGGGCGATCGTGGGGATCGGGGCGTCGTGGGCCTCGGCGATCTCGTCGAGGGCCTTGAGAACCCGCTGGCCGCGCTCCGTCTCCAGGTGCTTGGCGGCGCCGCCCGCGCGAGGGCTGTCGACCGTCGTGCCGGGGCGGTACTTGCCGGTGAGGAAACCCGACGCCAGGGCGTAGTAGGGGACGGCGGCGAGGCCGTAGCGCGCGGCGAGGTCCTGCAGCGGCCCCTCGTAGGTGTCGCGGGAGACCAGGTTGTACTGCGGCTGCAGCGCCACGTACTTGGCGAGGCCCTCCCGGTCGGAGAACTCCAGGGACGCCGCGAGCCGTTCGGTGGAGATGTTGGACGCGCCGATCGCCCGCACCTTGCCCGCCGTCACCAGCTCGTCGAGCGCACCGATGATCTCCTCGACGGGAATCTCCGGCTTGTCGAAGTGCGTGTAGTACAGGTCGATGTAGTCCGTGTCGAGGCGGCGCAGCGAGGCGTCGGCGGCGGCCTTGATGTTGGCGGCCGACAGCCCCTGGTACTCGGGGTGCTGGCTCACCTTGGTCGCGATGACGACGTCGGACCGGTTGCCGCGGGCCTTGACCCACTTGCCGATGATCGTCTCGGACTCGCCGCCCCGGTTGCCGGGGACCCAGGCGGAGTAGCCGTCGGCGGTGTCGAGGAAGTTGCCGCCCGCGGCCGCGTAGGCGTCGAGGACGGCGAAGGACGTGGCCTCGTCGGCGGTCCAGCCGAAGACGTTGCCACCGAGGGAGAGCGGGAAGACCTCGAGGTCGGAGGAGCCGAGTTTGCGCAGAGCAGTCATGTGTATGGTCAACGCCCGCCCCGGAGAGTCCTCTTCCGGAACGGCCGCAAACTTCCCGTAAACAATCGGAGGCGGCCGTTCCGGGGCGGTGCCACTGTCAGGGGTTGAGGCCCCTGCTGCGCAGCCAGGTCATCGGGTCGATGCCGGTGGCCTGCCCGTTCGGGTGGACCTCGAGGTGCAGGTGCGGGCCGGTCACGTTGCCCGTGGCGCCGATCCGGCCGATGACGTCACCGGCGGCGACCTTCTGACCGACGCTGACGCTGATCGAGGACTGGTGGCAGAACCACAGCTCGGTGCCGTCGTCGAGGGTGAGGATCGTGCGGTAGCCGTACGACCCCGCCCAGCCGGCCTCCGTGATGGTGCCGGAGTGGATGGCCTTGATGAGCGTGCCCGTCGGCGCGGCGAAGTCGAGGCCCGTGTGGTAACCGGAGGACCACATGGAGCCGGCCTGACCGAAGGTGCCGGTGATCGTGTAGGAGACGACCGGCAGCTTGTACTGCTTGGCGAGTTCGGCGAGCTTGACGTCCTCGGCCGCCTTCTTGGCCGCCGCCTCCGCCTTCTCCTTGGCGGCCTGCGCCTTGGCCGCCGCGTCCTTCTCCGCCTTGGCGGCCGCATCGTCGATCTGCTTGGCGAGGGCCGCCTCGGTGGCCGACTGGGCCTTGCTGTCGAGCTGGACCTGCTGCGACTCGGCCTGCGCCATGATGCGGTCGCGCAGCGCCTCACCGGCGTCCCGGGCGCCCTGCTCGGTGTCCTTGGTGCTCACCCCGACAGCGCTGAGCGCGGTCGCGGAGCCCTTGGGGGCATCGGAGCCGGCGTCGAACACATGGGCGACGGAGGCCAGGTCGGGCAGGGAGATGGACACCGGCGGCTTGCCGGTGTTGGCGCTGGCCATGCCGCCCGCGCCGACGGCGGCTATGACACCGACGCCGAGAACCGTGGAGCTGCGGGCGAGTCCCCCGCCGCGCTGCCTGGAGACACGGTGCCGGCCGCGTACCGGGCGGAGGGACTCCTCGGTGGGGTTCCACTCCTCCCACTGGCCCTCGTCGTCGCTGGGGCCGAAGCCGAAGGGCCGGGTGCCCGGCACGAACGGGGCTGCCGGGGCAGGCGGGTTGGACGCCACGTGGGCGTGCTCCTTTCCTTCCTTCTCGCCTACCGGGTTAGCTGACGGGTTCGGAGCAGGAAGGTCTCCTACGCGCGTAAACCTGCCGTGGGTCCACGGCGGTTTCCGCGCGATTCACCCCAGGGTGGTGGTTCCCCGGTTCCCTTGCGGGATTCGGCGCGTGCGCACGGAGCCGCCTCTTGTGACGGCTGGGACGACCGCGCTGCGTTATCGAACGTTAATAGACCCGGGGTGGGGTTTCCAAGCAGTTCGGCTTGATCATTAAACGTTTTTGGCGCGGACGTTCGGGCCATGACCGGTGAAAATCGGGCGAGTTGACCTTGTCCCAGGTTCCGCACAGGGAGCGACGGTCCGGGAAACGTGAAACACCGAGGGCCGGAATCCAGTCACTGGATTCCGGCCCTCGGCCTTCAGTAGCGGGGACAGGATTTGAACCTGCGACCTCTGGGTTATGAGCCCAGCGAGCTACCGAGCTGCTCCACCCCGCGTCGTTGTGAGACCAGCATACGCCATCCGCGGGACGCCCAGCACCAGGGTTTCCGTCCGCCCCCGCGTCCACCCCCGCTCCACCTGCGTTTTTCAGCCCGGCAGATGGGCGTTCGGCGCCTTCGCCCGCTCCTCGTACTCGGGCAGGACGACCACCTCGACGCCCCGCGACGCCAGCAGACCGCTGCCGTCGGCGGCCTCCACGAAGGTGTCCGGCTCCCGCCACGCGGTCACCACCCGCCGTACCCCCGCCTCCAGGATCAGCCGGGCGCACGGCTTGGGACGGGACGCGCGGTGGGCGCAGGGCTCCAGGCTGCTGTATACCGTCGCGGACGCGAGCCTCGGATCGGCCGGGTCGAGCTTGGCCAGGGCCGCCTCCTCCGCGTGGACCACGGGGTCGCCGGCCTCGCGGGAGTGGCCGCGGGCCAGCTCCGTGCCGTCGGCGGCGACGACCACCGCGCCGACGCTGAACGCGGTCCGCGAGGGCGGGCACTGGGCCGCCAGGTCGCAGGCGAGGCGGAGCCAGTGGTGGTCGGCGGCGGAGGCCAGCGGGCCGGTGCCGGGGGCGGTGGGCTCGTAGCGCATGAGGACCACGTCCTCGATCCGCCGGCTCTCCACCAGCCTGAGCCGTCCGCCCTGGTAGCCGCCCGGGCCGAAGAGGCGGGGCGCGTCGGGGTCGCCCACGAACAGGGGGGCGAGCACCAGCTGGAGCTCGTCCGCGAGCCCCTGCTGGAGCAGCTGGGTGTGGATGCGCCCGCCGCCCTCGACCATGAGCCGCCGCACACCCCGGACGTCGTGCAGATGCTCCAGCAGCCGGCGCCAGTCGAGGTCGGGCCCGAGCGGGACGACGTCGGCGGCGATCCCGAGCGCGCGGGCCCGTTCGCCCCCCTTGTCGGTCGTGTAGACGACCTTGTCGCCGCCCGTGTGCCAGAACCTCGCCGCCGGATCCAGCTCGCCCGAGCCGCTGACGGTGACCTTGAGCGGGTACTCGGGCCGGCCCGAGGCGACGCGGGCGGCGCGGCGCTCGGGCGAGTTGACCAGCAGGCGCGGGTTGTCGGCGCGGATGGTGCCGGCGCCGACCAGGATGGCGTCGACGGACGCCCGTACCTCGTCGACGCGGTCGAAGTCGGCCGGGGACGAGAGCAGCAGGCGTTCGGGTCCGGTGTCGTCGAGGTAGCCGTCGAGGGAGACGGCGGCGGACAGCAGGACGTACGGGTGGGGCATCGACGCGCTCCCCGGCTCGTGGTGGACGGCACGCTCGGCACAAGGCGCTGAACGGCCACTCTTGGTTCAAGTTTGAAACAAACCTACACTGGTGGCATGACGACTCGCTGGCTCACCCCGAAGGAGCAGCGCGCCTGGCGCGCGTACATCGCGGCGACGTTCCTCGTCGAGGACGCGATCGACCGGCAGCTCCAGCAGGACGCCGGCATGCCCCACCTGTACTACTCCATCCTGGCCAACCTCTCCGAGACCCCGGAGCGGCGGCTGCGCATGACCGACCTCGCCGAGAGGACGAAGATCACCCGCAGCCGGTTGACCTACGCCGTGGGCCGACTGGAGAAGGACGGCCTGATCCGGCGCGAGAACTGCCGCTGGGACAAGCGCAGCAGCTTCGCCGTGCTGACCGACGAGGGCATGGACGTCCTGGAACGCACCGCCCCGGGACATGTGGAGAACGTACGGTCCCTGCTGTTCGACCACCTCACCGAGGAGCAGGTCGAACAGCTCGAGGAGATCTGTACGGGGATCGTCCAGCGGCTCCAGGAGGACGAGCGCCCCACGACCGACGAGGTGCCCTGGCGCCGCCGGTCGTCGCCGTCCTGCTCATGACCAGTACGTGAAGCGCCGCACAATTCTGTTGCTTCAAATTTAAAGCATGGGGTAGGGTCACCGACCGTGCACCTGTTTCAAAACTGAAGCAGGCGCCGCCAGACTACGGACGGACCCCGGAGACCCGCATGCCCGACTTCCCCGCCGCCACCGAGCGCGCCCGTGTCCGGGTGCCGCTGCGCTTCGCCGACGGCTACAGCGTCGATGCCGAACTGGTCACCTTCCACGGCCTGACCGACGGCCAGGAGCACGTGGCCGTCGTCCTCGGCACCCCGGCCCCGGGCACGGTCCCGCTGGTCCGGTTGCACTCCGAGTGCCTGACCGGCGACGTCTTCGGCTCCGCCCGCTGCGACTGCGGCCCGCAGCTGCGCGAGGCGGTCGAGCGGATAGCCGACCGGGGCGGGGTCCTGCTCTACCTGCGCCAGGAGGGCCGGGGCATCGGCCTCTACAACAAGCTCGACGCCTACGCCCTGCAGGACCAGGGTCTCGACACGTACGAGGCGAACGCGGCCCTGGGCCTGCCCGAGGACGCGCGCGACTACACGGCCGCCGCGCAGATGCTGCGGGCGCTGGGCGTCGAGGAGCTGGACCTGCTGTCCAACAACCCCGACAAGGCCGAGCAACTGCGGGGTCTGGACATCGCCGTGCGCGACCGCGTCCCCACGGGCGTGTTCACTACCGCGCACAACGTCCGCTACCTGCGCGCGAAGGTCCTGCAGACGCAGCACACGCTGCCGCTGGGCCAGCTGACGGAGCTCACGGCCGGCTGAATCCGCCGACTGATTCCGACGGCGTCCCTCACCACACGCACGGCAGCATGACGTCGATCACGGTCGGCCCGCCGACGGGGCTGGAAAGCTCCAGGGTCCCGTCCAGGGCGGCCACCCGCCGCCGCATCCCGACCAGCCCGGAACCGTCCGCCTCGTCGGCGCCCCCGTGCCCCTCGTCGGCGACCCGCACCCGCAGCCCGCGCCTGACCCGCTCCAGCCGGACCGCGGCCCGCGCGGAGCCGCTGTACTTGGCCGCGTTGGTCAGCGCCTCGGCGACCACGAAGTAGGCGGCCGCCTCCACTGCCGCGGGCGCCCGCACCCCGTCCTCCTCCAACCCGGCCACCTCAACCACCACCTCCAGCCCGCTCCCGGCCGCCAGCGCCCGCACCGCGCCCACCAGCCCCCGGTCCGTCAGGATCGGCGGATGGATGCCGCGCACCACGTGCCGCAGCTCGGTCAGCGCCTTCTCGGCCTGCGCCTGGGCCTCGTCGAGGAGTCGGCGGGCGGTGGCCGGGTCGCTGTCGTAGGCGCGTTTGGCGAGCCCGATGCGCATCGACAGGGCGACCAGGTTGGCCTGGGCACCGTCGTGCAGATCGCGTTCGATACGGCGCAGCTCGGCGCCGTGCGCGGCGATGGCGTCGGCGCGGGTCGCCGCCAACTCCTCCACCCGCGCGGTGAGTTGGGCCTTCGGGGACGGCTTGAGCAGGGCGGTGGACCAGTCGGCCTCCAGGTCGGCGATCCGCACGATCAGCGGGAGCACGAGGGGCGCACGGCGCAGCAGCCCGCTCCACACGCCGTCGACGACCAGTCCGAGGGGCCACAGCGGCAGAGCGAGGGCGAGGAGGGCGCCGTAGAAGTAATCGGCGACCATCCAGCGCAGGTCGGTGAAGGTGCCGGGGTCCCGGACGGCCGTCCGGACGCGCTCCCGGACGGTCCCTGTGATCGGCTGATACGCCTCCGGGATCCGCTGCCCGGTCCAGGCGGCCGTCATGACCCGCTTGGCACCGGCGATCCGCCGAATGATCAGCACCGTCTCGGGCAGCAGCCAGGCGCCGACCACGGCGAGCGTCCCGACGGCCGTGATGATCAGCACGGTGATGAAGATCCACAGCCCGAACGCCATGGCCGCGGCCAGCACGAGATGCCCCGTGGCCCTCGCCGCCTGCCGCACCGTTCTGCCCATGGGGCAACGGTAGGCGGGCGGGGGACGGGGCGCGGTGTAGCGGGCTACACCATCGCGGCGGCCGGGAGTACGGCGAATGTCCTTCCACCGATACTGGGGAACCGGCGGCGCGGCTGATTCCGTACGCCTTCCTCCGGGCCCCCGCCAACTCCTGCGGGACGGGTTGAACCCCTCGACCGCAGGCGACGTACGAGTCACCGTGGGTGGTAGACGACACCCACCGCCAGGGGCCCGAAGAGAGGCGGAGCGATTTCAGTGGGATCGAGCCAGGCCGTAGGAGAACTCGCGCCCCTCGCCGGGACGCGGGAGGCGTCTCCCGTCCGGACGCAGGAGGCGGCTCCCGGGGCCCCGCACATCCCGGGTCTCGACGGCCTGCGTGGCATGGCCGCGCTGTACGTCCTGCTGTTCCACTGCTGGCTGCTGACCTTCCCCGGCTTCCCCGCCAACTCCGGCCCCGCCTGGACGGCCTGGATGATGTACGGCCGCCTGGCCGTCGTCTTCTTCCTCGTCCTGTCCGGCTTCTCGCTGGCCCTCTCCCCGGCCCGCAAGGGCTGGCAACTCGGCGGCACGGCCCGCTTCCTGCGCCGCCGCGCCTGGCGCATCCTCCCCCCGTACTGGGCGGCCCTCGCGTTCAGCGTCCTGATCGCCCGGTACGTCGTCCCCGCGTCGCACTTCGGCCCGCCGAACCGGTCCTCGCTCCTCGTGTACGGCCTCCTGGGCCAGGACGTCCTCACGGCCCCGACACCCAACGGAGCGTTCTGGTCGATCGCGGTGGAGGCGGAGCTCTACCTCCTCTTCCCGGCCCTGCTCCTCATCCGCCGCCGCTGGGGTGCGGTACTCCTGGTCTCGGCGGTGACCCTGCCGGTGATCGCCCGTGGCCTGCTCGCCTCCCACGCGAACCCGGCTGAAGGACTCAACTGGCTGACCCCCGACCTGGCCCCGGTCTTCGTCGCCGGCGTCGTCACGGCGGGCATCGTCACCGCGTCCGAGCGGATCCGCGGCCTCCCCTGGCACTGGCTGTCCGCCCTGGCCGCGCTCCCGCCCCTGGCCCTCATCGTCACCAAGGGCTCGGTCTGGACGATGCACCACTCCTACTGGATGGACCTGGCGGTGGTCCCGGCGATGGCCCTGCTCCTCGCCGCCCTCACCACGGGCCACCCCACGCCCCTCCTCCGCCTTCTCGCCACCCGCCCGATCCGCGCCCTCGGCGACTTCTCCTACAGCCTCTACCTGATCCACCTCCTGATCGTGATGGTCGTGATCCGAAAGCTCGCCCCCCACGTCGTTCCGTCGGGCGTCTCCGCCTTCCTCCTCACCCTCGCCCTGAGCGTCCCGCTCTCCCTCCTGACGGCCTGGCTCTTCGCCCGCTACTTCGAAAACCCGTTCAAGAGGACACGCTCCTGGAGGGCGATGCTGCCCACGGGCAGGCAGAAGGGCCGCGTGGCGGAGGGGACTTGATGGCCGGGGATCGCTGTCGGGCCCATTCGAGATGCAACACGTGAGGCAGGAGCGCAGGATGAGAAGTGGGCTCACCCTCCCTGGAGGTGATGAGGATGCGACGCGCACTCGGCGCCGCTGCGGCCCTCCTGCTCCCGATCGCCCTCTTCGCAGGCCCGGCCGCCGCAGCACCCCATGAGAAGTCACCCTCGGCGGCCACCCCGGTGGCTGCCCACACAGTGCCCCGGCCAGGAACCGTTCTGACTCAGGGACCGGACGACGTGTGCAACGACACGATCAGCCGACCCCTTCTCCATCTGGGCTCCTCGGGGCCGGCAGTCGCTCAGCTGCAGTGCTATCTGAACAACGCCATCGATGCCGGTATCGACGAGGACGGCAGTTTCGGCCGCGTCACCCAGAGCACGGTCATGGACTTCCAGCAGTGCGCCGACATCACCGTCGATGGCCGTGTCGGAGCACAGACATGGTCGTTCCTCACCCTCTGGGCCAACTCACCGGACGCGCCCTTCTCGTGCTGACCCGGAGAGCGATCATCCGGTCGGCAGGCGACCACATGCGGCGGCGCCCCGGACGATCAAGGTCGACCGGGGCGCCGCGTCGCAGGTCAGAAGGGTTTCCTGGTGACCTGTCCGGTAGGCCCTGTGGGACTCGAACCCACAACCAATGGATTAAAAGTCCACTGCTCTGCCAATTGAGCTAAGGGCCCCGGCGATGTTGCCTCCACGAGCATAGCCGGACGTGGCCGTGTCTCCGATCGGGTATCGGTGACACGGCCGCGTCGGGGCGGGTGGACATGCCGGGAGTGTTACGGATCAACCTTTTCGGGGGCCGCGGAACGAGCCGCCTCGCGAGCCCGGGTGCGGGCGTGCTCGGGGTTGAGGAACCAGTGCCGGGCCGACGCCCCCCACCACGCCGCCGCGAAGCCGAGGACGACCAGAACGGCGAACGGGGCGTAGTTGAACGTCTCCCAGGTGACCGGCGAGACCTGCGGCAGCATGAAGAGGATCGTGATCACGATGACCCACACCACCGAGATCACGCCGATCGGCTGCGACCAGCGCCCCAGATGCCACGGCCCCCGCTCGAACGCCTCGCCCTTGCGCACCCGCAGCAGCGTCGGCACGACGTACGCGATGTAGAGGCCGATCACGGCGATCGACGTCACCGCCGCGTACGCCGTGACGTTGATCAGGTACGGCAGGCCGAGGAGCAGCGCGCCGGCCGCCGCCAGCCACACCGCCGCCACGGGGGTGCGCGTGCGCGGGCTGACGGTGTGCCAGACACGGGAGAAGGGGAGCGCGCCGTCGCGCGAGAAGGCGTAGATCATGCGGCTGTTGGCCGTCACGGACGCCATCCCGCAGAACAGCTGGGCGCCGATCACGACCAGCAGCAGGAGCTTGCCGGCCGTCGCGCCGAGCGCGTCCAGCAGGATCTGGGCCGGCGGCGCGCCCGTGGGGGACGCCAGCTCCTTGTCGTACGACTGGATGGCGAAGGTGAAGCCGAGGAGCAGGACGAAGCCCGCGATCCACGACGTCCAGATGGACCGCACGATGCCCTTCGGGCCCGCCGTCGACGCGTCGTGGGTCTCCTCCGTCATATGGGCCGAGGCGTCGTAGCCGGTGAAGGTGTACTGGGCCATCAGCAGGCCCAGCAGCACCACGTAGACCCCACTGCCCCAGCCCGTGTTGTTCACGAACTTGGTGAACACGAAGGACGCCGACTGGTGATGGTCCGGTACGAAGGCCAGCGCGCCGACGATCACACCGACGCCCAGCACGTGCCACCACACGCTGATGTCGTTGAGCAGGGCGACGATCTTCACGCCGAAGGTGTTCAGCAGGCCGTGCAGGATCAGGATCCCGGCGAAGAGCAGGACCGTGCGGCCCGGGGTCACCTCGAAGTCGAACTGCAGGTTCAGATAGGCGCCGAGGAAGGACGCGGCGCCGAAGTCGATGCCGGCCGTCACCGCCACCTGACCCAGCACGTTGAACCAGCCCGTGAACCACGCCCAGGCGGCCGCCGAGCGGGGCGGCGCGAGACGGTGGGCCCAGAAGTAGAGGCCGGCGGAGGTCGGGTAGGCCGAACAGATCTCGGCCATGGACAACCCGACGAACAGGGTCATCAGACCCACCGCGACCCAGCCCCAGGTGATCACCGCGGGGCCGCCCGTGTTCATGCCGAACAGATACAGGGTGAGGCAGCCCGACAGGACCGAGATGATCGTGAAGGAGACCGCGTAGTTGGAGAACGCCGACATGCGGCGGGCCAGGACCTGCGTGTAACCGAGCTGGGCAAGCCGTTCTTCGTCGGACAGCCCCGAGGGGGACGGGCCCGACTGCCCGCTCGCTATGGCGTCATCTGTCATGCCCCCAGCGATTCCCCCGCCGGGGGTGTGACATGCACCACTCGCGTTACGGCATGGCTAAAAAATGCCCTTGTACGCCTTCCAGCCGGAGGCGATCTTCACGCGGGCGCCGAAGGATCCCCTCCCGTCACCGGAATTCCGGTATACGTTCCCCGCCGCGTCCCGCTCCACCAGATCCGCCTTGCCGTCACCGGTGATGTCACCGACGCCGACGATCGCGTTGTACGAGCCGCCCCAGTTCGCGAACAGCTTGGCCCGCGCACCGAACGTGCCGTTGCCCTTGCCGTAGTAGCGGTACAGGGTGTTCGCCCCGTCCTGCGCCAGCAGATCCCCGATCCCGTCGCCGTTCAGGTCACCGGCGCCGACGACCTTCTTGTAGCCGCGCCAGTCACCGGACAACTTCACCCGCGCCGACAGCCTGCCCGCGCCACTGCCCTTGTAGAGGTACAGCGCTCCGGTCGAACTGTTGCGCGCGACCAGGTCGGGAAGGCCGTCCTTGGTGACGTCGCCGGGGAAGGTGAGGACGTCGTACTGGTTCCAGCCGCTCGTCCCGAGGGTCGTGTAGTGCGTCGACGGAGTGAGGGCGGAACCACAGGCGGGCTTGTAGGCGCGCAGCGCGCCGCCGGGCGTGCGCACCAGGACCTCGTTGCACCGGTCGTTGTCCAGGTCGCCGAACGGCACCGCGAGCGTCTTCACCGGCCAGCCGCTCCCGGAGACCTTCCCGGCGAAACCGCCCTGGCCGGTGCCCCGTTGGAAGGCGAGTGCGCCCGAGGAGTCGAGGGTCAGCAGGTCTCCGATACCGTCCGCGCCGACGTGGTCGCGACGCACCGGTGATCCGGTCGCGATCCGCACCGAACCGGTCACCAGAAGCGGCGTGCCCGCCCCGTCGGCGGGCGTCACGGACAGCGTCCAGGTGTACGCCCCGTTCGGCAGCGGCACGTCCCCCGGTTTGCTGCGGTCCATGCCGAACCAGCCGACCGAGACCGTCCCGCGCTCCTCACGCTCGCTCTCGGCCGTGTCCACGACCTTCCCGGTCGCCTTCGACCGCACCGTCAGCCGCCACCCGGACACCGGCTTCGACAGCAGCAGCGTGGTGAGGGTGTCCGGCGTCGTGTCGACCGGCACCGGGCCGACCGACGCCGCGTTCCGCGCGGGAGCCAGCAGCCGCAGGGGCTGCTGGGGCACCCCGGACGGCACGAGGTGGATACGGTCCTCGTCGTCCACGTACGCCGCGTTCGCCCCGGACTCGTCGACGGTCCAGCGCACGTCCCGCTGCGAAACACCGGTGTCCGGCAGCTCGCCGATGACCCGGCCGGCCGGGTGCCCGTCGGCGACCGTGGTCAGCACCAGCTTCCCGGCCGCCTTGTCGTGCGTGACGACATACCCGTCGCCGAGCTTCGCCTCACCGGCGGGCACGGGGACGGACCTCCCCGCCGTACGGTCGTACACCGCGGCCGTCGTGCCACCGCAGTTCCAGTACAGGTAACGGCCGTTGACCTGGAGTTCGGTGGGCGCGCAGCCCGCGGTGTCGAGGGTGAGCGTCTCGACGGTCCTCTTCGTCGACAGGTCGTAGGCACTGACCTGTCCGGGCGTCGTGGAACTCGCCGTCCACAGCAGATCGCCCGAGAGGGCCGCGGCGCCCGGGGTGCGGGTGACCGCGGCCGCCGCGGAATCGCCGATCCTGTAGACGTACTGCTGAGTGTCGGTGGTGTAGAGGACGTACTCGCCGGACACGTCGGTGATCCGCCCGCCGACAGGGACGTCGTGCTCCCACAGGGAGTTGCCTGGGCCGTCCGCGCGCAGCAGGTCGACGACCGCGTCGGCGTCGCCGCCGGCGCCGCGCGCGAGCCACACGGTCCGGCCCGCGGCCGTACCGAACAGCTGGGAACAGCCGACGTCCTTCGCCGAGCAGACGCCCAGCAACACGTCCGTGCCGGCGTAGTTCGAACGCGCGCCGTACGTGGGCGTGCCGGTCGCGGCGACAGTACGGCCGTAGGTGTCGCGCCCGCCGGAGTAGCTCTCGTCCGCCTCCACCAGCCGCCCCTGATCCAGCGACAGCCCCTGGATCGCGACCGGCGGCTTCGGCAACGGCTTGACCAGGGTGACGGTCGGCCTGCCGTCCGCACCGGCGACGAACCGCTGCACCCCCCAGTCGTCCGACGCGGCGCCGGTACGGCCCACCGCGACCGCCGTGCCGTCCGAAACGGCCGAGACGCCGTCGGCCGACGCGGTCAGCAAGGTCACCTGCGGGCCGCCCGCGATCGCCCTCGCGTACACCGCCGTACCCCCGCTGGGCCGGTGCACCAGCCAGTCACCGACGACCGCCAGGCCGTCCACCGGGTTGACGCCGCTTCCCGCGAGCGTGACCTCGACAGGAGGCGCCGAGAGGTCGGCGCGATCGAAGACCAGGACGTTCTCGTCGCTGGGGTTGAACAGCACCACATGGTCGGTGGTGACCTGCGCCTTGAGATAGACCTTGGACCGCAGCGGGGTCATGTCCCGCACCTCGCCCGTGTGCCGGTCGACCATCACCGACAGGTACTGGCCGCCCTTCGAGCCCTGGAAGAGCAGCCCGTCCGCGTCCCCACCCACCGGCATTCCCAGGTTCACCCCGGCCGGCACACCGGTCACCGGCACATCCCGGGTGCCGCCGTCGGCGTCCGGAAGCAACAGATGCATCTCGCGCGAGGTCTGGCCGTTGTCGTCCGTGACCGTGCGGAAGGCGACCGCCAGGTCCCGGTAGCCGGTGAGCGCGCTCAGACCGGCGGGTCTCCGCAGGGTGCGGGTGGTCCCGTCGACCGCGTTCCACAACTGCACCCGGCCGTCCGGGAAACGGCTGACCGTGACGTCACCGCCGGAACCGCCGCTCACCACACCGTCACCCGGCAGGGCCACCGGCACGGACGTGCCGTCCGCGTACCGCGTCCACACCAGCCCGGCCCCCTCCAGCGTGTGGAAGACGCCCTGCGGGCCGGCCGCGTCATGACCGCTGTACGTCGACGCGCTCCACAGCGTGCCCGAGGTGTACGTGCCGCGCAGGGTGGCCGGTACCACCGTCTCCCGCGCGGTGTCCGCGACAGCCGACGACGGCAGCAGCGGGCTCAGACAAGCCGCCACCACCGCCGAGGCGGCGACCAGACGCAGACGTGCGAAGCCATGACGAGCCAAGGAGACCCTCCCCGAAGAAGAGGCGAAGCGCACGCACCCGATATCCGGTGCCCAGGCCCCCCGGCCGTCACATTCGCCTCACAAGTCCCCTGACTCTACAGGGAGTTCATGGCCGGGTAAAAGCTTTTCCAACCCGCACCGAGCAGAACGGAACACCAAAAACGCCGTGGCCCCCGCCAGTCTCGACGGGGGCCACGGCGTTCACAGCCGTAGGGGAGTCAGCTCCATATGGGAGTCAGCTCCGCATGGGGTCAGCCGTTGCGCTTCCAGCGCGGCTTGTCGTCACGGCGGCCGAAGGAGCCGGTGCCGCGGTGGTCGTCACGGCGGCCGTACGGGCGGTCGTGGCCGCCGGTGCGGAAGCCCGGACGGTCGTCACGGCGGTCGCGGTTGAAGGGACGGTCGCTGCCACGGTGACCGCCACGCTCGTCCCGGCGCTCGAAGGAACGGCCGGCCGGACGCTCGTCACGGCGGAACCCGTCCCGGTCGTTGTCCCGACGCTCGAACCCACGCCCACCGCGGTCGTCACGGCGCTCGAAGGAACGGCCACCCCGGTCGTCACGGCGGTCATCGCGGCGGAAGCCACCACGGTCGTTGTCCCGACGCTCGAACCCACGCCCGCCACGGTCGTCGCGGCGCTCGAAGGAACGGCCGCCCCGGTCGTCACGGCGGTCGTCACGACCGTCACGACGGAAACCGCCCCGGTCGTTGTCCCGACGCTCGAACCCACGCCCACCACGGTCGTCACGGCGCTCGAAGGAACGGCCACCACGGTCGTCACGGCGGTCATCGCGGCGGAAGCCACCACGGTCGTTGTCCCGACGCTCACGACGCTCGTACGACGGCGCGGCCTCCGTACGCTCCACGTCCTGCACGGCAGGCTGCTCGGGCACGGACACCTCGGCCGCCTCGACAGCAGCCTCGGCGACCGCGGCCTGCGCCTCGGCCACCGCCACCTCCGGGTCCTCGCCGCGCTCGCGGGCGACCCGGGCCACCAGCCGGTCGGCCTCCTCACGCAGCTCGGTCGCCCGGCGCTGCGCCCGCTCCAGCTGCTTGGTGAGGTGAGCGACCTCACGCTCGGCCTGCTGGGCCGCGTTGGCCGCGGACTCGGACTGGACCTCGGTCATCGAACGGGCGCCGGTGATCTCGGCGACCTCGGGCTCGAAAGCCGTACCGGAGTTGATGATGTGACGCCCGGCGTCGACGCCCGCGTCCTCCATCAGCCGGAAGATCTGGCGGCGCTGGTGCGGCAGGGACAGCGAGACGACCGTGCCGGTGCGGCCCGCACGGGCGGTACGGCCGGCGCGGTGCAGGTAGTCCTTGTGGTCACCGGCCGGGTCGACGTTCAGAACGAGGTCGATGCCGTCGACGTGGATACCGCGGGCGGCGACGTCGGTGGCGACGAGCGCGTTGACGTAGCCGTCCTTGAAGTCGGCCAGCGTCCGGGTGCGCGCGCCCTGCGTCATGCCGCCGTGCAGCGCGTCGGCCTTTACGCCGGCCTCGCGCAGCTGCTCGGCGATGCGGTCGGCGCCCAGCTGGGTGCGGACGAAGATGATGGTGCGGCCCTTGCGGGAGGCGATGGCCGCGGTGACCGGCGCCTTGTCCTTGGGCTTCACGATCAGGATGTGGTGGGACATCGTCGTGACGTTGCCCTGGGCGCTGTCGACCTCGTGCGAGACCGGGTCGACCAGGTAGCGCTTGACCAGTGTGGAGATCTCGTTCTCCATGGTCGCGGAGAACAGCATCCGCTGGCCGCCCGCCGGAACCTGGTCGAGCAGCTCCGTCACCTCGGGCAGGAAGCCCAGGTCGGACATCTGGTCGGCCTCGTCGAGGACCGCGATCTGCACGTCCTCCAGGGAGCAGGCACCGCGGTTGATGATGTCGCGCAGCCGGCCCGGCGTGGCGACGAGGATGTCGACGCCGCGCTCCAGGGCGTAGATCTGGTTGCCCATCGACGTACCGCCGCAGACGACCTTCATCTTCAGGCCGAGGACGTCGCCGTACGGCTGCAGGGCGTCCGCCACCTGCATGGCGAGCTCACGCGTCGGCGTGAGGATGACAGCGCGCGGCTTGTGCTTCTCGGTGCGGCCGCCGGCCAGCGTGGCCAGGGTCGGCAGACCGAAGGACAGCGTCTTGCCGGAGCCGGTACGGCCACGGCCGAGGATGTCCTTGCCCGCCAGCGCGTCCGGGATGGTCGCGGCCTGGATCGGGAAGGGGGTGGTCACGCCGTTCTGGGCGAGCTTGCGCACCACGCCCTCGGGGAGACCGAGGTCCGCGAAGGTGACCTCGACAGCGTCCTCGGTGCCCTCGTTCTCGGGCACGACGACGTGATCAGTACTGGAAATGGACATGCGTAAGCGAAACCTTCCGGAGTCTCGTCGGCACGCGCCCGTCAACTCCGTGATTTCGCAATACGACCGCCTCTATGCGGTCAGCCACGGCAAGGGAGAGAACGCGCCACGCGGCGCTCTCTGCAATGGCGCCGGGCAATGGGATCAAACGATCTACCACCATACGCACCCCCCACCCCCGAAGGCAAACCAGACCCCGCCCCTGTAGCCAAGGTCACGTGCCCGCCCCCAGCACCTCACACCGGCGACCCGGCCATCGGCGCCGGCTCACGGTCCTCCAACTGCGCCCCCGTATCCTGATGCGCCGACGACGACGGCTCCGCGGACGGCGGCGGCTCCGACGCGGACGACGTCGGCTGCACGGTCGGCGTCGGCGGCTCCGCACTCTGCGTGGGCGTCGGCTGCGCCCCCGTCGGCGTGGGCACCCCCGGCTCGGCGCTCTTGCCCGGCCCGCCCCGCGCCGGAGCGGAACCACTCGCGCCCGCCGACGGCGAGGCACCCGGGGACACCGACTCCCCCGCCTTCCCCTTGCCCTTCCTGCCCCCGCGCTTCCCGTCGGCCACCGCCCCCATACCGGAGCCGCCACCCGAGACCGCCGACCCCCCGCCCGAATCCGCCCCGCCCCGCCGGCCCGCCGAGTGCGCCGGCTTCACGCCCCCGCCACCCCCGTCGTCGCCCACGCTCATACAGCCGGCGGCCGCGGCGACGGCCATGACCGTGACGGCCAGACGGACGGGTACGTACAAGCGGCGCACGGAAGCCACCTCTCAGGCGGAGGGAGAAGTCAACCCGTTCAACTCCCGCCCCCCACAAGAGGACACGCGCCCGCCCGCGCCCCCTACCCGTAACCCAGCGCGTGCAGCCGCGCGTCGTCGATCCCGAAGTGATGCGCGATCTCGTGCACCACCGTCACCTCGGTCTCCGCGACCACGTCCTCCCGGCTGTCGCACATCCGCAGCGTCGGCCCCCGATAGACGGTGATCCGGTCCGGCAGCACACCGGCATACCACTCCCCCCGATCCGTCAACGGAGTGCCCTCGTACAGCCCGAGCAGCTCGGGGTCGTCGGCGGCCGGTTCGTCCTCGACGAACACCGCCACGTTGTCCATCAGCCGTGTCAGCTCCGGCGGAATCCGGTCCAACGCCTCGGCGACCAGTTCCTCGAACTCCTCGCGCGTCATCTCCAGCACACGCCCATTGTCAGCCACCGAGCACCCGTACGAGAGTCACCAACCCGCTCGCATATCCGCGCCCGGACTTGGGCATACGGGACCAATGGCCCGCGTCCCCGCCATGGCGTCGACCGTCGTGAACCGCATCCGCACCTCCCCGCGCACCCTCGCCCGCCACTACCGCTCCCGCCGACAACACCCCACCGCCGAACTCCTCCCCCAACCCCACCCCTGGGTACGCGCCCTCGGCCTGATGGCCGTCGTACTCCTCGGCGCCTGGCTCGGACTACTCATCGTCGGCAACGTGCGCGTGCCTGTCGGGCCCATGAACACCACCATGACCCTGCGCCCCTCCCTCACCGGCGGCACGAAGATCAACGTCTCACCCCTGGGCGCCCTCGAACTCAACACCCACCACGCCCCGGTCCGCCTCGACGTCAACGTCGACCAGCTCGACCCCGTCCGCGCCCAAGCCCTCGTCGACCACCCCGAACGCCTCTCCGGCCTCCAGGACGAGGTCGCCCGCGACGTCCAGCACGGCACCCTCGACCTCGCCCTGCGCTCCTGCGTCGCCGTCGTCTCCGGCGCCACCGCCCTCGGCCTCGCCGTCTACCGCCGCCCCCGCCGCGCCCTCGCCGCCGGCGGCACCGCCCTCGCCCTGCTGATGGCCTCCGGCGCCACCGCCTACGCCACCTGGAACCCCGACTCCGTCCTCGAACCCAAGTACTCCGGCCTGCTCTCCTCGGCCCCCTCCCTCGTCGGCAACGCCCGCAGCATCGTCACCGAATTCGACGTCTACCAGAAGGAATTGGCCCGCCTGGTGACCAACGTGACCAAGCTGTACGACGTCACCTCCACCCTCCCCGCCTACCAGCCCGACCCCACCACCATCCGCGTCCTGCACGTCTCCGACATCCACCTCAACCCCGCGAGCTGGAAGATCATCGCCTCGCTCGTACAGCAGTACAAGGTCAACGTCATCGTCGACACCGGCGACACCATGGACCACGGCACGGCCGCCGAGAACGGCTTCCTGGACCCCATCGCCGACCTCGGGGCGCCCTACGTCTGGGTCAGGGGCAACCACGACTCCAACCTCACCCAGCGCTACCTCGAACGCATGAAGAACGTCCACGTCCTCGACAACGGCAAGGCGGAAACCATCGGCGGACTGCGCTTCGCCGGCACGGGCGACCCCCAGTTCACCCCCGACCGCTCCAACAAACCCGGCGCCGACGCCTCCGAACAACTGGCCGGCGACCGTCTCGCCTCCGCCCTGAACGACCAGAAGACCGCCGGCACCCCCGTCGACGTCGCGATGGTCCACGAACCCTCCGCGGCCCGCGAGGTCGACGGCACCGTCCCCCTGGTCCTCTGCGGACACCTGCACCACGAGGGCGACGAGATCCTCAAGTACGGCACCCGGCTGCGCATGGAGGGCTCCACCGGCGGCAGCGGCCTGCGCGCCCTCGAACACAAGTACCCGGCCCCCATCGAGGCCTCGATCCTCTACTTCGACCGCGACAGCCGACGCCTCCAGGCCTGGGACGCGATCAAGCTGGGCGGCCTGGGCGAGACCACGGCGGAGGTCAGCCGCCACCTCCCCGACGACAACAAGCCCGGAGCCACCCCCACCACACCCACCCCATCGGCCCCTTCCCCCTCGGCCCCCTAAACCGTTTTGGCGATCCCTCCCCGCATCCCATATGCTTCTCACGTCCCCGACGCGCTGAGAAGCGCCCAGGCGGGCCGATAGCCCTCATCGTCTAGCGGCCTAGGACGCCGCCCTTTCAAGGCGGTAGCACGGGTTCGAATCCCGTTGGGGGCACGCAAAACCGTGTGCGACACTAGTGGTCGCTCACAAAGCTTGGTCCTGTGGAGCAGTTTGGAGTGCTCGCCACCCTGTCAAGGTGGAGGCCGCGGGTTCAAATCCCGTCAGGACCGCTGAGATCTTTTCGGAGATCTCGTGGCTGGGTAGCTCAGTTGGTACGAGCGATCGCCTGAAAAGCGATAGGTCGCCGGTTCGACCCCGGCCCCAGCCACAGCTAAGGCCCCGATCTTCGGATCGGGGCTTTTTTGCATGTCGTACGGCTCGTTGTATGCGGACTGTTCACCCCCGGTGTTCGTTGTCGTCCGGCGGGGTTATGACCGGGCGCAAGTGGACGCTCGGGTCGCTGAGTTGCGGGGGCGGTGACCGATGGTGGGGATCAGGTTGGCAGCGGGGTCCTGCGGCGCTACGTTCTGGCTGGTCGGCGTTGGGACAGAGGGCGGGGACGATGAGCCACAGTGAGGCCAGAGCCATTCGGGACGTCGAGTTGGAGAAGGACCGGGCCCGGTACGGGCTGCTGGCCGTGGTGATCAGCAATCTCGCCATCGCCGGGGTCGCGGTCTTCGGGGTGTGGCGGCTGGACGGTGACAAGTCGGTGATCGTGGGTGTGCTCACCGCCGCCTTCACCGCCGTGAGCAGCATGACCACCGCTTATCTGGGCATCAAGGCCGTGTCGAACACGGCCAGGTCGATCGCTCTCGGGAACGACGGCAGCGGACGGCAGCAGGCCGCGCCGGCCGCCACACCGACCGCCACACCGCCTGCCGCGCCGCCCGCCCAGCGGACGCCGTAAGGAGCCCGGTAGCCACCGGGTACAAATCGTTCGCCACGGATTTCCCGGGGATGAGATCCTGGATCGCGTATGTCTACGCACCCTGCCCCCGGCACCCCGGCTACCGGCACCCCGGCCCTCGGCACCCTCGCCCCCCGCCTGACCGAGCTCTCCCTGCGCGACGCGCAGCGGCTCGGGCGCAGGCTCGAAGGCGCGCGCAAGATCCGCAAGCCGGAGGCCCGCGCCGCCGTGCTCGCCGAGATCGAGGGCGAGATCGGCAAGGCCGAGGAGCGCATGGCCGTCCGGCGCTCTCGTGTGCCCGCCGTCACGTATCCCGAGCAGCTGCCGGTCAGCCAGAAGAAGAGCGAGATCGCCGACGCCATCCGCGACCACCAGGTCGTGATCGTCGCCGGTGAGACCGGGTCCGGCAAGACCACCCAGATCCCGAAGATCTGCCTGGAGCTGGGGCGTGGGGTGCGAGGCATGATCGGGCACACCCAGCCCCGTCGTATCGCCGCCCGTACGGTCGCCGAGCGGGTCGCGGAGGAGCTGGACACACCGCTGGGTGAGGCCGTCGGCTGGAAGGTCCGCTTCACCGATCAGGTGAACCAGGACGCGACCTTCGTCAAGCTGATGACGGACGGCATCCTGCTGGCCGAGATCCAGACCGACCGCGAGCTGCGCGCCTACGACACGATCATCATCGACGAGGCGCACGAGCGGTCCCTCAACATCGACTTCCTGCTGGGGTATCTGGCGCAGTTGTTGCCGCGGCGGCCCGACCTGAAGGTCGTCATCACCTCGGCCACCATCGACCCGGAGCGGTTCTCCCGGCATTTCGGCGACGCGCCGATCGTGGAGGTCAGCGGGCGGACGTATCCGGTGGAGGTGCGCTACCGGCCGCTGCTGGAGGAGGACTCGGACGACTCCGACCGGGACCAGATCACGGCGATCACGGACGCCGTCGAGGAGCTGATGGGGGAGGGGAAGGGGGACATCCTCGTCTTCCTCTCAGGTGAGCGGGAGATCCGGGACACCGCGGACGCGCTCACGCGCAAGCAGTACCGCTTCACCGAGATTCTGCCGCTGTACGCCCGGCTGTCCCACGCCGAGCAGCATCGCGTCTTCCAGCCGCACACCGGGCGCAGGATCGTTCTGGCGACGAACGTCGCCGAGACCTCCCTGACCGTCCCGGGCATCAAGTACGTCATCGACCCGGGCTTCGCCCGCATCTCCCGCTACAGCCACCGCACCAAGGTCCAGCGGCTGCCGATCGAGCCGATCAGCCAGGCCAGCGCCAACCAGCGCAAGGGCCGCTGCGGGCGCACGAGTGACGGCATCTGCATCCGGCTGTACTCGGAGGACGACTTCGAGGCCCGTCCGGAGTTCACCGACGCGGAGATCCTGCGCACGAACCTCGCGTCCGTGATCCTGCAGATGACCGCGGCCGGTCTCGGCGACATCGAGAGGTTCCCCTTCATCGACCCGCCGGACCACCGCAACATCCGTGACGGTGTGCAGTTGCTGCAGGAGCTGGGCGCGCTCGACCCGGCCGAGAAGGACCCGCGGAAGCGGCTGACGCAGACCGGCCGGAAGCTGGCCCAGCTGCCCGTCGACCCGCGTCTGGCCCGGATGGTGCTGGAGGCCGACAAGAACGGCTGTGTCCGTGAGGTCATGGTCATAGCGGCCGCGCTCTCCATCCAGGACCCGCGCGAGCGCCCCGCGGACAAGCAGACCCAGGCCGACCAGCAGCATGCCCGCTTCCGGGACGAGACCAGCGACTTCCTGGCCTATTTGAACCTGTGGCGTTACATCAGGGAGCAGCAGAAGGAGCGGGGCTCGTCGTCCTTCCGCCGGATGTGCAAGCAGGAGTACCTCAATTTCCTGCGCATTCGCGAATGGCAGGACATCTACACCCAACTCCGCACGGTCGCCAAGCAGATGGGCATCCACCTCAACGAGGACGATGCCCCCGCCGACCGCGTCCACGTCTCGCTCCTCGCCGGTCTGCTGTCCCACATCGGCATGAAGGACGTGAAGGAGGGCGCGAAGAACGAGTATCTGGGCGCTCGCAACGCCAAGTTCGCGATCTTCCCGGGCTCGTCGCTGTTCAGGAAGCCGCCGCGGTTCGTGATGTCGGCGGAGCTGGTGGAGACCTCGCGGCTGTGGGCCCGTGTCAACGCCAGGATCGAGCCGGAGTGGGTCGAGCCGCTGGCGGAGCATCTGCTGAAGCGGACGTACAGCGAGCCGCACTGGGAGAAGGACCAGGCGGCCGTGATGGCGTACGAGAAGGTCACGCTGTACGGCGTCCCGATCGTCGCCGACCGGAAGGTCAACTACGGCCGGATCGATCCGGAGGCCAGCCGCGAGCTGTTCATCCGCAACGCGCTCGTGGAGGGCGACTGGCGCACGCACCACAAGTTCTTCTCCGACAACCGCAGACTCCTCAGCGAGGTCGAGGAGTTGGAGCACCGCGCGCGGCGCCGGGACATCGTGGTCGACGACGACACGCTCTTCGACTTCTACGACCAGCGGGTGCCCGAACACGTCGTGTCCGGCGCTCATTTCGACTCCTGGTGGAAGCGGAAGCGGCATGAGCAGCCGGAGTTCCTCGACTTCGAGCGGGAGATGCTCATCCGGGAGTCGGCGGAGGCGGTCACCAAGGCGGACTATCCGGACAGTTGGCGGCAGGGGCAGCTCAAGTTCCGGGTGACGTACCAGTTCGAGCCGGGGGCGGACGCGGACGGTGTGACGGTCCACATCCCTCTCCAGGTGCTCAACCAGGTCACGGACGAGGGCTTCGACTGGCAGATCCCGGGTCTGCGGGAGGAGTTGGTGACGGAGCTGATCCGTTCCCTGCCCAAGCCGATCCGCCGCAACTACGTGCCGGCGCCGAACTTCGCGAAGCGCTTCCTGGACTCGGCGGTGCCCCTCCAGGAGCCCTTGACGACGACGATGGCGCGCGAGTTGAAGCGCATGGTCGGCGTCCCCTTCGAGGCGGAGGACTTCGACTGGTCGAAGGTGCCGGACCATCTGCGGATCACCTTCCGGATCGTCGACGAGCGCCGTCGCAAGCTGGCGGAGGACAAGGATCTGGAGGCGCTGAAGCTGCGGTTGAAGCCGAAGGCGCGCCAGGCGATCTCGCAGGCAGCGGCGGCCACCGCGGAGCGGCAGGGCGGTGAGTCCCTGGAGCGCAAGGGTCTGACCGACTGGACGATCGGCTCCCTGACGCGGGTCTTCGAGACCCGCCGGGCGGGGCAGCCCGTCAAGGCGTATCCGGCGCTGGTGGACGACGGCGACACGGTCTCGGTCCGGCTCTTCGACACGGAGGCTGAGCAGGCCGAGGCGATGTGGAAGGGCACGCGACGGCTGATCCTGCGCAACATCCCGGTCAATCCGGCGCGCTTCGCGAGCGATCGCCTGACGAACGCCCAGAAGCTCGCCCTGTCCGCGAATCCGCACGGCTCGGTCCAGGCGCTGTTCGACGACTGTGCGATGGCGGCGGCGGACCGGCTGATCGGTGACTTCGGGGGGCCGGTGTGGGACGAGGAGTCGTACCGGAAGCTGTACGACAAGGTGCGCGCGGAGATCGTGGACACGACGGTGCGGGCGGTCGGGCAGGTGCAGCAGGTGCTGGCCGCCTGGCAGGCCTGTGAGCGCCGTCTGAAGGCCGTACGGAGCCCGGCGCTGCTGGCGAACCTCCAGGACGTGCGTGAGCAGTTGGACGCGCTCCTGAAGCCCGGTTTCGTGACGGAGACGGGGTTGCGCCGGCTGCCGGATCTGATGCGGTATCTGGTCGCCGCCGACCGCCGGCTGCAGCAGATGCCGACGAACGTCCAGCGGGACACGACCCGTATGGAGAAGGTGCGCGAGATGCGGGACGAGTACGCGTGGCTGCTGGAGCAGATGCCGCAGGGGCGCCCGGTGCCGCAGCAGGTTCTGGACGTGCGCTGGATGATCGAGGAGCTCCGGGTCAGCTATTTCGCGCACGCGCTCGGCACGGCGTATCCGATCTCCGACAAGCGGATCGTGAAGACGATCGACCAGCTGGCCCCGTGACGGTTCCCGCACATTAAGTGAGTTCGACCAGGCGGCTCCCCTCCTGTACAGTCTCTTCTCGCAGCGCAACGCACGAATCGCGCCGCGAAACCTGGTCCTGTGGAGCAGTTTGGAGTGCTCGCCACCCTGTCAAGGTGGAGGCCGCGGGTTCAAATCCCGTCAGGACCGCAACAAGGCCCGCACCCGCGAAGGGTGACGGGCCTTCTTCATGCCCCGGCCCCCGCCCGCCGCCCGGAAGCCGCGCCCCCGGCGCACGCCGCAACCGACCCCAGCAAACCCCGTCAGGACCGCGACGAAAGCCCGCGCCCGCCAAGGGACCGCGGGGCTTCTTCGGGTGCGGCCCGGCTCCCGTGAGGGGTGCGGGTCTTCTTCGTGTTCGGGTGGGGCGGTTGGCGGGGTTTCAGGGGGCCGATCTCCTGCGTGTCGGCACTGTGAGCGTTTCCCCTGGCTCCCAGGCCGTCTTGACGGCGTCGGGATCCCTCGGTACCCAGGGACCAGGGCCCGTTCCCATGCGGCCCCTGGAGGTGGCGTATGGCGGCTTCGGTCAGGCACGAGACGCGGGCTTTGCTCCGTGCGCATCTGTCGGCCGCGTCGTCGTACGGGCATCTGACCCGGCACTGCCCGATCTGCCACCATCTGCTGCGGCTTGCGATGGACTCCGCCCCCAGAGCCGCCGAGGCACCGGACGAGACGGTCGAGGACGAGAGTCCCACCGGTGCGTGACCCCGGACACTCCCAACACCCGCCGCGCCAGGGGACGGTGGATCAGATGCCCCCTTTAGCGCACATGGGGCAACGGCAACAAGGACCCCGGCATGTGACGGGTGTCACCGCATGAGTTTCCGAAACCGCGGTACTTACACCCCACCTACAACTGGTCAATTTAATATGTGCAATTGCACCTGAGTGTCACCCCTCCCGCCGGTCCCCCTCCGAGGCCGCCCACAGGAGATCCGACACCCCTCCCCAGACTCCGACAAGCCCGCTCACAGGGCGACCGGTACCCCACCCCACGCGCACAAAAAAGATCGCGCTGGACCCGGCGGAGTCCAGCGCGATCGACGACGCACCCTTGTCACTTGCCTGAGAAGCCCCTGGGGGCTTGGGCGTGGGCTCTGTTGGGGCAGAACCCGCGTCGCTTGGAGCTAGGGTTCGGGCACCTCGGCACGGTTGGGGACCTGCCGGTTTGCCCGCTATTGAGTTGTTCAGGCCTCGCTGCGCTGCTGCGGAATGCCCGCGAGCAGAGCGCGAACCTCGGCCTCGCGGTAACGGCGGTGTCCGCCGAGCGTACGGATGGAAGTGAGCTTGCCGGCCTTCGCCCACCGCGTGACCGTCTTCGGGTCCACACGGAACATGGTGGCGACCTCAGCCGGGGTCAGCAGCGGCTCGGCATCAGGGGTGCGAGCGGTCATGAGCGGCCTCCTCGGGAGAACCGAACCTTCTCGGTTCTTTCCTCTAAATTCTGCACCTTGACCCGCGTTGCCCGAAATGGCGGACGCGAGTCGAGTCGGTTATAGGACGAACGGCTTGTCCTCGGCACTACAACTACACCATCTGTCCAGCCGCGTCGGCCAAACCGATGGAATTGCCCCTCCAGGTGTTCATCACCGACGGAAGCCGATGGACCATGCCATAGCGGACAGTCACGCCACTGTGACGATCAGTCACAGGACGCCCAGGAGTCATCAAGCCCCCCAAAGAAGAGCCTCCCCCGAACCCCTTGTCCTATTTTGGCATGAGGAGGGGTAAGAGACGCAAGAGCCGGGTACGTGCGGTCCGTCACGCTTGACACACAGTGAGGTGTACGCCCGGATCGGGACCTACGTCCCTCGTCGGCGAAAGCTCAAGGGAACTCGGGAACTTCTTGAACGAGGACGAAACCCCAAAACGGGCGTCCCGTCAAACGTCAGTTCGCCGAGCGCCGGTCCCTGACCGACCGCCAGCGCTCCACCAGCCGCCCGTACGCGGTCCCCGCGGCCGCCCCGTCACCGAGCCGCAACGCCTCGATGCCCTCGGCCACGTCGGCCGCCGAGTGGTCGTCCTCGAGCGCGCCGGCCGGCAGCGTGTGCACCAGCCCGCCGTAGTCCAGCTCGACCAGCGAGCGCGGATGGAACTCCTCCAGCCAGCGCCCCACATCCACCAGACCGTCGATGAGCGGCCCCTCGTCGAGGGCGTCCTTCAGGGCCCGCAGCGCCCGCGCCACCCTCCGCCGCGCCTGCACCATGGGCGTGCGGTACCGCAGCATCGGCGGGATCTCGCCCGACCCCTTGTCAAAGCGCCGCTCCTCGTCGGAGACCAGCACGAACCAGTGCAGCGGCACCTGCCAGGTCGAGGTGCGGATCCAGGGACGGGCGTCCGGGTTGCGCGCCAGCCAGCGCTCGTAGTCCTGGGCGGCCTGGCGCCGTACGACCTCGGGCAGCACCGCGTCCAGGACCGGCTTCGGCAGTTCCTCGGGCAGCTCCTGCAGGGCCTGCCAGCCGCGCAGCCGGGTCCGCCACGGGCACACGCACACGACCCCGTCCACATCGACCACGAACGCGTCGCCGCTCTCCTGCACCGGGACCGGGATCGGCGGGGTGGGCAGCAGGTCGGCGAGCGAGCGACGCAGTTCGTCCTGGTACGAGGGCCGCTGCGGGCGGCGGGCGTAACGCGCCCAGTGGCTGCGCTCCGGCTCGGGGAAGGCGGCCAGCGGTTCGTAGACGCGGAGGTAGGTCGCGTACGGGACGATCACCGAGGACACCTTGGGCACGCCTGCTCCCTCCCCCGCCCACCATCGGGAAAACCTGCGGAACCCGCACACAAACCTGCGGGAAATCTATGCAAATCGTCGCACGGCCACACGCCACCGGTAGGTGATCCTGAGCACTGCGCGGATGGCGGGGCGATCAGGGTCTAAATTCTTGCTCACAGCCCCGCCACCCACACGGGACTGGTCCCACCCGCCGCTACTGCTTCAGGAGTCACCACAGTGACCGACGTAACCGGCGCACCTGCTGATGTGCTGCACACCCTGTTCCACTCGGACCAGGGCGGACATGAGCAAGTCGTGCTCTGCCAGGACCGCGCGAGCGGCCTGAAGGCCGTCATCGCCATCCACAGCACCGCCCTCGGCCCCGCGCTCGGCGGTACCCGCTACTACCCGTACGCGACCGAGGCGGAGGCCGTCGCCGACGCGCTGAACCTCGCGCGCGGGATGTCGTACAAGAACGCCATGGCCGGCCTCGACCACGGCGGCGGCAAGGCCGTGATCATCGGCGATCCGGACCGGGACAAGACCGAGGCCCTGCTGCTCGCCTACGGCCGCATGGTCGCCTCCCTCGGCGGCCGCTACGTCACCGCCTGCGACGTCGGTACGTACGTCGCCGACATGGACGTCGTCGCACGCGAGTGCCGCTGGACGACCGGGCGCTCCCCGGAGAACGGCGGCGCCGGCGACTCCTCCGTCCTCACCGCCTTCGGCGTCTACCAGGGCATGCGCGCCAGCGCGCAGCACCTGTGGGGGGACCCGTCGCTGCGGGACCGCAAGGTCGGCATCGCGGGCGTCGGCAAGGTCGGGCACCACCTGGTGCGGCACCTGCGGGACGAGGGCGCCGAAGTCGTGATCACCGACGTGCGCGAGGAGGCCGTGGGGCGGATCCTCGCGGCGCACCCCGAGGGCGTCACGGCGGTCGCCGACACCGCGACCCTGATCCGCGTCGACGGCCTCGACATCTACGCGCCCTGCGCGCTGGGCGGGGCGCTGAACGACGACACCGTGCCCGCGCTGAGCGCGCGGATCGTCTGCGGGGCGGCCAACAACCAGCTGGCCCACCCGGGCGTCGAGAAGGACCTCGCCGACCGCGGGATCCTCTACGCGCCGGACTACGTGGTCAACGCCGGCGGTGTCATCCAGGTCGCCGACGAGCTGCACGGGTTCGACTTCGAGCGGTGCAGGGCGAAGGCGGCGAAGATCTTCGACACCGCGCTGGCCATATTCGCACGTGCGAAGGCGGACGGGATTCCGCCGGCCGCGGCGGCCGACCGGATCGCCGAGCAGCGCATGGCGGAGGGCCGCGGAGCGCTCTGATTCCGTAAGGTTTCCGGGGCTTTCGGGGTTTGGCCGGTACCTGTCGGCGGGCACTTAGAGAGAACTCTCACGTCCGTCGGCGGGTCGCCCGTCGAGAAGTGGTTAAAATCGCGGTTGACCAGCGGGGACGGGGCACCCCGAGGGTCCTGGGCGCGGGCACGTCATGCGGGCGACGTACCGTATGGGCGCGGGCTCAGGTACCGTGGAAGCCCTACGGACCGGTCTCTCCACGGAGAGCCCGTTCCAGATCATGAACGCGTGTCAAGACTCTGGGGCCGTCGAGCCCCGTCACCGAGGGGGTCGAGCCATGGGGCGCGGCCGGGCCAAGGCCAAGCAGACGAAGGTCGCCCGCCAGCTGAAGTACAACAGCGGCGGGACTGACCTGTCGCGTCTGGCCAGCGAGCTGGGCGCTTCGACTTCGAGCCAACCGCCGAACGGCGAGCCGTTCGAGGACGACGAGGACGAAGACGACCCGTACGCCCAGTACGCGGATCTCTACAACGACGACGATGAGGACGACGACGACCAGCCAGGTCCGTCATCCCAACATCGTCGCGGTGCGTAGTGCTTGCAGCGGCTTAGCCGTTCAAACCCGGTCCGGGGCCCAGCACCGGACCGGGTTTCATGCTGCCGTCGCGGGGCTCCGCCCCGGACCCCGCTCCTCGATCTCCCCCACTGCCTCAAAGGCGTGGGGGTCCCAAGGGGCTGGCTTCACGCGTAGTCGCCGACCAGTTCCGCACCCGTCGTGTGGTCCCGGCGGTCGGTGATCTCTCCGGCGACCCAGGCCTCGACCCCGCGGTCCGCCAGCGTCGCGAGGGCCACGTCGGTCGACTCCTCGGGGACGACGGCGATCATGCCCACGCCCATGTTGAGGGTCTTCTCCAGCTCCAGGCGCTCGACCTGACCCGTCTTGCCGACGAGGTCGAACACCGGAGCCGGGGTCCAGGTGGAGCGGTCCACGATCGCGTGCAGGGTGTCGGGGATCACGCGGGCCAGGTTGGCGGCGAGTCCGCCGCCCGTGACGTGGCTGAACGCGTGCACGTCGGTCGTCCGGGTGAGCGCCAGACAGTCCAGAGAGTAGATCTTGGTCGGCTCCAGCAGCTCCTCGCCGAGCGTGCGGCCGAACTCCTCGACGCGCGCGTCCAGGGAGAGGCCGGCCTGGTCCAGCAGGACGTGCCGGACGAGCGAGTACCCGTTCGAGTGAAGCCCGGAGGCCGCCAGGGCGATGACGGAGTCACCCGAACGGATGCGATCCGCGCCCAGCAGCCGGTCGGCCTCCACGACACCCGTGCCGGCGCCGGCCACGTCGAAGTCGTCCTCGCCCAGCAGCCCGGGGTGTTCGGCCGTCTCGCCGCCCACCAGGGCGCAGCCGGCGAGCACACAGCCCTCGGCGATGCCCTTGACGATCGCGGCGACCCGCTCGGGGTGGACCTTGCCGACGCAGATGTAGTCGGTCATGAACAGCGGCTCGGCACCGCACACCACGATGTCGTCCATGACCATGGCGACCAGGTCGTGGCCGATGGTGTCGTAGACGCCCAGCCGGCGCGCGATGTCGACCTTGGTGCCGACGCCGTCGGTGGCGGAGGCGAGCAGGGGGCGCTCGTAGTTCTTCAGGGCGGAGGCGTCGAAGAGGCCGGCGAAGCCGCCGAGGCCGCCGAGGACCTCGGGGCGCTGGGTCTTCTTCACCCACTCCTTCATGAGCTCCACGGCGCGGTCGCCCGCTTCGATGTCGACGCCCGCGGCTGCGTAGCTGGCACCGGTTGTCTCAGTCATGGCTGGTGAGAACTTTCGTGTCGTACGGCAGGTCTTACGGACCGTCTACGGGCGACGGATCGCGTCGGCCGCGGCCGTGGCGGCGGGCCCGGCGGCCAGCTCGGTCTCCAGCAGCTGCTTGCCGAGCAGCTCGGGGTCCGGGAGTTCCATCGGGTACTCGCCGTCGAAGCAGGCGCGGCACAGGTTCGGCTTGGCGATGGTGGTCGCCTCGATCATGCCGTCGATGGAGATGTAGGCCAGCGAGTCGGCGCCGAGCGAGGTGCCGATCTCGTCGATCGTCATGCCGTTGGCGATGAGCTCGGCGCGGGTGGCGAAATCTATGCCGAAGAAGCAGGGCCACTTCACGGGCGGCGAGGAGATCCGGATGTGGACCTCGGCGGCTCCGGCCTCGCGGAGCATCCGCACCAGCGCCCGCTGGGTGTTGCCGCGCACGATCGAGTCGTCCACGACGACCAGGCGCTTGCCCTTGATGACTTCCTTCAGCGGGTTCAGCTTCAGCCGGATGCCGAGCTGCCGGATGGTCTGCGAGGGCTGGATGAAGGTCCGGCCGACGTAGGCGTTCTTCACCAGGCCGGCGCCGAACGGGATGCCGGAGGCCTCCGCGTAGCCGATGGCGGCCGGGGTGCCGGACTCCGGGGTCGCTATCACCAGGTCTGCCTCGACCGGGGCTTCCTTGGCGAGCTTGCGGCCCATCTCCACGCGGGAGAGGTAGACGTTCCGGCCGGCGATGTCGGTGTCCGGTCGGGCCAGGTACACGTACTCGAAGACACAGCCCTTGGGCTTCGCGTCCGCGAATCGGGAGGTACGGAGGCCGTTCTCGTCGATGGCGACGAACTCGCCCGGCTCGATCTCGCGGACGAAGCTCGCGCCGCAGATGTCGAGGGCGGCGGACTCCGAGGCGACGACCCAGCCGCGCTCGAGGCGGCCGAGGACCAGCGGGCGGATGCCCTGCGGGTCGCGGGCGGCGTAGAGGGTGTGCTCGTCCATGAAGACGAGGGAGAACGCGCCACGCACCTTCGGCAGGACCGTGTGGGCGGCCTCCTCGATGGTCAGCGGCTTGCCGTCCTCGTCGACCTGGGCCGCGAGCAGCGCGGTGAGCAGGTCGGTGTCGTTGGTTGCGGCGACGCGCGGAGCGCGGCCGCCCTCCTGCTTGGGCAGGTCGGCGACCATCTCGGCGAGCTGCGCCGTGTTGACCAGGTTGCCGTTGTGGCCGAGCGCGATGGAACCGTGCGCGGTGGCGCGGAACGTCGGCTGGGCGTTCTCCCACACGGAGGCGCCGGTGGTCGAGTAGCGGGCGTGTCCGACCGCAATGTGACCCTGGAGCGAACCGAGCGAGGTCTCGTCGAAGACCTGGGAGACCAGGCCCATGTCCTTGAAGACGAGGATCTGGGAGCCGTTGCTGACCGCGATACCCGCGGATTCCTGGCCCCGATGCTGGAGGGCGTAGAGCCCGAAGTACGTCAGCTTGGCGACCTCTTCGCCGGGAGCCCAGACTCCGAAGACGCCGCAAGCGTCCTGGGGGCCCTTCTCACCGGGGAGCAGGTCGTGGTTGAGTCGTCCGTCACCACGTGGCACGGCACCGAGTGTAGGCGAGATCGACCACTGGTCCGAATTGGGGATACCCGCCGGTAGTGGATCTTCCTCAGCCCACCCCCTTCTGACCTGCGCAGACGTCGGCCGACCCGACCGCGGTGGCCGGTCCGCGGAGGGCGCGGAGTGAGACGTCCCTCACCCTTCGGGTGGCGCTCCGGCGCACCGGGGGCTATGCCATCAGCGGCAGCAGCCCGGACAGGTCCGCGCGCTCCCCGCTCGCGCTCACCCGTGCCTCGTCGAGCGCGTCCTTCCAGTTCAGGCGTCCGGTCGCGAGCCGGATCCAGGTCAGCGGGTCGGTCTCGACGACGTTCGGCGGGGTGCCCCGGGTGTGCCGGGGCCCCTCGACGCACTGCACGACGGCGTACGGCGGGACCCGCACCTCCGTCGAACCGCCGGGTGCCTTCGCGGCCAGCGCGTCGGCGAGCAGCCGGGTGCAGGCGGCGAGCGCCTGCCGGTCGTACGGCACCTCGAGGCCCGGCACGGCGGCGTTCAGGTCGTCGGTGTGGACGACGAGTTCGACGGTACGGGTGACGAGGAAGTCGGCGAGCGTGACGGCGCCCTTCCGCCACGCCAGCACCCGCGCGCCGGGGTTCTCGGCCAGCCGTTCGGCGAGGCGCTCGGCGGTGGCGGCGAGCGCGGCCTCCGGGTCCGGCTCACGCTCGGCGCTCACGCGGGCCATGCCGGCGATGGCGGAAGCGTCCGCGGTGGTCCCGGACACCCAGTCCAAGGCCGTTATCTCCGCCTTGAAGGGCGCCGGCTGGTCGAGCAGCCGGGAGACGACGTCCGTACTGAGCGCGATGTGCGCCACCAGATCCCGCACGGCCCACTCACCCAGCCGCGTGGGCAGCGCGAGCTGCTCGGGACCGAGCGTGCGGACGCCCTGCCGGACATGGCCGAGCTGGGTCAGCACGGCGGCACGGATCTTCACCGGGTCATAGGTACGGACACGCTTCTTGGCCGTGGGCATGCCGGTGAGCCTATTCGGCTGCGTCCCATGGCGTGCCGAAGGCGCCGCCCCTCCGGCACGGGCGGCGCCTTCGTCGTCGTACGAGTGCCTACTTGAGCAGCGCGGGGATGGTCTCCTCGTGGGCCCGGCGCAGTTCCTCCAGGGTGAGTTCGAACTCGCCCTGGAGCTCCACCGATGCGCCGTCGACGACACCGATACGGGTCACGGGCAGGCCCCGCGCGCCGCACATGTCGTTGAAGCGGACCTCCTCGGAGCGCGGCACGGCGACGATGGCGCGGCCGGCCGACTCGGAGAAGAGGAAGGTGAACGCGTCCAGTCCGTCCGGTACGACCAGACGCGCGCCCTTGCCGCCCAGCAGCGCCGACTCCACGACCGCCTGGATCAGACCGCCGTCGGACAGGTCGTGCGCGGAGTCGATCATGCCGTCGCGGGAGGCCGAGATCAGGATCTCGGCGAGCAGCCGCTCACGCTCCAGGTCGACCTTCGGGGGCAGTCCGCCGAGGTGGTCGTGGACGACCTGGGACCAGGCCGAACCGCCGAACTCCTCCCGCGTGTCGCCGAGGAGGTACAGCAGCTGCCCCTCCTCCTGGAAGGCGACCGGGGTGCGGCGCGCGACGTCGTCGATGACGCCCAGCACCGCGACCACCGGGGTCGGGTGGATGGCGACCTCGCCGGTCTGGTTGTAGAGGGAGACGTTGCCGCCGGTCACCGGGGTGCCCAACTGCTGGCAGGCGTCGGCGAGTCCACGGATGGCCTCGGCGAACTGCCACATGACGGCCGGGTCCTCGGGCGAGCCGAAGTTCAGGCAGTCGGAGACGGCCAGGGGCTTGGCGCCCGTCGTCGCCACGTTCCGGTACGCCTCGGCGAGCGCCAACTGCGCGCCCGCGTACGGGTCCAGCTTCGCGTAGCGGCCGTTGCCGTCCGTCGCGATGGCGACGCCGAGGCCGCTCTCCTCATCGATGCGGATCATGCCGGAGTCCTCCGGCTGGGCCAGCACCGTGTTGCCCTGCACGAAGTGGTCGTACTGCGAGGTGATCCACTTCTTGGAGGCCTGGTTGGGGGAGCCGACCAGCTTCAGGACCTGGTCCTTCAGCTCCGCCGAAGTCCCGGGCCGGACAAGCTTGTTGGCGTCGTCGGCCTGGAGCTCGTCCTGCCAGGACGGGCGGGCGTAGGGGCGCTCGTAGACCGGGCCGTCGTGCGCGACGGTGCGCGGGTCGACGTCGACGATCTTGCCGCCGTGCCAGTAGATCTCCAGGCGGTCGCCGTCGGTCACCTCACCGATGACGGTGGCGATGACGTCCCACTTGTCGCAGATCTCCAGGAACCGCTCGACCTTCTCCGGCTCCACGACCGCGCACATGCGTTCCTGCGACTCGCTCATGAGGATCTCCTCGGGCGAGAGCGTGGAGTCGCGCAGCGGTACGTCGTCCAGGGTGACGCGCATGCCGCCGGAGCCGTTGGAGGCGAGCTCGGAGGTGGCGCAGGACAGGCCGGCGGCGCCGAGGTCCTGGATGCCGACGACCAGCTTCTCCTTGAAGGCCTCCAGGGTGCACTCGATGAGGAGCTTCTCCTGGAAGGGGTCGCCGACCTGGACGGCCGGGCGCTTGGAGGGCTTGGCGTCATCGAAGGTCTCGGAGGCCAGGATCGACGCGCCGCCGATGCCGTCGCCGCCGGTCCGGGCCCCGTACAGGATGACCTTGTTGCCCGCGCCGGACGCCTTCGCGAGGTGGATGTCCTCGTGCCGCATCACACCGATGGCACCGGCGTTGACCAGCGGGTTGCCCTGGTAGCAGGCGTCGAAGACGACCTCGCCGCCGATGTTGGGCAGGCCCAGGCAGTTGCCGTAGCCGCCGATGCCGGCCACGACGCCGGGCAGGACGCGCTTGGTGTCGGGATGGTCGGCGGCGCCGAAGCGCAGCGGGTCGACCACGGCCACCGGACGCGCGCCCATCGCGATGATGTCGCGGACGATGCCGCCGACACCGGTCGCGGCGCCCTGGTAGGGCTCCACGTACGACGGGTGGTTGTGCGACTCGACCTTGAAGGTGACGGCGTAGCCCTGGCCTACGTCCACGACGCCCGCGTTCTCGCCGATGCCGACGAGCAGGGCGTCCGACTGGGGCGCCTTCTCGCCGAACTGGCGGAGGTGGACCTTGGAGGACTTGTAGCTGCAGTGCTCGGACCACATCACGGAGTACATGGCGAGCTCGGCGCCGGTCGGGCGGCGGCCGAGGATCTCCACCACCCGCTCGTACTCGTCCTTCTTCAGGCCCAGTTCGGCCCAGGGCAGCTCGACGTCGGGGGTCGCGGCCGCGTGCTCGACCGTGTCCAGAGGCGTCCTGCTCATGCGGTGACCAGCTTCTTGAGGATCGAGGTGAAGAACGGGAGGCCGTCGGTGCGGCCCGTGCCGATCAGCGGCTCGGTGGCGTGCTCGGGGTGCGGCATGAGGCCCACGACGTTGCCGGCCTCGTTGGTGATGCCGGCGATGTCGTTCAGCGAGCCGTTCGGATTGAAGTCCACATACCGGAAGGCGACCCGGCCCTCGGCCTCCAGCTGGTCCAGCGTGTACTGGTCGGCGACGTACCGGCCGTCCATGTTCTTCAGCGGGATGTGGATCTCCTGGCCCTGCTCGTAGTCCACGGTCCAGGCGGTGTCCGCGTTCTCCACCCGCAGCTTCTGGTCGCGGCAGATGAAGTGGAGGTGGTCGTTGCCGAGCATGCCCCCCGGGAGGAGGTGGGCCTCGGTGAGGATCTGGAAGCCGTTGCAGATGCCGAGGACCGGCAGTCCGGCCCTCGCCTGCTCGATGACCGTCTCCATCACCGGCGAGAAGCGGGAGATGGCGCCGGCCCGCAGATAGTCGCCGTAGGAGAAACCACCCGGAAGGACGACCGCGTCCACCTGGTGGAGGTCCTTGTCCTTGTGCCACAGGGCGACCGGCTCGGCACCCGCGAGACGGATCGCGCGCTGGGTGTCCCGGTCGTCGAGGCTGCCCGGGAAAGTGACGACGCCAATACGAGCGGTCACTTCGCGGCCTCCGCGACTTCATCCACGCGTACGGTGAAGTCCTCGATCACGGTGTTGGCGAGGAAGGATTCCGCAAGATCATGGATACGGGCGAGCGCGGCCTCGTCGACCGGCCCGTCGACTTCCAGCTCGAAACGCTTTCCCTGACGTACGTCCGAGATCCCCTCGAAACCCAGCCGCGGCAGTGCGCGCTGCACCGCCTGGCCCTGGGGGTCGAGGATCTCCGGCTTGAGCATGACGTCGACTACGACGCGTGCCACGTGCACTCCCGGTGGTGTGGTGCTGAGCAGGTTCCTGCAAGTGGTTTCAGACTACCCGCACAAAATTTCTACGCGCGTCGACTTGTAGGAAGCTACGTGACCGCTGTCACGATCCGGCGACGGCGGGGGCGCTCACCAAATTTTCCGGGAAAGATACGCGATCGACAGCCGACAGCTATTGCGCTCGGACACGCGGAAGGATTTAGTCAGACTTCACAATGCATTGTCGGGCGCTGTACAAATGAATTGGCAAGTGCCGTACGAAGGGACCGATATTCGTGGCGCAGAAGGTCGTGGTCACTCTCTTTGACGACATCGACGGCTCGGAAGCGGCGGAAACGATCGCCTTCGGACTCGACGGCAAGTCGTACGAGATCGACCTGAATCAAGCCAATGCCAAGAAACTGCGTAAGGCGCTCGCGCCCTACGTGGAGGCCGGCCGCAAGCGGTCGAAGTCGGGCAAGGCCTACCGGCAGACGGAGGTCGCCCCCGATCCGGCGGCCGTCCGGGCCTGGGCCCAGGCCAACAAGATGGACGTGCCCGCTCGCGGCCGCATCCCCAAGAAGGTCTACGAGGCCTTCAGCGAGGCCCAGTAGCCGCCGGCCGACGACCGGTCAGCCGCCCCTCGGCGGAACCGACTTGCGCTGCACCCCTCCTGGTCAGCTAGAGTCTGGAGCACGCCGAGGGGCAAGGCCGAAAAGCCCGGCTCCGAAGCACATGCGGGTGTAGTTCAGTAGTAGAACATCCCCCTTCCAGGGGGAAGGCGCAGTGTGCAATTCCTGTCACCCGCTCTGCACCGCCGGTCGGACCACTGTTGTGGATCAGGTAGGCTGGTGCTCGCGCCGATCGGTGGGAGCCGGTCGGAGGCAATGCGGACGTAGCTCAGTTGGTAGAGCGCAACCTTGCCAAGGTTGAGGTCGCGAGTTCGAGCCTCGTCGTCCGCTCTTCAATGAAGGCCCCGGTCATCAGACTGGGGCCTTTGTCGTGCTCGACCGTCAAGCGCGGTCCGCCTCTGACATTTGTCATGCGGAGTGATGACAGCGCGCACTGCTCCCCGCGTACGGGCGCCGGGACGCTGGTGCCATGGACACGAACGAACACGTGATTGAGGTCACTGACCTGCGGCGTGTGTACGGGGGCGGGTTCGAGGCGGTGCGCGGAATCACCTTTTCCGTGGACCGCGGCGAGATCTTCGCGCTGCTCGGCACCAACGGCGCGGGCAAGACGTCCACGGTCGAGCTGCTGGAAGGGCTCGCACGGCCGGCCGGCGGCCGGGTGCGGGTGCTCGGGCACGATCCCCACGGTGAGCGGGCCGCCGTGCGGCCGCGCACAGGGGTGATGTTGCAGGAGGGCGGCTTCCCTCCCGAGCTGACCGTCGCGGAGACAGCACGGATGTGGGCCGGGTGCGTGAGCGACGCGCGGCCCGAGCGGGAAGCGCTGGAGCTGGTCGGGCTGCGGCGGCGGGCGGACGTACGGGTGAAGCAGTTGTCCGGAGGTGAACGACGGCGCCTGGATCTCGCGCTCGCGCTGCTCGGGCGCCCCGAGGTGCTGTTCCTGGACGAGCCGACCACCGGGCTGGACGCCGAAGGGCGCCGGGACACCTGGGAGTTGGTGCGCGCCCTGCGGGACGCGGGGACGACGGTGCTGCTCACCACGCACTATCTGGAAGAGGCCGAGGGGCTCGCCGACCGGCTGGCGATCCTGCACGAGGGGCGCATCGCGGCGACGGGGACACCGGCCGAGGTGACCGCCCGGCAGCCCGCCCGGATCTCCTTCCGCCTCCCCGACGGCTGGTTCCTCGGCGACCTGCCACCCCTTGCCGAACTGGGGGTGTGCGGCCACGAGACGGACGGGGACGTCGTACGGCTGCGCACCCGGGAACTGCAGCGCGCGGCCACCGGACTGCTGACCTGGGCCGAGGGCGCACGGGTGGAACTACGCGACCTGGACGTGCGCTCGGCGTCGCTGGAGGAGGCGTTCCTGGGGATCGCGCGCGAGCAGGGGGTGGCGGCGTGAAGGGGCTGGGCGGCATGGAGGCACTGAGGGAACGGACGGTCGGTGGAGGTGGGCGGGCCGGCCGGGTGGGGGCGGCGGGTTCCGGGCGGCGGATGCGGGCCCTGGCCCGGGCCGAACTCACGCTGCTCGGGCGCAACCGTGGCGCGGTGGTCACCGCGTTGCTCGTGCCGCTCGTGCTGCCGTTCAGTGTGCGGCCCGCGGTCGATCAGCTGGACCTCAAGGCCGAGGGGCTGAACATCGGCGTGGTGACGCTGACGGCCGCGATCGGGTTCTCCTTCCTGTTCGCCGTGTACACGTCCCTGGTCGGCGCGTACGTCGCCCGCCGCGAGGAACTGGTCCTCAAACGCCTGCGCACCGGCGAGCTCGACGACACCGAGATCCTGGCCGGCACCGCGCTGCCCGCCGTCTGCCTCGGCCTCGCGCAGGCGGTCGTCCTCACCGTCGGCTGCGCGGTGCTGCTGCATCCTGGGGCGCTCAGGGCGCCGTACCTGACCGTCCTCGGGATCCTGGCGGGTCTGGTGCTGTGCGCCGCGTTCGCGGCCCTCACCGCCTCCGTCACCCGGACCGTGGAGAGCGCGCAGGTCACCGCGCTGCCGCTGGTGCTCGTGTCCATGATGGGCTCGGGCATCGCGATCCCGGCCCAGGTCCTGCCCGACCGGCTCGCGGCCGTCTGCGAACTCCTGCCCCTGTCCCCGGCGATCCGGCTCGTCCAGGGCGGCTGGACCGGGCGGTTGAGCGCCTACGAGGCCCTGGGCGCCGTCGCGACCGCCCTGGCCTGGAGCGTGGTGGCGGTGTTTGCTGTACGGCGGTGGTTCCGCTGGGAACCCCGGCGCTGAGGGAACGGGGGAGCCGTGTTCGGGCGGATACGGGGCTGGCAGCGGCGGCACTGGCGGGATCGGAGCAAGGCCGAGCGGGTCGAACTGCAGAGCGTGCTCAGCTGGTACGTGACCACGTGGCTCTTCTCCTTCTCCTGGCTGGCGCTGCCGCTGGTGGGCGGGATCGCCCAGCGCCCGGTGCCGCTGGTCGCCGGGGGACTGCTGCTGCTCGTGAGCGCCCTGCAGTGCGCCGAGGCCAACCGGCTCACCCGGGCGGTGCTCGACCACTACCTGGGCCGGGCGGACCTCCCGCCGCGCGCCCTGCGCCCCGCCGCCGTCCTCCTCGCCCTCGCGCTGGCCCTGCCCCTGGTGCTGGCCGCGCTGGGCGGCACCGACGCGATGGCGATCCGGCTCGCCGTCGGCGCCGCGCTGCTGCCGTTCGGACTGCTGTACGGGCTGGCGCTGCCGCTGCGGATCTTCCTGCGCCGGTCGGCCGTGCTCGCCGTGGTGCTCATGGCCGCGTTCGCCTGGACCGACCCGGAGCCCGCCGGCATCCTCATGGTCGGCGTCCTCACTGTCCTCGGCACGCTCTTCTCGCTGATCGGCTGCCGTTGGGGCGCCTGGACGCTGTCGGTCCTGTGGGAGGCGGAGCGGGGCCGCGAGGTCCAGGCCCGGCTCGCGGTCGCGGAGGAACGGCTGCGGTTCGGCCGGGACCTGCACGACGTGATGGGGCGCAACCTGGCCGTGATCGCACTGAAGAGCGAACTCGCCGTGCAGCTGGCCCGGCGCGGGCGGCCCGAGGCCGTGGACCAGATGATCGAGGTGCAGCGGATCGCGCGGGAGTCGCAGCGGGAGGTACGGGATGTCGTACGGGGGTACCGGGAGGCCGACCTCGGGGTCGAACTGGCAGGTGCGCAGGGGGTGTTGAGCGCCGCCGGGATCGAGTGCGCGGTGCGCGGGACGGATGTCGCGAGGCTGGATGCGCAGGTGCAGGGGGTGTTGGGGTGGGTGGTGCGGGAGGCCACGACGAATGTGCTGCGGCACGGGGACGCGGCGCTATGTGACATATCACTGAACGTTGAACGAGATCGTGTGGTGCTGACCGTGCAGAACGACGGGGCGTCCGCCCCCACGCCCGGACGGGGGTCCGGACTCGCCGGGCTGCACGAGCGGTTGTCCGCGGTGGGCGGGACGCTGGAAGCGGGGCCGGTCGGCGACGGCCGGTTCCGGGTGGTGGCCGAGGTGCCGTTGAGCGCGAGTGAGAGTGTGAGCGAGGTCACCGCATGACGGCCGTCGTACGACTCCTCCTCGCCGACGACGAACATCTGATCCGGGGCGCGCTCGCCGCGCTGCTCTCCCTGGAGGACGACCTCGTCGTGGTCGCCGAGGCCGCGAGCGGTCCCGAGGCGCTGGCCATGGCCCGCGCGCACGCACCGGACGTGGCCGTCCTCGATCTCCAGATGCCCGGCGCGGACGGTGTGAAGGTCGCCACATCACTGCGGGCCGAACTGCCCGGCTGCCAGGTTCTGATCGTCACCAGTCACGGGCGGCCCGGGCATCTGAAGCGGGCGCTCGCGGCGGGGGTGCGCGGCTTCGTGCCGAAGACGGTCAGTGCCCAGCGGCTCGCGGAGATCATCCGCACGGTGCATGCCGGGAACCGCTACATCGACCCGGAGTTGGCCGCCGACGCCATCGCCGCCGGGGACTCCCCGCTGACCGCGCGGGAGGCCGAGGTGCTGGAGCTCGCGGCCGACGGAGCGCCCGTCGCGGAGATCGCCGAGCGGGCCGCGCTGTCGCAGGGGACCGTACGGAACTACCTGTCCTCGGCCGTCTCCAAGCTGGGGGCGGAGAACCGGCACTCGGCCGTGCGTCTCGCGCGGGAGCGGGGTTGGGTATAGTTGCTCTCGCGCCACGGCGCAACGCGGACGTAGCTCAGTTGGTAGAGCGCAACCTTGCCAAGGTTGAGGTCGCGAGTTCGAGCCTCGTCGTCCGCTCAGGATCAGGGCCCCGGTCATCGACCGGGGCCTTTGTCGTGCGTCCGCGGAGGTACGGCCCCGGTTGCCGGCCGGGGCCTTTGTCGTGCGGTCAGCTCCAGCTGGTGCCCGTCAGACGCTCGTACGCCTCCAGGTACTTGGCGCGGGTCCGCTCCACAACCTCCTCGGGCAGCGGCGGCGGGGGCTGCTCGCTCTTGCGGTCCCAGCCCGAGGCCGGCGAGGTCAGCCAGTCCCGTACGAACTGCTTGTCGTACGACGGCTGCGGGTGCCCCGGGTCCCACTCCTCGGCCGGCCAGAAGCGGGAGGAGTCCGGGGTGAGGACCTCGTCCGCGATGACGAGGGTGTCCCCGTCGAAGCCGAACTCGAACTTGGTGTCCGCGAGGATGATCCCGCGCTCACGGGCGATGTCCCGGCCACGGGCGTAGACGGCGAGGGTCGCCTGGCGCAGCCGGGCGGCGGTGTCGGCGCCGACCTGGCGGGCGACCTCCTCGTAGGAGACGTTCTCGTCGTGCTCGCCGACGGCGGCCTTGGTGGCCGGGGTGAAGATCGGGGCGGGGAGTTCGCTGCCGTCGACCAGGCCCTCGGGGAGGGCGAGACCACAGACGGTGCGGGACTCGTCGTACTCCAGCAGGCCGGAGCCGGTGAGATAGCCGCGGGCGACGGCCTCCACCGGGATCATCTGCAGCGGCTTGCACACCAGGGTGCGGCCGGCCCATTCGGCGGGGGCGCCGGCGGGGAGTTCGGTGCTCAGGACGTGGTTGGGGATCAGATCGGCGATCTGGTCGAACCACCACAGGGACAGCTGGGTGAGGACCCGGCCCTTGTCGGGGATGTCGGTCGGCAGCACCCAGTCGAAGGCGGAGATGCGGTCGCTGGCGACCATCACGAGGTCGCCCGCCTCGTTCTGGTACAGCTCGCGCACCTTGCCGGTGTGCAAGTGCACCAGGCCCGGAACCTGGAGCGGCTCGGGCTTTTCTACGAATCCGGACACGGTTCCTCCCCGTGGTTCTGTCCAATGGCTCGATTCTCCCGTATGCCGGGGATCGCCCCAGGACTGGGGTGGCTTCCGATGGGGCGGTGACGTGGGCTTACGTGAGCTCAGTCACGTTTGCAGATGCGGTCCAGGAGGTTGGCGGTGGCGCGCTGGACTCGTTCGTCGACGTGGCCCGGACGGTCCAGGGACGGGGACCAGGCGAACGTTCCGGACGCGAAGACGAGGGCACCGGAGGGGGCGCGGTAGAGGGACGTCTCCTGGTGGCGCAGGACGCCCTCGGCGTCGGTGTAGGGGGAGTGCGCGAGCAGGACGCGGTCCTCGTGCTCGGGCAGGGGGGTGCGCGGGAAGTAGCGGTCGGCCTCGCCCGCGACCAGGCCCTCGATCTCCTCGCCCTCGTGCGCTCCGGTGGCGTCCCACAGCCAGTGGTCGGCGTTGCGGACGATCAGCGGGTGCGGCTCGGGGACCCGGCCCGCGTACTGGATGCCGACCAACTGCTGTTCGGGGCGGTCGACTTCGCGCCACAGCACGGGCTTGCCGGGGCCCTTGCGTTTTCGGCAGGTCAGCAGGCGGTCGGGGACGCCGGACGGGGAGGGGCCCAACTCCACCTGCCAGTACATGGTGTTGGCGGACAGGAAGACGAGGGAGGTGCCGCTCTCGCGGGCCAGCTCGACGGTACGGCGCATGCCGGTCGACCAGTACTCGTCGTGGCCGGGGAAGACCAGGCCGCGGTAGCGCGTGGGGTCCACGCGGCCGGCGTGCAGGTCGCGGGCGTCGGCGTAGGCGAGGTCGTAGCCGTAGCGCTCGGCGAAGCGGATGAAGTCGTAGGCGTGGCCGACGTGCAGGGGCAGGCCGGCGCCGGCGTACGGGCGGTCGAAGGAGACCGTCGTCGCCGCGTCCGACTCGCCGAGCAGCCGGCCCTGTTCGTCCCAGGCGTGGTAGAGGCTGGCGCCGGTGCGGCCGTCCTCCGGGTAGAGGTTGTACGCCTGCCAGGTCACGTCGGGCAGCAGCAGGAGCAGGTCGGCGGGGTGGTTGTCGCGGACCGTGAAGGGGATGTGGGAACGGTAGCCGTCGGCCGTGGTCAGGACGGCGACGTACGCCCCGATGCTCCAGTGGCTCGGGATCTGCAGCCGCCAGGACAGCCACCAGTGGTGGCAGGAGACCGTGCGGTCCGCGGTCAGCGGCGGGGGCTGGACGATGCCCGAGAGGCGGGGGCTGGTGGTGATCTTCGAAGCGCCGACACCGCCGTAGTGGCCGATGCGGTAGATGTCCACAGCGAACTGCTGTGGCGGGTCGACCGTGACGTGGAAGTCGACGGCGTCGCCGGGGGAGACCGCGCCGGTGGAGATGAAGCCCTTGATCTGCCGGCGGACGTCGTCGGCCGAGCGGGGACCGCCTCCGGAGCGGGGCGCGGGGACGCGGGTGCCACGGGCGGGCGTTCGGGGGGAGGGCTGGGGAGTCTGGTCCACGTACCAGGGGACGACCTGGCCGGTGTCGTCGAAGTAGGTCTCCGTGCCGCGCAGCCAGGGGACCGGGCCCTGGCCGAAGGGGTCGGTCACGGCGTGCGCCAGCGCTCCGGATTCCCAGCGGCGGATCTGCTCCGACCCCATGGTCGCTCCCCTCCCTCGTGCCCCCGTGGTCGCGTGTCCTGTGCCGTATGCCCTTGCCATGTGCCCGATCGGTCCAAGCACATCACATTACGCACGCAGATGGTCACTAGTCGTTGCGAATTGGCCAGAAGTGGAATGTGGGGTTCCGGAGGTGGCGCCGTCGGGGCGGTCAGCCCAGCCGCACGGGCTTCTCCGGGCGTATGCCGGATTCGCGCAGCCAGGCCCGCAGGGGGGCGGGGTCGCCGTCCTCGACGAGGCTGAGGACGCGGGGGGTGAGGTCGGTGGCCCGTTCGCCGTTGAGGAGGAGGGTGGGGCCGTCCAGCCAGTCCAGGCCGGGGGTCGCGCCCGCGGTGTCCATGGCGGCGCAGCAGACCATCGCGGTGACGTGTTCGGTGAGCAACTCGCGGGCACTGCGCGGTGGTTGGAGCGGAAAGAGGGGGAGCGTCGCTTCGTCCCAGGGGACCGCTTCGGGAGTGGCCGGGCCGACGGGGGCGGCTGTTGCTTCCTCGCGGGAGAGCTGGGTGGTCAGGGCGGCGGCGAGGGTGGCGGCGGGACCGTCCGGCTCGGGCTCGCCTTCGTCCTCCTCGTCGATTCCGTCCGCACCCGAGCGACGTTCGAGGTCAGCTGCCGCCGCCCCCTGGGCGGCCAGGGCCTCCTCGCCGTCGGTGACCACGGGTCCGTGCGACAGGGGTGCCCGGGCCTCCTCACCGCCGGTGGCCCCGAGTCCGTGCGGCATCGACAGATGGTCCATGACGCGGGCCAGGTTGGGGCCCTCGGGAGGTGATGGAGCGGGCCCGGTGGTGATGCCCAGGGTGTCCAGGACCCGGTGGAGGCGGGCCGCGTCGGTGCGCCATTTGCGGTCCACGACCTCGTCCGGGTACTCCTGCCAGTCGACCGGCGACCAGTCGGGGCCGGCCTCGGGGCCGCCGTGGAAGAGGCGGGCGGCGAGCAGGGAGGCGGCCTCGTCGACCGCGCCGGGCTCCTCCAGGAGGTCGCAGGCGGGGCGCTCGCCCAGACGGGAGGCGAAGCCCTCGGCCAGACGGTCGCGGCGGGACAGCTCGGTGAGCGCCGCCACCACGCCGGCGTCCAGCCGAGAGGGCCAGCGGCCCATCCGCCAGGCGGGCAGCGCCACCCGGGTGAGCAGCCGGTCCCAGCCCGCGTAGGCCAGACCGACCTGTTCCTGGGCGACGATGCGCAGGCCGTAGTCCACAGCCTGTGCACGCTCGGCGGCCGCCGCCGCGACTCCGCGCTCCATCAGCGCCGCGTGCTCACGGCAGCCGCGCAGGAGGAAACGGGCCACCGCGCCGATCCCCGCGCACACCAGACGGGTCCCTGGACAGCGCCCGGACGACGATGCGACGGCCACGGCGGCGTCCAGACCCCGGACGAAACGGCGGGCCGCGGCTATGTCGGGATGCGCCGAGGGACCCGTACCGGCGACGACCGGGGCGAGAACCGCGCGCAGCTCGCCGACGCGCATCCACCACAGGAACGGGGAGCCGATGACGAGGACCGGCGCGGCCGGCGTACGGCGGTGGTGCGAGGCGCGGACGCCGGCTATCTCGTCCGCACGGTCGTCGGCCGGGGGCGGGCCGTGGGCCGAGTGGGTGCGGTCCTCGAGCCAGCTGTCGCAGTCCGGGGTGAGCGCTATCGCGGACGGTGCCGGGACGTCGAGCCGGTCGGCGAGGTCACGCACCATCCGGTACAGGTCGGGGGCGGACTCCTCCGCGACCGGGACCGTCGGGGTCACGGCCGGCCGGGCCCGCGCGATGACCAGCGCGACGGCACCGGCGGCCAGCAGGACCACCACGGCGACGGGGGTCACGGCCCAGCGGGCCACGTGCCAGAAGGAACCCACCAGATGCCCCGTGAAACCGCCGGCCAGCAGGATCACGGCGAGGGCGGCGGGGAGCAGGGCCACGGCCTGCGCACGGCTGCGGACGCGCAGCACGGCGAGAGCCCTCGAGCGCGCTGCCTGCGCGCCCGCTTCCACGCCCATCGCGGTACCGGTCACGACCGGAGCTCACCCCCTCCCTGACTGTCCCGGCCGGCTGGCCGTCTGGCGTTGCCCACTCCCCCACTGTGGCACCCGCCACTGACATCGCAATGCCGGTGGGCCAAGTGCCGGAACGCTTGCGCCGCACCCTAGTTGGGGCCCCCGCCCTCGTCAGCCGGATGGGGCACCGGTCACTCGATGGAATGGCTTTGGTCAGAGGTGGATGACGGTCAGCGAGGATCAGGCCCCGGTTATTGACTCAAGTTCGAATTCGCCGCCGGGTGCCTTCGGGTTGGCCGCCGGATGCTCTCGGGTTCGTTTCGCGGGGCGGGGACGCATTCAGGCCCCGCATCCGAAGACGGACACGGGGCCTGGAGGGTTCATCCGGACGTACGGCCGGTCAGGCGCCCGCCGCCTTCGCCGCGATGTCGGTGCGGTGCTGTGAGCCGTCGAGGCGGATGCGGGCCACGGCCCGGTAGGCGCGGTCGCGGGCCGCGGTGAGGTCCTTGCCGGTCGCCGTGACCGACAGGACGCGTCCGCCCGCGCTGACGATCGCGTCGCCGTCGCGCTTGGTGCCGGCGTGCAGGACGTAGGCGTGCGGGGCGTCCTCGGCGGCGACCGCGTCGAGGCCGGTGATCGGGTCGCCGGTGCGCGGGGTGCCGGGGTAGTTGTGCGAGGCGACGACCACGGTGACCGCGGCGTCCTCGCTCCAGCGCAGGGGCTCCAGGTCGGCGAGGGTGCCGTTCGCGGCCGCTAGGAGGACGCCGGCCAGCGGGGTCTTCAGCCGGGCCAGGACCACCTGGGTCTCGGGGTCGCCGAAACGGGCGTTGAACTCGATGACCCGGACACCACGCGAGGTGATCGCGAGGCCGGCGTAGAGAAGACCGGAGAACGGGGTTCCGCGGCGGCGCATCTCGTCCACCGTCGGCTGCAGGACCGTCTGCAGCACCTCGTCCACGAGCTTGGGGTCGGCCCACGGAAGCGGGGAGTACGCGCCCATGCCGCCGGTGTTCGGGCCCTCGTCGCCGTCGAGGGCACGCTTGAAGTCCTGGGCCGGCTGGAGCGGGAGGACCGTCCGGCCGTCGGTGATCGCGAAGAGGGAGACCTCGGGACCGTCCAGGAACTCCTCGATGACCACGCGCTCGCAGGAGTTCGCATGGGCCCGGGCGGTGTCCAGGTCGGCGGTGACGACGACGCCCTTGCCCGCCGCGAGACCGTCGTCCTTGACGACGTAGGGGGCGCCGAAGGCGTCGAGGGCGGTGTCGACCTCGTCGGGGGTGGTGCAGACGTACGACCGCGCGGTGGGGACACCGGCGCCCGCCATCACGTCCTTCGCGAAGGCCTTCGACCCCTCGATCTGCGCGGCCTCCTGGGAGGGGCCGAAGACCGGGATCCCCGCTTCGCGCACGGCGTCGGCGACACCGGCCACGAGCGGCGCCTCGGGGCCTACGACCACGAGCTCGGCGCCGAGCTGTTCGGCCAGCGCGGCCACGGCCTTGCCGTCGAGGGCGTCGACCGCGTGCAGCTCGGCCACCTCGGCGATGCCGGCGTTGCCGGGGGCGCAGTGCAGGGCGGTGACGTCGGAGTCGAGGGACAGGGAACGGCACAGGGCGTGTTCGCGGGCGCCGCTACCGATGACGAGGACCTTCACGGGGTTCAGGGTAACCGGCGTGGCCTTGTGCGGGTTGCCGAGGGCGGGCGGGAGGCCGACCTGTACGTTCCTCCAAACGGCGCCCGGGGGCGCTCGGGCACCCTCTGGGGCCGCGCGTCAGGCGTCGCGGCTGCCCGCCCGGGGGACTGCCCGCTCAGCCCCCGCGTCGGCCGGGAAAGCCGCATGGGGCCGAACATGTCCGGTCCCGGACGGGCCGGTGCAGGCCGAGCCGCGTCGAAGAGGGCGTCGGTGAGCGGGTGGGTTCGATGCCGCGGGTGGGCTCGGTGCCGTCACTCGTTCGTGAACTCCTCCACCACCGTCGCTCCCAGTTCCCGGACGATCAGTTCGTGGCCGGAGAGGGCCGATTCGTTGAGGTCGGGGTCGTCGTCCTCGGGGATGTCGTCTTCCGGGGCGACGGGCGTGGGGGGCTCGGGTGCGGGCGGCTGGGCCGCCGGTGTGGCCGCCGCAGGGGGAGCCGGAACGGACGTGGACGCGGTGGAGGTGGTGGCCGCCGACTGCGGCGGTGCCGGGCGCTGAGCCGTCGTGGCACCGCCGTAGGAGGCACCGGTGTAGGAAGCGCTGGGGGCGCCCGTCGTGCCGTAGCCGCCTCCTCCGCCACCGCCGCCGTAACCGCCCTGCGCGCCGCCTCCGCCGTTGAAGCCGGAGGGGCCGCCGGTCGGTGCCGGGGCCGAGCCGCCGGACGGGTCGACGATCGCCTCGATCTTCCACTGCACGTTGAACTGCTCGGCCAGCGCCTGGCGCAGCACGTCCTCGCTGCCGCTGCTCGCGAAGTTGTCCCGGGCACCGGCGTTGACGAAGCCCAACTGCAAGGTCGTGCCGTCGAAGCCGGCGACCTGGGCGTTCTGGCTGAGCAGGATCCAGGTGAAGCGGCGGCGGTTCTTGACGGCCTCCAGGATGTTCGGCCAGAGCATGCGGGGGTCGAGACCGCCGCTGGGAGGCGCGTAGGCGGGCGCGGGGGACGCCGATGCCGGTGACTGCGGGGCCGGTACGGGGGTCGACGGGGCCGGAGTCGACGCGGCGTTGGGCGTGGCCGGGGCCTGACCGGCACCTGCCCCTGCCCCTGAACCGGCGCCCGCCGCGTTCGCCGTCGGCCAGCCGCCGGGACGCCGGCCGCTGCCCGCGGTGGCCGCGGTGGGCCAGGCGCCGGGTGCGGGAGCCTGAGCGGGGGCCGGGACGGGCGTCGCGGGCGAGGAGGGCTGGTGCGGAGGCTGGGTGTGCTCGGGCCGGCTTCCGGGAGGAGTCGCGCCGGGACCCGAGCCGCCGGGCGCGCCCGGACCGGTGGACTCGCCGCCCGGATCGCCAGAGGGCGCCGACCCGGACGTACCCCCTGCCGCCGGGCCGCCTGCTCCACCCCCCGGAATCTGGCCCCCAGGCACACCGGCACCGGAACCGCTGCCACTCGGCACACCACCGCCCGGCACGCCACCGCCCGGCCCGGAGCCACCCGGCATCCCAGCACCAGGCGCGCCTCCGCCCGGCGCGGAACCACCGGGACCGAACCCGCCAGGCCCGGCCCCACCCGGCACCGAGCCACTCGCCCCGGGGCCACCCGCCCCGAAGCCGCCCGGCATGGAACCCGCGGGCACGCCACCAGCCCCCGGCGCCCCCGCCCCGGAGCCCCGTACCGCCGCCCTCGCCGCGGCGGGACCGCCGCCGAGAGGCACCGGACCAGCCGCCATCGGTGCCGCATGCGCCTCCGGCCCCGGTACGTAGCCCATCGCGGGCGCGCCCGCACCCGAGCCCGCCGAGAAGTTGACGCCTCGCTCCAGGCGGTCGAGACGGGCCATGACCGAGCGTTCGTCACCGTAGGCGGCGGGGAGCAACACGCGTGCGCAGATGAGTTCGAGCTGGAGGCGGGGCGAGTTGGCGCCGCGCATCTCGGTGAGGCCCTCGTTGACGAGGTCGGCCGCGCGGCTGAGCTCGGCCGCGCCGAAGGTGCTCGCCTGCGCCTGCATCCGCTCGATGACGTCGGCGGGGGCGTCGATGAGCCCCTTCTCGGCGGCGTCCGGCACGGCGGCGAGGATCACCAGGTCGCGCAGCCGCTCCAGCAGGTCGGCGACGAAGCGGCGCGGGTCGTTGCCGCCCTCGATGATCCGGTCGACGACCTCGAACGCGGCGGCGCCGTCGCCGGTCGCGAAGGCCTCGACGACGGAGTCGAGAAGGGAGCCGTCGGTGTAGCCGAGCAGGGAGGTGGCCATGGCATACGTCACACCTTCCTCCCGCGCACCGGCGAGCAGCTGGTCCATGACGGACATCGAGTCACGCACGGAACCCGCGCCGGCGCGCACGACGAGGGGCAGGACGCCGTCCTCGACCGGGATGTTCTCCTTCTGGCAGACCTGGCCGAGGTATTCCCGCAGGGTCCCCGGCGGCACGAGCCGGAAGGGGTAGTGGTGGGTCCGCGACCGGATGGTCCCGATGACCTTCTCGGGCTCGGTGGTGGCGAAGATGAACTTGAGGTGCTCCGGAGGCTCCTCGACGACCTTCAGCAGTGCGTTGAAGCCGGCCGACGTGACCATGTGGGCCTCGTCGATGATGTAGATCTTGTAGCGGCTGGCGGCGGGTCCGAAGAAGGCCTTCTCGCGCAGCTCACGGGCGTCGTCCACACCACCGTGAGAGGCCGCGTCGATCTCGATGACGTCGATGGAACCCGGGCCGTTGCGTGCCAGGTCCTGGCAGGACTGGCACTCTCCGCAGGGCGTCGGGGTGGGTCCCTGCTCGCAGTTCAGGCAGCGGGCCAGGATCCGGGCGCTGGTCGTCTTTCCGCATCCGCGCGGGCCGCTGAACAGGTACGCGTGATTGACCCGGTTGTTCCGCAGCGCCTGCTGCAACGGGTCGGTGACATGCTCCTGCCCGATGACCTCGGCGAACGACTCCGGGCGATAGCGGCGGTACAGCGCGAGAGACGACACGCATACGAGGTTATAGGCGCCCACTGACAACCAGCCCCGCCGCCGGGACCCCGGAACGCAAGCGCCCCCCACGCACCCGCCAGAGCCAACCTACCCTTGCTGCCTTCCGGCCCTGGGGGAGTTCAGTCAGATAGCGCCGCGTGAGGGGCTGCGCACAGAGTACCCGACGTCAGCGGGTGGGAACGAGTTCGCGAGCACTCCTCTCGGTCATGTAATGTTTCCGGCGGAGGATTCGCCTAGAGGCCTAGGGCGCACGCTTGGAAAGCGTGTTGGGGGCAACCCCTCACGAGTTCGAATCTCGTATCCTCCGCCAGTGCCTCACCGGGCACGATGTCTAAGGGCCCCACCGTTCGCGGTGGGGCCCTTAGACGTTGTCCGTCTCAGCGGGGTGTGGGGCGGGTCCCGAGCGTGGCCCAGGACAGCAGGCCCGCGGGGACCGGCGCGCCGCCCAGAGCGATGACGGTGGCCGCGGCCACGCCCGTACGGGCCACTGCCGGGCAGAAGGTGACCGGATAGCTCGCCACCGCCAGGGCGGCGAGCAGGCGCAGCCGTCGCTCGGCGCCGGTGCAGGCCGCGTGCAGTGAGCGGGCGCCGCGCGAGATCGGGAACAGCAGGGTGCCGCCGAGGGCGAGACCGGCGCAGCCGATGGCCGCAGCCGGGGCGCCGGCCGGTGCAGGGAGCTCGCCGTTCCGGTCGTGCCCCACAGAACGGACGAGATGAGGATGGTTCGAAACGGGCGCACGACAAAGGCCCCTGACCGCCCTGTAGGCGTTGGGGCCGGGGGATCACACCGCCGTCAGTGCCCGCGTCCGGTCAGGCGCGGAGGGGCGGCAGAACGACGTGCCAGTGGGAGTTCACGGCTCGATCGAAGCCGCCGGGGCGGTGTCTCCGGGAGCGCGGGGTCCGGCAAACCGTCGGATCATGAACAGAGCAGCTAATCAGCAACAAAGTACCTGATCATGAACAAAGCGACCTTCGGCCTCGTACCACCCCATAAAAGCCCGAAGGGGATGATCCACGTGGTGATCTCGACCCGAGTCGCACTCCGTGCGACGGCGCTGGCGTTCTCCGCCGCGCTCTTCCTGGCCGCCTGTTCCAGCGGAAGCGGCAGCAGTGGCAGTGGCAGCTCCAGCAGCGCGGCGGGCGCGGCCAAGGCCGGGTCCGGGACACAGGTGACGGTCACCGAGACCGAGTACTCACTGAAGCTGTCCAGGAACTCCTTCACGCCCGGCACCTACACCTTCACCGCCGACAACACCGGCAAGGTCACCCACGCCCTGGAGATCGACGGGCCCGGGGTGTCGGACGTGAAGACCAAGAACCTCCAGGGCGGCGGCATGGCAGCGCTCACGGTCACCCTCAAGAAGGGCACCTACGAGCTGTACTGCCCCGTCCCCGGCCACAAGCAGCTCGGCATGGACACCCACATCAAGGTCTCCTGAAGGGTCGGCTCGGACGTCGGCCGGTCACGGCTGGCAGCGCGGGCACCACACCGTTCCCCTTCCCGCCGTACGGGACCGTCGTAGCGGGGTGCCGCAGCGTGGGCAGGTCGGGGTGCGGTCGTCGCGGTGGCCGGTGAGCCAGGAAGGGCGTGGGGGGACGCGGCCGGCGGTGACCGATGAGCGCAGGGTGCGCCGCATCTGCTCGTAGAGGCGGCGGCGGTCGGGCTCGGTGAGTTCGCTCGCCCGGATGCCGGGGCGCAGGCCCGCCCGCCACAGGATCTCGTCGGCGAGCAGGTTGCCGAGTCCGGCCACGGCGGACTGGTCGATGAGGACCGTCTTGACGGCGGCCCGGCGCTCCGAGAGCACGGTCTCGAACTCCGACCGTCCCACCGTCAGCGCGTCGGGCCCCTGGCGGGCGAGCATCCGCTCGACCTCGTCGCCGCCCCACGCCAGCCACAGCCCCTGCAGCTTGCGCTGGTCGCGGAAGCGGAGTTGGCGCCGGGCGCCCACGCGGAACAGGACCCGGTCGTGGGCCTCGGCCTCGTCCTCGGGACGGGCGCACACCAGGCTCCCGGTCATCCCGAAGTGCAGCATCAGCGTGGGGCCGCCGGTGTGCGCGAGCAGCCACTTCCCGCGCCGCTCGGACGCCGTGAACCGCCGCCCCTCCAGCGCCTCGCGGAACCCGCGCACGCTCGTCCCGTGCAGTACGCCCGCGTCCCGCACGTCGATCCGGCCGATGACCCTGCCCTGCGCGCAGGACATGAACACCTGCCGGAAACCCTCGACGTCCGGCAGCTCAGGCATGGCAACAGCACAGCACCGGGCGGCCCGGCCCGCCACCCAGGCGGGCGTCAGCGCCCCCGTACCGCTCACTCAGGCCGCAACAGCTCCCGTACCACCGCCACCTCACCCGCCGGCACGGTGACCGATCCGGTCGTGGGCTTGCCGGAGAGGAGTTCCGTCGCCTCGGGGGAGACGGGGATCTGGGCGTCGTGGTCGGTGTGGTTGATCAGGAACAGGTAGTCGGCGTGCGGGCCGCGGCGGCGGGCGACCTCCACGCCCTGCGGGGCCTCGCGCACCGTCTCCACGCCGGCCTCGGTGCGGATGCGGTCGAGGAGGGCGGCGAGGGTGGCGGGGTCGGGGTGGGTGGCCAGGTACCAGGCGGTGCCCGAGCCGTGGGCGTTGCGGGTGACCGCGGGGACGCCGGTCAGCGGGCCGTCCTGGTAGGAGGTGACCGCCTGCGCGCCCT
>NZ_JBEXXQ010000058.1:0-72098 GCF_040630525.1 Streptomyces sp. NPDC005799
GCACGTTCTTCGAACCTCAAGCCGTCCCCCAAGCCGCCTGAAACATCACCAATCAACCGCCCCGCCCCTTGACGAAAGAGATAGGGGCACCCCCCATGACGTGAACGCGCCCGCCGCCACCCGTACCCGCTCGGTGAGTTGGGTGAAGAAGAGCCGCAGCGGGCCGTCGACGATCGCCTCGGCGTCACCGAAGCGGTCGGCCGCGCTCAGCACCATCCGGGGGATGGTAGGCCAGTTCATGCCGGTATCAGCCGCGACAGGTTGCCGTCCATGATCTTCGCCTGGTCGCTCTCGCTGAGGCCCTGGATGGAGTCGACGTAGGAGGTCGGCTGGGCCAGGCCCTCGGGGTGCGGGTAGTCGGACCCGAACAGGATGCGGTCCACGCCCATGAGGTCGGCGAGTCCGCCCAGGTCCTCCTCGTGGAACGGGCTGACGTGAATGCTGTTCTTCAGCGACTCGTACGCGGCGAAGGTGTTGGCGAACTCGGTGTCCCCGCCGCCGTCGTCCGATATCTGTCGTGCCGTCAGAACGGTTGCCTTGTTGGGTACTTGTTCCGTCGTGCCGTCGAGTTCGGCCTCACGGTAGATCACCACGCCGCGCCGTTCCAGAGCGGCCAGGCAGTTCTCGGCGACGCCCCGGTCGACCAGCCGGTTCCCGGTGAGGCCGATGATCTCGACGCCGGTGGCGGGGGTGAGTTCGGTGACGGTGACGGGCATTCGCAGGCGGCCCTTCTCTCGAGTCCCGTCAGTCCTCTTCTCCTCGCCGGAGAATGACGTTTTCGGATCAGAGTACTCCGTCCGCGCGCAGCGGCGCCATCTCCGGGGCGGGCTCGATGCGACGGGGGAGGAGCAGCGGTGTGGCCAGGGCGAGGACGCCCGCGATCGCGATCGCCGTGCGAGGGCCGGTGAAGCCGGCCAGCACACCCCACAGGGCCGTCATCCCGGCGGTCGTGGCCTTGGTGGTGACCGACCACGCGGACAGCGTGCGCGCGGCCAGGGCGGAGTCGGTCTGCCGCAGCCGGAGCGTGGAGTACACCGGATTGAAGACGGCGCACGACGTGATCACCCCGAGTTCCACGACCATGACGAGTACCAGTCCCACCGTGCCGGGCCGGACGAAGGCCAGGCCGATCGGCCAGCACGCCCGCAGCCGTCCGGACGCGAGCAGCACCCGCCTCTCCCCGAAGCGCGGCACGAGCCTGCGGGCCAGCCGCGAGCCGATGAGGCCGCCCACGCTGGGCACGGAGAAGGCCAGGCCGTACTGCCAGGCCGTGAACCCCAGATCGCCGACCATCAGCACGGCCAGCAGCGGAAGCGACACCATGATCATGGCGTTGTAGAGCACCGTGTTGCAGAACAGCGGCCGCAGCACCGGATGCGCGAGGATGTACCGCCAGCCTTCGAGGAGACCGCCCGCCCGCGCGGTGTCCGTCCGTGCCGGATGCGTCTCCGTACCGCCGATCGCCCGGATCCCGACGGCCGACAGCAGGAAGCTGACCGCGTTGACCAGGGTGGTCGTCACCGGCCCGAACACGCCCATGGCGGCCCCGCCCAGCGGCGGCCCCAGGATCGTCGCGGTCCACTGTGTCGCCTCGAACCGCGCGTTCGCGGCCAGCAGGTCCTCCGGCGGCAGCAGCGACTTGAGGAAGGCCCCACTGGCCGCGGTGAAGCCGATGTCGGCGGCACTGACCACGATCGACACAACCAGGAGTTGTACGAAGGTGAGGGCGCCGAGTGCGAAAGCGGCCGGAATGGTCAGCAACGCCGCACAGCGGACCAGGTCCATGGCCATCATCACGGGCCGCTTGCGCCGGAACTCCATCCACGGCCCCAGCGGTGTCGCCACCGCAGCCCCGACCGCGAGCCCGGCGGCCGACAGCACCGCCACCTCCATCGCCCCGGCGTGCAGCACGATCACCGCGATCAGCGAAAACGCGTCGAAGGCGAGCCACGTTCCGAGCGCGCTGACGGCGTAAGCCCCCCACAGCCACTCGAACCGCCGCCCCAGCGAACGTCCGCCCCGCATGCCCGTCCCCCGTCCCGCGCCCATCCCGACCGGCGACATCAAAGCCGCTCGGCGGGCGCTGGGGCAAACAACCGACACGCTTGCCCCGCGACAACCACGCGTTGTGGGAAACCGCTCGACCGGACGCGGTAGAAAGGGGGCCGTGGATCTCGACGCAGTACGCACCTTCGTGGCCGTCGCGGACGCCGGACGGTTCCGGGAAGCCGCCCTCGCCCTGTCCGTCACCCAACAGGCCGTCTCCAAGCGGGTCGCCGCGCTGGAGAAGGACCTCGGGGCACGTCTGTTCACCCGCACGGCCCGCGGGGCGCAGCTCACCGTCGACGGGCAGGTCTTCCTGCCGCACGCCCGCGAGCTGCTGCGGGCCGAGGAACAGGCGGCGTCCTCCGTCCGCCCCGGCCGCCGCGCCCTGCGCGTCGACGTCATCGGCCGCCGGCTCGCCCCGGCCGACCTGGTACGGGACTTCCATCGCGCCCACCCCGAGACGGCCCTGGACGTCGTGACGCTCTTCGACGCGGAGGCGGCGGTCGCGGCGGTGCGCGCGGGCACCGTCGACGCGTCCTTCCGCGCCCTCACCCTCCCCGCCCGGCAGCTGCCCGAGGGCATCGAGGCGGCCCGCGTCCACGACGAGCCGCTCCAGCTCCTCACCGGTCCCGGGCACGCGCTCGCCGCCGCCCGCGCCATCACCCCCGCTCAGCTCGCCGGGCACCGGATCTGGATGCCCGGCAACGTCGCCGGCACCGAGTGGGCCGCCTTCTACGACGACCTCGCCGCCGCCTTCGGCTTCACCATCGAGGTCACCGGCCCCGACTTCGGCACCGAGCCCCTCCTCGACACCATCGCCGACTCCCCGCACCTGGCGACCTTCGTCGGCGTCCAGACCCGCATGGTCTGGCCGGCCGACCACGATCTGCGCCGCATCCCCCTGCGCGACCCCACACCGGTCTACCCGCACTCACTGGTCTGGCGCGCCGACAACCCCCACCCGGCGCTCGCCGCGCTCCGCGCCCACCTCGGCACCGCCCGGCGCGACGCGCACAGCTGGACCCCCAAGTGGGCCCGCTGACGGGCTACGTCACCGCCCCCGCCGCCTTCAGCGCCAGGATCCGCTCCCAGCCCAGGCCCAGCTCCATCAGCACCTCCTCGGTCTGCGCCGCGAACTCCGGAGCCGGTCCCACCTCGGGCGCCGTGACGTGGAACTGCACCGGGCTCGCGACCAGTTCGAGCTCCCCGGCCCGCACGATGTACTCGTTCGCCCGCACCTGGGCGTCGGCGGCGACCTGCCGGGAGTCCTGTACGGGGACCCAGGGCCCGGCGAGCGTCGCGAACCGCTCGCTCCACTCGGCCAGCGTGCGGGTCGCGAAGACCTCGCGCAGGATCTTGACGGCCTCCTCACCGATCCCGCACGGCGCGTCGACCTCGCCTACGCGGCCCTGGCCCGACTGCTCGCCTCCCGCCCGACCGGAGCCGGCGTCTTCTTGATGGCTCACTCGGCGGGCAGTGAACTGGCCGTGCGGATGGCCGCGGACAGTGGGGTCTGCGATCGTGTGAGTCGTTGCGTGGACGCGAAATCCTCGGCCTAGAGATCGCCGGCACCGGACGCCACCACCACCCGCGCTCCGTCGCCTTCCTGGACTCGGAGAGCAGGACCTGAACCGGGCCCGCACCCGACTGCGTGAAGCGCTCTGGGGCGCGGGCCACTTGTACCCACCGGAGGTCTTCGCCGGAGCGAGCATCGCCGCCGCCTCCCTACGAGTCCGCGGCACGCGAATGGCGGTACGAGTTCCCGGAGTTGGCGGCGCGCGTACGGATCCCCGTGCGCTACCGCCTCGGCGACCACGAGGAAGTGTGGAGCCCCGGCCCCGAGGCGCCGGCCGACATCGCCTCCCTTTTCACGGCATCCCCTCGCACGCGCATTAACGAACAAGCCGACAGCGGGCACAATCTGAGCCTCGGGCATTCGGCCCGGGCCTATCACCTGAACGTGCTGTCGTTCGTCGAGGAGTGCGCGGTGACCCGAGAGGCCGACATCGCCGCGCCCCCACGAGAGGGGAGAGCGGAATGAACCAGACGGATGTGGTCGCGACTCTGCTGCGCCTGGTCCTGGGCGTCGTCATGATCGCGCACGGTCTCAACCACTGGCGCGGCGGCGGCCGTATCGCCGGCACCGCCCGCTGGTTCACCGGCCTGGGCCTGCGCCACGGCGTGCTCCAGGCCTGGATGAGCGTGGTCACCGAGATCGGCGCCGGCGTCCTCCTGCTGGCCGGCCTGCTCACCCCGCTGGCCTGCGCGGCCGTCATCTCGGTGATGTTGGTCGCCGGCCTCCTCGCCCACCGCCCCAACGGCTTCTTCGTCTTCAAGGAGGGTTACGAGTACGTCCTGACCCTCGCCGTCGTCTCCCTGGCGCTGGCCGTGCTCGGCCCGGGCGGCGCCTCCCTCGACGAGGCCGCCGGCATCGACGTGTCCGGATGGGCGGGCTTCGGGATCGCGCTCGGCGTGGCCGTCGTGGCGACCGGCGGTCTGCTCGCCACGTTCTGGCGCCCCCAGCGGCCCGTGCCGGAACCGGCGCCGAGTCCCGAACCCCTTGAGCAGGAGGCCAGTTGACGCGTGTCCGTTTCATCGGCCTGGGCAGCCAGGGCGCTCCCATGGCCCGCCGGATCATCGACGCGGGCTACGAGACGACCCTGTGGGCCCGCCACCCCGCCACCCTCGTCCCCTTCGCCGGCACCCCGGCCAGGCGGGCCGCCTCCCCTGCGGACCTGGCCGTGGCCAGTGACCTGGTCTGCGTCTGTGTCGTCGACGACGCGGACGTCGAGGAGGTCATCACCGGTGAACGCGGTGTCCTCGCCGGGCTGCGCAAGGGCGGGGTGATCGCCGTGCACAGCACCGTCCACCCGACACCTGCCGCCGCCTCGCCGACCGCGCCCGCACCCACGGCGTCTCCCTCATCGACGCCCCGGTCAGCGGCGGCGGCCCCGCGGCGGCCGAGGGCAGGCTGGTGGTGATGGCGGGGGGCGAGCCCGGAACGGTGGCCTAGTGCCGGCCGGTGTTCGCGACCTACGGCAACCCGGTCGTCCACATGGGGCCGCTCGGCACCGGACAGCTCGCGAAACTCCTCAACAACGGGCTGTTCACGGCCAATCTGGCCACGGCCGCCGACACCCTCGCCCTGGGCCGCGACCTCGCGATCGCCCCGGCCGCCCTCGCCCAGGTCCTCGCGCACGGCAGCGCCGGCAGCTTCGCCCTGAACCGCGTCGCTGCCGCCGGCCGCACCCTCGACCGTCTCGCCGCCCACGCCGGACCCCTGCTGCGCAAGGACGTCCGACTGGTCACCGACGTCGCCGAGGCGGCCGGTGCCGAGCCGGACGTGGTCACGTCGGCCGCGACCGCCGCGCTCGCCCTGATGAACAGGCACCAGCCGACGCCCGGTTGAGGCCTCCACGGCGTTCCTTCGCGAGCCGGCCCGTGACGCGGGGCCGCCAGGTGTCAGTGCCGGGCCGTGACATGAGGCCGCCAGACGTCAGTGCCGTGCCGCGGCCGACACGCTCTCGGGTACGGCGGACGAGGCGACGACCCGCCCGGCAGGCCGTCGGCGGCGGTCCAGGAACGCCGCCAGGACGGAGAGCAGCAGCGCGCTGCCGGCGAGAAGCGCGCCGATCCAGTTCGGGGAGGTGTAGCCGAGCCCGCCCGCGATGGCGACGCCGCCCAGCCAGGCGGCCAGCGCGTTGCCGAGGTTGAAGGCACCGATGTTGGCGGCGGACGCCAGGGTCGGTGCGGCCGCGGCCTGGTCCAGCACCCACTTCTGCAGCGGTGGCACGGTGGCGAACCCGAGAGCGCCGATCAGCGCCAGCGTCAGCGCGGCCGGTACCTTGTCGTGGGCCGTGACCGTGAACAGCAGCAAGGCCAGGGACAGTGCGCCCAGCGCGGTGAACAGCATCGGCATCAGCGCCCGGTCGGCGAACCGGCCGCCCACCAGGTTGCCCAGGAACATCCCCCCGCCGAACAGCACCAGCAGCCAGGTGACGGCGCCGGACGAGTAGCCGGCGACCTCGGTCATCATCGGCGTGATGTAGGTGATCGCGGCGAACACGCTCCCGAAGCCGAGCACCGTCATCGCCATCGCCAGCCAGACCTGGACGTTGCGGAAGGCGACGAACTCGGTGCGCAGGGTGTGGGTCTCGGGCCGGCCCGTCTCCGGCACCAGCCTGGCCACACCGAGAAGGCCCACGACGCCGAGCGCGGCGACGCCGGCGAAGGTGACCCGCCAGCCGGCGGCCTGTCCGACGTACGTCCCCAGCGGGACGCCCACGATGTTGGCGACCGTCAGACCCGTGAACATCAGCGAGATCGCCGAGGCCTTCTTCTCCGGTGCGACCAGCCCGGCCGCCACCACCGATCCGATGCCGAAGAACGCGCCGTGCGCGAGCGAGGCGATCACCCGGCCGAGCAGCATCACCGCGAAGACGGGCGCGAGCGCCGACAGGACGTTGCCCACGACGAACACGCCCATCAGGAACATCAGCATCTTCTTGCGGGAGACCCTGGTGCCCAGGACGGTCAGCACGGGCGCGCCCAGGACCACGCCCAGCGCGTAACCGGAGACCAGCCATCCGGCGGTGGGGATGGAGACCCCGAAGTCACCCGCGACCTGGGGCAGCACGCCCATGATCACGAACTCGGTGGTGCCGATCCCGAAGGCCCCGATGGCCAGGGCCAGAAGGGCGAGAGGCATGGGAGGAACCTTCCAGAAGATTGCTTGTTGCGCTTACGAGCGTCGACAATAGTTGCATGCGCGGGATAAACGCAAGCGCAGAGAATGTCGGGTGCCGATAACACGCGTGTGCATGTATCTGTCCAGGGGAAAGCCCCCGCGACGAGCGTGCTCACGGGGGCTGGGGGGCTCGGGGCTGTCAGACGGGCACGCGCAGGGTCTCGACCGCCTTCACCAGCGGGGCGAGCTCCGGATTCCGGGCGGCCTCGTCGAGGGCCTCGCGCAGGGCCGCCTCGTTGGTGGGGCGGGCCTCCTCCAGCAGCTTCAGGCCGGCCTCGGTGACATTGGTATAGATGCCGCGCCGGTCGGTGGGGCACAGGTAGCGCGTCAGTAGCCCGCGGTCCTCCAGACGGGTGACCAGCCGGGTCGTGGCGCTCTGGCTCAGCACGACCGCGTCGGCGACCTGCTTCATCTGCAGATGGCCGCCCTCGCCGTCGTGCTGCCGGCTCAGCACGTCCAGCAGCGAGTACTCCCGCACGCTCAGATCGTGCCCGGCCTGAAGCGCGCGCTCGATGTGCGCCTCGATCCTGCCGTGCAGCAGCGAGAGGGCGCACCAGCCCTGGGCGAGAGCCGTGAGCGCGGGGTCGGTGGCGGTCATGGCCCCAAGGATAAGTCACCGGTGAAATTACCGGCGGGAGCATGTAGGGCGCGCGTGCAAGCGGCTCCTGCCTGCTACACATCGTGCCGTGGCGGACACTCCCCAGGGATTCCAGGCAGGACAGACGGCCCTCGTCGTACGGGTCCCCGAGGCCGAACCGGCGGTCGGGACCTGGCGCGAACGCCTCGACCCGACCTCCCGGACGGGAGTCCCGGCCCATGTCACCGTGCTCTTCCCCTTCCTGCACGCGGACACCGTCGACGACGCGGTCCGCGCCGCCCTCGAGGAGGTGATCGGCCGGCACCGGCCCTTCCACGTGCGGTTCGGGCGGTCCGGCCGCTTTCCCGGGCTGCTCTACCTCGCTCCCGAGCCCGACGCCCCCTTCCGCCGCCTCACCGAGGAGATCGCCGAGCGCTGGCCGGAAGCGCCTCCGTACGGCGGAAAGTACGAGCCGGTCCCGCACCTGACCGTCGCCCAGACGCACGACGAGAGTGTTCTGGCCGAAGTGGAGGCCGAGTTGGCCGTCCACCTTCCCGTCGCGGCTCGCGTGGCCTCGGTCGACCTCGTGGTCTTCGACGGCAGGGGGTGGCGGCAGCGGGCGGCCTTCGCGCTGGGGCGCCCCGACGCGCCGGGTGACGCCTAAGGCCTCGCCAAGTGGCGCATGGTCAGGGCCAGTTGCAGTCTGAGACGGCCCTGCGGGGTGCGCAGGGGCCAGCCCAGCAGGTGTTCGGCCTGGGTGAGGCGGTCCTGGAGCGTCGAATGGTGCACGTTGATCTCGGCGGCCGCCGCCCGCTGGCTCGCCGTGGCGGCCACGGCGTGCAGGGTGGTCAGCAGACCGGGCACCGCGGCCGCCGCCGCTTCGACGGCACGCACATCGGGCGGCGGTTCGGCACCGGGTACGACCAGATCCGCGAGCAGCGCGATACCGCCCAGCTCATCGGCGTACACCACGCGGGGACCGGGATCGAGCGGGGTGCCGTCGGCCGTGAACCGCAGCGCCGTGCGGGCGGCGGCCGAGGAGGCCGGCAGCTCGAGCACGGGAACGGCCGGTCCGACCCCGAGGCGACCGCCGGGCAGCTCCGACTCCGCGGGACGCCCGCCCCCGGGGGTGACCAGGACGCGGGGCGGCCCGTCACCCGGAGCGACAGCCCGCAGTCGTACGGCGGGATCGGCGGGGTCGACGCCCAGGCGGCGAGCCGCGTGCAGCCGCGTCGGCTCCACGACCGTGCCGTCCAGCAGCGTCTCGATCAGCGCGGGATCATCGGCGGCGGACGCGGGCGCGCGACCCCGGGTACGGTCCAGGACGAGTCGCACCGCGCCCGCCGCCCGTTCCAGGATCACCGCGTCCACCACGCTGGGCACGGTCCCGGCCCGTTCCAGCCACAGGGCGGGGACACCGCCGGGCTCCAGTGCCGCACATGGCCAGTCGGGGTCCGGCTTGGTCTCCGAGTCCTTGCGCGTACCGTCCGGCTCGACCCGCACCCGCACGTGCCGTGCCGCGTCGACCAGCCGCGCCGGGCACCCGGCCAGCACCGCCGCCCCACGCACCAGGGCCTCCAACCCGGCCCTGCTCTCGGCCAGCCGGTCGAAGTAGGAGATGACCTGCACCGCGGCCCCGGCATCCGGGTCCACCGCGGTCAGCCGTCCCGCCAGCTCTTTCATACGCACATGGTGCGCCATCGGAGCGCCGGGTGGGACCCTCGGGACGGCGCTCATGCTCGGTGCGGGCGGCAGGTCACCCGCCGTCGGCCCGTCGCGCGCCCGGCACGGCAATCGAGGACGGAGCCGTGCGCGGGGGATCTGCCGTGCGTGTGTCGGCGGTTGTCCTGGGGTCGCGGCCACCGTGCGTGTGCCCGCCGTCGTCCCGGGGTGGCAGCCACCTCGTCAGTGCATGCCGTCGCCCCGGGGTGGCAGCCACCGTGCCAGGGTCAGCCGCTGCCCCGGGGCGCAGCCATCTCGCCGGTGCCGGCCGCCGCCCCGGAACCAGCGCCGCCCCGCCGCCCCGCCGCGCCGTCCCGGCTCCGTCAGCCGATGAGCCTGCGCAGCCAGTTCACATGGGCCGCTCGGGACGCCTGGGACAGGGACGCCTGGGGGGCGAAGCCGTCGAAACCGTGGAAGCCGCCCGGCCAGACGTGCAGTTCGGCGACGCCGCCCGCCTGCCAGATGCGGGAGGCGTAGGCGACGACCTCATCACGGAAGGTCTCCGCGGAGCCGACGTCCAGGAAGGCCGGCGGCAGGTCGGTGAGGTCCTCGGCGCGGGCGGGCGCGGCGTACGGGGAGACGTCCGGGCCGCCGCGCGCGGCGCCGAGCAGGGCCGTCCAGCCGGTCTCGTTGGCCGTGCGGTCCCAGACGCCGAGGCCCGCCATCTGGTGGCTGGAGGGAGTGTCATTGCGGTCGTCGAGCATCGGGCACATCAGCACCTGCCCGATCGGCCGGGGGCCCTTGCGGTCGCGGGTGAGCAGGGCGAGCGCCGCGCTGAGCCCGCCGCCTGCGCTGGCTCCGGCGATCACGATCCGTTCGGGATCGGCGCCGAGTTCGGCCGCGTGCTCGGCCGTCCAGACCAGTCCGGCGTACACGTCCTCGATCGGTGCCGGGTGCGGATGCTCCGGCGCCAGCCGGTACTCGACCGACACGACGACCGCGTCCAGCTCCTTCGCCCAGGCGAGCGGCACGTCCACGCCGACCCGGTTGTTGCCGATGATCATGCCGCCGCCGTGCACGTGGTAGACGAGCGGGCGCGGCCCGGCCGTCGGCTCGGCGGCCGGGCGGCAGATGAGCAGCGAGATGTCCGGCGCGTTCTCCGGCCCGGGCACGGTGCGGTCCTCGACCTCGAAGAAGCCGTCCGCCGTGAGGTCGAGCTGGGCGAGCATCTCGATGCCCGGTCCCTGGCGGACGGTGTCGATCTCGTCCAGCGTGAGCCCGGGCGAGATCATGTCCTTGATCAGCTCCAGTGCTCCGGCGAGCTCGGGGTCGAACGGGGGCGGCACCAGGGTCATGGCTTTCTCCTCACGCGGGGCGCGGCGGCTCGTGTCCGACATGATCGGGCCACCGGTCGCCGTCCGGACCGCCGCCGTCCGGCGGAACCTGCCCGCCAGGCGGCGGGTCCTTCTGCCTCTTCGGGGCCTTCCTGATCTGGACCGCCTGGAAGCTCGTGCAGGACGCCCGCAAGGAGGAGCACGAGGAGGACGTCTTCACCGGGAACGCCTTCGCCCTGATGGGACTGCGCCGGCTCCACTTCCTGATCGACGGACTGCTCAAGCGCCTCCTGGCGGTCACGACCTGCACCTGCCTGCGCGCCTCCGAGGGACGACAGGCACAGGAGTCCGTCGCCTAACGGGCCCTCTTCGCCCGCATCATCACACAGTCGAACTCGACCACCCGGCCCGTGGCGGGGTCCCGGGAGACCGAGTACAGGCCGGTCGTCTCGAAGCCGGCGGCCTCGTACGCGGCCACGGACTCGTCCATCCGCGGGCTGCCCTCGTACAGCCGCAGCAGGGCGACCTCGGACAGCAGGCCCACGAACTCCGCGATCCGGTCCCCGGCGCCCGTGAAGACCTCCAGGTCGTAGCCCTGGGTGTCCATCTTCAGGAACGGGCGCGGATCGTCGATGCCGTCGAGGGCCTCGTCCAGCACGTCGGCCAGGCGGCGGACGCGGACCTCCTCGGTGCGGGTCTCGGTGAAGCGCTCGTAGCGGGCGCGGCCGTAATCGCTGGGCGGCAGCAGCGAGTTCATGGTGTCCCACCCGGTGTGGACGGCCGTGACGCTCTCCTCGCGGCCCAGGGCGAGCCGGTGCACCCGCCACTCGGGGTCACCGGCCGCCGCCTCGGCCAGCCGCTCGAAGGCGGCGGAGGCGGGCTCGAAGGAGACGATCCGGCCGGTGTAGCCGAGCTCGCGCAGTTCCCTGCCGTACTGACCGGTGTTGGCGCCGACGTCGAACACGCAGTTGACGTCGTACAGGTCCAGCATCTCGCCGACGTGCTGATGGCACAGGAACTCGGAGGCCAGCGACTGCAGATCGCGCCCGGTCTCGTCCGTCGCCCCCGCCCGTACGCCCGACTCGGGCAGCAGGTCGCGCAGTCGTTCGTAAAGGGTCCGCATTCGATCATCCTCGCAGAGACGATCGGACGCGCGCGGCCCCGGTACTTGACTTCGAGAGCGCTCGAAGATCTAGCGTCACCGATGACGTCGAAGACGCGGGCGAACGGAGAACGACATGCGGGTGGGCGTGCACATCAACCGGTTCGACCACGGCGCCGGTGCGCCCGCGCTCGGCGCCGAACTCGCCGCCGCGGGCGCCGCGGCCGAGGCGGCCGGGGTCAGCTGGCTGTCGGTGATGGACCACTACTTCCAGATGGAGTTCAACGGCGGCGCCGAGAACCCGATGCTGGAGGCCTACACGACCCTCGGCTATCTCGCCGCCCGCACCTCCACCCTCCGGCTCGGCGCGCTGGTCACCGGAGTGACCTACCGCCACCCCGGTCTGCTGGCCAAGATCGCCACGACCCTCGACGTGCTGTCCGGCGGACGCGCCACCCTCGGTATCGGGGCCGCCTGGTACGACCGGGAGCACGCCGGGCTCGGCGTGCCCTTCCCGCCGCTGGCCGAACGCTTCGAGCGGCTGGAGGAGGCGCTGCGGATCTGTCTGCAGATGTGGGACCCCGAGAACAACGGCCCCTTCGAGGGCCGGTACCACCGCCTGGCCGAGACCCTGTGCGTCCCGGCGCCGGTCGGCAGCCCCCACCCCGAGATCATGATCGGCGGGGGAGGGGAGAAGAAGACCCTGCGTCTGGTCGCCCGGTACGGCGACGCCTGCAACCTCTTCACGACCTCACCGGAGGAGGTCCGGCACAAGCTGGAGGTGCTGCGCGCCCACTGCGACAGCGAGGGCCGCGACTACGACGCCGTCCGCAAGACCGTCACGTACGGCGGCGAGCCCGCGACCGACGGCGACCTCGACGCGTTCCTGCGGGACATCGGCGGCTACACCGGACTCGGCATCGACACGGTGATCCTCGCCCCGCGCCGGGGCGAGACGGCGGCATGGATGGAGCGGTTCGTCGCACCGCTCGTGCCGCGCCTAGCCGAACTGGACTGACCTCACGCGGGCCGGCTGCGGGAGACGATACGCGTCCCGCAGCCGTCGACCGTCCGGACCTGCAGCGAACCGCACGCGCAACGCGTCCACAGAGTGGTCCCGGCCGCCGTGACGTGCCGGGAGACCACCTGGAAGGGCTCGGCGCCGTCGGGCCAGCCGCAGTGCGGGCAGGCGGTACCGGTGGTGCTGGTCATGGCTGTGTGCTCCTCGTACGTGGTGACAGGCGGACCGTCGCGACACAGCCAAGGGTGCGGCGAGGAATCCGTTCACGTCCAGGTTGACTTTCCGGACGTCACCTTGAAGCGTGGGCTTCATGATTGACCTGCGCCGGCTCCATGTCCTGCGGGCGGTCGCGCACTACGGCACGGTCACCGCCGCCGCCCAGGCCCTCCACTTCACCCCGTCCGCGGCCTCCCAGCAGATCCGTCAGCTCGCCCGCGACCTGGGCGTCGACCTGCTCCAGCCGCAGGGGCGCGGGGTACGACTGACCCCGGCCGCCGAGAGTCTGCTCGCGCACGCCGACGCGATCCAGGCCCGCTGGGAGCAGGCCGAGTTCGATCTGCGGGCCGACCACGGTGACCCGGCCGGGCCGCTGCGTGTGAGCGGGTTGTCGGTGGCCGCCTCGGTGCTGCTCGCCCCGATGGCGGCCCGGCTCCAGAAACGGCATCCCCGGCTCTCCGTCCGCATCCGGGAGGCGGGCGTGCCGGAGAGCTTCGACCTGCTCTTCGAGGGGGAGGCGGACCTGGCGATCGTCGAGGCCACCCCGCACAACCCGCCGCTGGGCGACGCCCGCTTCGACCAGCGGGCGCTGCTGGACGACCCGTTCGACCTCGTCGTACCGGACGGGCACGAGTTGGCCGGGCGGGCGCGGGTCGATCTCGCGGACGCGGCGCGGGAGGCCTGGATCGCGCCCATGCCGGAGAGTCCCTGCCGTACGCATGTGATGTCCGCGTGCGGCGAGGCCGGGTTCAACCCCGACGTGGTTCACCTGGCCCAGGACTGGAACGTCACGGCCCACCTGGTCGCGGGCGGGCTCGGCGTGGCATTGATCCCGCGCATGGCGCAGCTCACCCCGCGGCTGCCGATCACGCGCGTGCGCTGCGCGGGCAACCCGCACCGCAAACTGCTGACCTGCACCCGCCGGGGCGGCCGGGAGCGGCCCGCGGTGGCGGCCGCCCTCGGGGAGCTGCGCGATCTGGCGGCGACGGCGGTGGCCTGACGCATGGAAGGGCCGCGGCCTCTCGGCCACGGCCCTTCCGTGCGGGGCCTGGGTCAGGCGGCGACGGCCTCGCCCGCGTGGCCGTGCAGACGGGCGACGACCTCGGTCAGCTGGGCGGCGACCTCGGCGTCGTCGGCCGGGTGGGTCTCGGCGAAGCGGGTCAGCGAGCCGGGGATGGACAGCTTGAGGTCCTCGATGACCTTGCCGCCGGCGATGCCGACGGCCTTGCGGGCCTCGTCCTGCGCCCACACGCCGCCGTACTGGCCGAACGCGGTGCCGACGACGGCGACCGGCTTGCCACCGAAGGCGCTCGCGCCGTAGGGGCGGGACAGCCAGTCGATGGCGTTCTTCAGGACGGCCGGGATGGTGCCGTTGTACTCGGGGGAGAAGAGCAGGAACGCGTCGGCGGCCTGGGCTGCGGCACGCAGACGGGCGGCGGCGGCCGGGACGTCGCCCTCGACGTCGATGTCCTCGTTGTAGAACGGGATCTCGGACAGGCCCTCGAAGATCTCGACGTCCGCGCCCTCGGGCGCGAACTTGACGGCCGCCTCGGCGAGCTGGCGGTTGGTCGAACCGGCGCGAAGGCTGCCGACGAGCGCGAGGATGCGGACAGACATGGGGGACTCCAAAGTGCTGAAACATTGCCGTTACGATCCGGACCGAGGTCCGTTTTATTTTCTAGCACCATAACCGGACCGCGGTCCAGTTTTCTTCCCGATGCTTTACGCTGTCTTCATGTCCGCCTCCCTGCCGCCGTTCCCGACGCCGCAAGAGCCCGTCGGTGAGCCCGAGTTGCTGCAGCTCGGCACCGCCGAGGAGCACCCCTGCCTGCGCGCCGACGCCGCGCGCAACCGGGCCAGGCTGCTGGAGGCCGCGGCGCGGCTGATCGCCGAGCACGGTGTGGCCGGGGTGACGATGGAGGCGGTCGCCGCCGCGGCCGATGTCGGCAAGGGGACCGTCTTCCGCCGCTTCGGCGACCGGACCGGGCTGCTGATGGCCCTGCTCGACCACTCCTCGCGCACCCTGCAGGCCGACTTCCTGGGCGGTCCGCCGCCGCTGGGCCCCGGGGCGCCGCCCCTGGAGCGGCTGCGGGCGTTCGGCGTGGCGGTGCTGTACCGCTCGGCCGAGCAGCTGGACCTGCAGTTGGCGGCCCAGTCGGAGCCGACCCGGCGCTTCGGCCACCCCTCGGCGCGGGCGATGGCCATGCATGTCACCGTCCTGCTGCGGCAGGTCGTGCCCGACGCCGACTGCGAGCTGCTCGCCCAGACGCTGATGAGCTACCTCGACCCCGCGCTGATCCACCACCGCACCCGGCAGTGCGGCATGCCGCTGGAGCGGCTCGAGGCCGGCTGGGTGGACCTGGTCGCCCGGGTGACGGGCACGGAGCCGCCGCGTTGAGCCGGGCTTCGCTTGCCCGGTGAGGCGACGGGGGCGCCAGCGCTGGGTCGGGTGACTGGTTGCCAGAGGGGCGGTGCGGAACGCCGCCCGGAGCCTCGCTCTACCGTGCGTGCGGTTGGTCGGCCCGGTGGGGCTATGAAAGCCGCCGCGCTGAGCCGGACTCCGCTTGCCCGGTGAGGCGGTGGGGAACGCCGGCGTTGGGCGGGGTGGGGTCGTGCGGGTGGCTGGTTGCCCGAGGGGCGGTGCGGAACCGCCGCCCGGAGCCTCGCTCTAGCGTGCGTGCGGTTGGTCGGCCATACGTTCGGTTGCTCTCTCGCGGGTGCGGTTGGTCGGCCGGGGGACGGTATGAAAGCCGCCGCGCTGAGCCGGCTCAGTTCTGCGCGGTGAACATCTCGACCAGGCGCCGGGGGGCGTCGGCGCGGAACAGCAGCTCGCCCTGGTGCGCCGACCCCGTCGCCGAGAACTCGCTGCGGGGGAACATCTTCTCCTCGTAGGCGGCGAGTGCCTTCTCGGTGTCTTCCGGGTGCGCCACCAGCGCGAGGCCGAGTTCGGCCCCGTCCAGCAGGGCGAGGTTGGCGCCCTCGCCGGCGAACGGGGACATCAGATGCGCGGCGTCGCCGAGCAGCGTGACGCCCGGGACCCGGGCCCAGCGGTGGCCGACCGGCAGGGCGTGGATCCGGCGCGGCACCAGCGCGCCGTCGGCCTCGGCGACCAGCGCCCGCAGGCCCTTGTCCCAGCCGGCGAACTCCTCGAGGACCCGCGTCCTGGCCCCCTCGACGTCGGTGAAGTCGATGCCGTCGAGCCACTCCTCGGCGCACTCCAGCGCGGCGTAGACATGCAGACTGCCGTCGCTCTCACGGTGCGCGAGGAGGCCCCGGCCCTCCCCGAGCGCGAACAGCATGCCGCCGCCGACCACTTCGGCGCCCACCGGATGCCGTACGTCCGCGTCCCGCAGGTCCGCCTCGACGAAGGAGACGCCCGTGTAGCGGGGCCGGGCGTCGGACACGAGCGGACGTACCGTCGACCAGGCGCCGTCCGCGCCGACCAGCAGATCCGTGGTGAAGGCGGTGCCGTCGGCCAGGGTCACCTCGTGCCGGCCACCGCCCACCGGCCGCGCGCCGACGACCTTCGCCCCCCAGCGGACGGTGTCCCGCGGCAGCGAGCCGAGCAGCAGGTCGCGCAGATCGCCGCGGTCGATCTCGGGACGCCCGCCGTCCTCGTCGGGCCGGTCCAGGAGGACCGTCCCGTCCGGCTCCAGGACCCGGGTGGCCTGCCCGCCCTGATGGACGCGGGCCAGGAAGTCCTCGTACAGGCCCGCGGCGCGCAGCGCCACCTGGCCGGAGTCCTCGTGGATGTCGAGCATGCCGCCCTGCGTACGGGCGGCGGGGGAGGCGTCCAGTTCGTGGACGACCGCCCGGACGCCGTGCACGTGCAGCACGCGGGCCAGAGCGAGGCCGCCGAGACCTGCGCCGATGATCGCGACGGGGTGGTGGGTGGTCATGTCGTGTCTCCTTGGGGTCGGTCGGGTACGGCGGTCCGCTCGATGCCCGCGATCAACGCCCGGAACGCCCAGGACAGGCGCTCCTCGGGGGCCCCGGCGAGCAGTGCGCCGCCGAGTGCGGCGATGCGCGGGTGGGTGCGGTCGGACAGGCCGGCCAGGGTGCGGCGCAGGGCGTCCCAGTCCTCCTCGGATGCCTCCTCGACATGCTCGGCGGCCGTGGCGGTGGCGTGCTGCAGCAGCAGATCCACGCCCCAGGCGGCCTGCGCGGGCGGCACACCGCCCTCGTCGAGCAGGGCCAGCAGGGTCTCGATCAGGTTCAAGTAGTGCGGTCCGCTCGGCCGGGCGGTGAGGGCGGAGCGGGCCAGGGTCGGGTGCTCGAAGAGCATCGCGGTGTACGCGGTGAGCACCCGCTCCAGCCGCTCGCGCCAGTCGCCCCCGGCGGGGGCCGGCCCGACGGTGCCCAGCAGCTCGTCCAGCACGGCCGCGTGCAGCTCGGCGGTGTTGCGCACGTACACGTAGAGCGATGCCGGGCCGGTGTCCAGCTCCTGCGCCAGGCGCCGCATGGTCACTTTCCCCAGGCCCTCGGCCCGCAGAATCGCCACGGCTGCGGCGACGATGCCCTCCCTGGTCAGGGCGGGCTTGGCGGGCCGCTCGCGACGGCTGCGGGGGGTGTCGGGTCGGTCGGTCATGATGGGAACTGTAACGAACATGTTCGTCGCGAGCAAGTTCGTGACGAACATGTTCGTCCATGCGTGGCGCCGGCTCCGTTCCGCCCCCACCGGGGCAGCCGCCTCCGCTTCTGCGAAGATGCGGTACGTCATGGTGCAGATACCGAAAACGCCCGAGCCCGCGTTGCCCGCACCGCGCTCCGTGCCCACGAGCGCCGATGTGGCCCGCCTGGCGGGCGTCTCGCGCGCGACCGTCTCCTACGTCCTGAACAACACAAGCGCCGTCCGCATCAGCGAACCGACCCGGCGCCGCGTCCAGGAGGCCGCCAAGGAACTCGGCTACGTGCCGCACGCCGCCGCCCGCAGCCTGCGCGCCGGACACAGCCGCATGGTCCTGATGCCGGCCCCGACCATCCCGGTCGGCCCGCTCTACAGCCAGTTCATCAACGAACTGCAGTGGGCGCTCGGCCGCCTCGACTACACCGTCGTCCAGTACGGCACCGTGGGCCTGCACGGCGACGAGGCGGCCCGGGCCTGGGCGGAACTGCGCCCCGTCGCCGTCCTGGTGCCCGGCGCCGGCCTCGGCCCGCAGGGTGTCGCGGTGCTCAAGGGTTCCGGCGCCCGCGCCGTCGTCACTCTCGGCCCCGAGGCGGTCGAGGGCGCCCACGCCCTGCTCATGGACCACGAGACCGTGGGCCACTGCGCCGGCGGTCACCTCTTCGACCGGGGCCGGCGCCGCATCGGTGTCGTCGTACCCGAGGAGGGCGGCCTGGAGGTCTTCTCCCAGCCCCGTCTCGAAGGGGTGCGCCGCGCCCTGGACGGCACCGACGCCACCGTCACCGAGCTGTCCCTCGCCTACGCGGAGGAGTCCGCCGCGCGCCTCGCCGCCCGCTGGCGCGAACTCGACCTGGACGCCGTGTTCGCTTACAACGACGAGTACGCGATGCTGTTGATGCGGGCCCTGCAGGACGTGGGCGTGCGCGTTCCGGAGGAGACGGCGGTGATCGGTGCCGACGACCTCATGCTCGGCCGGCTGCTCAGGCCCCGTCTGAGCACGGTCCACATCGAGCTGCCGTCCGGCCGCGACCTCGCCGAACTCGTCGACCGCGCGGTGCGCAACCCCGCCGCCGCGCCCGAGACGCACAAGGTGCTCGGAGCCACGGTGGTTCACCGCGACTCCAGCTGAACCCAGGGGAGGCGTCCATGCGCACCACGGTCGGCATCATCGGCGGCGGCCCCGCCGGGCTCCTCCTCGCCCGGTTCCTGCACCGCGCCGGGATCGACTGCGTGGTCCTGGAGGCCAGGACGCGTGCGTACGTCGAGCACCGCCAGCGCGCCGGAATGCTGGAGCAGGGCACGGTCGACGCCCTGCGCGAGGCCGGCGCCGCCGAGCGGCTGAACGCCGAGGGCCTGGTGCACCAGGGCATCGAGCTGCGCTTCGACAGGGAACGCCACCACATCGACTTCCCCACCCTCACCGGCGGCCGCACGGTCACCATCTACGCCCAGACCGAGATCGTGAAGGACCTCGTCGCCCTTCAACTGGCCGACGGGCCACCGCTGTTGTTCGAGGCCGAGGCGCTGGGCATCGAGAAACCCGAGAGCGCCTCACCCGTCGTACGGTTTCTGCACGAGGGCCGCGAGCAGACGCTGACCTGCGACTGGGTGGTCGGCGCCGACGGCTTCCACGGCATCTCCCGCGACACCTTCCCCGCCGCCGTGAGCCGCACCTACGAACGCGGCTACCCCTACTCCTGGCTCGGCATCCTCGCCGACGTCGCGCCCTCCTGCGAGGAGCTGATCTACGCCCGCGGCCGGGGCGGCTTCGCCCTGCACAGCATGCGCTCCCCGCACGTCTCCCGTCTCTACCTGCAGGTTCCCAACGACAGCGACCCCGAGGACTGGCCGGACGACCTGATCTGGGACGAACTCGCCGCCCGTTTCGCCATCGACGGGGACTGGACCCTCGGCCGCGGCCCGATCACCGTCAAGTCCGTGACCCCGATGCGCAGTTTCGTGCACGAGCCGATGCGCCACGGCCGGCTGCTGCTGGCCGGCGACGCCGCCCACATCGTCCCGCCGACCGGCGCCAAGGGCCTCAACCTCGCCGTCTCCGACGTCCGTGTCCTGGCCCGGGCCTTCGCCGAACTGCACCGCACCGGATCCGAGCGGCTGCTCGACACGTATTCCGACACGTGCCTGGAGCGTGTGTGGCAGGCCACGCGTTTCTCGTACGACATGACTAAGATGTTGCATGCTCAACCAGATGGGGATGTCTTCGAGAACCGGATGCAGCTCACCCGGCTGCGCCGTATCACCGCATCCCGCCACGCGGCGGCCGAACTGGCCGCGAACTACGCGGGACTTCCGCTGACGACCTGAGTCCCGCCGGTGACGAAACGGAGAGCCGCCATGCCGTTGCTCGACCCGAAGACCTGGCAGTCCCACCCCTTGTCGGGGCCCGAGTACGCCGTTACGGAGCCCGCCACCGGGGACACGCTCGCCACCGTCACCCTCGCCTCCGCCGAGGACGTGGACAGGGCCGCCGAAGCGGCGCGCGCCGCCCAGACGGAATGGGCCCGTGCCCCGCACTTCGTCCGCGCCGCGGTCCTGCGCAAGGCCGGCGACCTGTTCACCGCTCACGCGGAAGAACTGCGGGAGTGGCTCGTCCGCGAGTCCGGTTCCATCCCCGGCAAGGCCGACTTCGAACTGCACGTCGCCGCCCAGGAGTGCTACGAGGCCGCCGCCCTCGCCTCCCGCCCCGCCGGCCAGGTCCTGCCCTCCGAGGCGCCCCGCCTGTCCTACACCCGGCGCGTCCCGGTGGGCGTGGTGGGTGTGATCTCCCCGTTCAACGCGCCGCTGATCCTGTCCATCCGCTCCGTCGCCCCGGCCCTGGCGCTCGGCAACGCGGTCGTCCTCAAGCCGGACCCGCGCACCGCCGTCTGCGGCGGGCTCTCCCTCGCCGCGGTCCTCGCGGAGGCGGGGCTGCCGGAGAACCTCTTCCACGTCCTGCCGGGCGGCCCGGACGTCGGCCAGGCCCTGGTCGCCGACCCGCGCGTCCCCGTCATCTCCTTCACCGGCTCCACCGCCGCCGGACGCGCTGTCGGCGAGGCCGGCGGACGCCACCTCAAGCGCGTCCACCTGGAACTCGGCGGCAACTCCGCCATGGTCGTCCTGGAGGACGCCGACCTCGACGCCGTGATCTCCACGGCCGCCTGGGGCTCCTTCTTCCACCAGGGCCAGATCTGCATGACGACCGGCCGCCACCTCGTCCACCGCTCCCTCTACGAGGAGTACGTCGAGCGCCTCGCGGCCAAGGCCGACTCGCTCGCCGTCGGCGACCCGCACCGCGAGCAGGTCCACCTCGGCCCGATCATCGACGACGCCCAGCTCACCAAGGTGCACGGGCTCGTCGAGGCCAGCACGGCACGCGGCGCCAAGGTGGCCGCCGGCGGCACCCACGACCGGCTCTTCTACCGGCCGACCGTCATCGCAGGGGTGGACGACCAGAGCCCCGCCTACGCCGAGGAGGTCTTCGGCCCGGTCGCCCCGGTACGGCCCTTCAGCACCCCCGAGGAGGCGGCGGCCCTCGCCTCGGCCGGCGAGTACGGTCTGTCTCTCGGCATCGTCACCCGTGACACCGCCCGCGGCCTCGACCTCGCCGAGCGCATCCCGACCGGCATCGTCCACATCAACGACCAGACGGTCAACGACGAGGCCGTGGCCCCCTTCGGCGGCGTGGCCGCCTCCGGCACCGGCGCCCGCTTCGGCGGCGAGGCCAACCTGGAGGCGTTCACGGACGTGCGCTGGACGACCGTGCGCGGCGACGTGGCGCCGTACCCCTTCTAGCCCCGGGCCCGCGAGGGCGTGTTGCGAAAGCGGCGCCGGCGAGGCCGCCCTTCGGCGACGACGCCGCCTTCGCAACCGGTGCCGGCGTGCGCCAAGCGCTCCGCTGGAAGTGCCGCGCTGTGCCGTCGGTCGTCCGCGGCGCCGTCGTGGCCGGTCGCGCAGTTCCCCGCGCCCCTTCGGGGGCGTTACCGAACCGCTGCGGACTTCACCATGTCCGCTTAGCCGTGCGCTAGCCGGTGTACAGCCGGTAGAGACGCTCGATCCGCGCCGCCTGCCGGTCGCGGCGTTCGGCGACGGACGAGTTCGTCATGGTGCTCGCGCATCGCGGCCCGCTGGCACGCGGACTCCACGGCGAACCAGATGCCCACCAGGTTCGTCCGCGTCTTGCACGCGACGTCTGCCTCGGCCTGCGCGATCTCGGCGTGGGTCGCGGCCGGCGGGTCCGTCGACGGGTCACGCCGGCCGCGCCACGGCCGGTATTGGCCCAGGCGTCGTAAGGCCGCGAGGTGTCGTACAACAAGAAGTCGCCCTCGCCGAGACCGGTCTCCTGCCGGCAGCCCGACATGCCCATGGTGCCGCGGGTGACCAGGGCGAGCCCGAACAGCTCCGGGTCACCACGGCGGATCAGCGACGGAGAGCGGCGCGAGCGCGGCGCCGGGTCGAGAGCGAGGACACCCGGGTCGCCCCCAGGTCCAGGAACAGGGCGCTCGCCCGGAAGTCGTCGGCGTACGCGCTCGTCACCCGCGTCGGCGCCAGAGCGCGGTCCACCAGTTCGCACCACCGGGCGAACCGGTCCCCCCGCGGTAAGTCCTCGCTGCGTAGGGTCATGGCGGTCACCCTGCGTCACTCTCCCCCGGCCGCCCCTGCGGCACCCGCACAGCATGACCACAGGCGGGAGCCGGGGAAATCGACCACAGGGTAGACAGGACTGTGAACCTCCGCGGTAGTCGCGCAGGGCCTACGCCGCAGGGCGGATCGCTTTCAGGTCAGTCCGCATCGGTGCCGGGCACCGCGTCCGTCACTGACCGTTCTGCTCGGCCTGCGCCTGCTGTGCGGCGACGGCCTTGCGGACCTCGTCCATGTCCAGCTTGCGTGCCTGCCCGATGACGTCCGCCAGCGCGGCCTCGGGCAGGGCGCCCGGCTGCGCGTACACGGCGACCTGGTCACGCACGATCATCAGCGTGGGGATGGACTGGATGCCGAAGGCCGCGGCCAGCTCCGGCTGCGCCTCCGTGTCGATCTTGCCGAACACCAGGTCCGGGTTGTCCTCGGCCGCCTTGTCGTACACCGGCGCGAACTGACGGCACGGCCCGCACCAGGACGCCCAGAAGTCGATGAGAACGAATTCGTTCTCCGTGACCGTCTGGTCGAAGTTCTCCTTGGTGAGCTCCACGGTGCTGCTCATGACCTGAATTCCCTCTTCCTGCTGTCGGGGCGAAGCCGACGGCACAACACGGCCGGCCCATCACGTATTCCGCGCCCCTACCCGTGTGGCCTCAACGCACACCACCCACCAGACTGACCCCATGACGGAAACGGAAACCAACGCGTACGACGTCGTGGTGCTCGGGGCCGGGCCCGTGGGGGAGAACGTGGCCGACCGCACCCGCGCGGCCGGCCTGTCCACCGCGGTCGTGGAGAGCGAACTGGTCGGCGGCGAGTGCTCGTACTGGGCGTGCATCCCCAGCAAGGCCCTGCTGCGCCCGGCCATCGCCCGCGCCGACGCCCGACGCGTGCCCGGTCTGCGCCAGTCGGTGCAGGGCCCCCTCGACGCGGCCGCGGTCCTCGCGCATCGCAACTACTACACCTCCGACTGGCACGACGACGGCGCGGCGACATGGCTGGACGGCATCGGCGCCGACCTCTACCGCGGCAAGGGCCGGCTGACCGGCCCCCGGACCGTCACCGTCACCGGCTCGGACGGCGCGGAGCGCGTGCTCACCGCCCGGCACGCCGTCGCCGTCTGCACCGGCACCGACGCCGTACTGCCCGATCTGCCCGGGCTTGCCGAGGTGAAGCCGTGGACCAGCAGGAACGCCACCAGCGCGCAGGAGGTCCCGGGCCGTCTCGTGGTGGTCGGCGGGGGAGTGGTGGCCACCGAGATGGCCACCGCCTATCAGGCCCTCGGCTCGAAGGTCACCCTCCTGGTGCGCGGCAAGGGCCTGCTGCCGCGGATGGAACCCTTCGCCGGGGAGCTGGTCGCGGAGGCGCTGGCGGAGGCCGGCGCGGAGGTGCGGACCGGTACGTCGGTGGAGTCGGTCGTCCGGGAGAACGGCACGGTCGTCGTCATGACCGGCCAGGGCGACCGCATCGAGGCCGACGAGATCCTCTTCGCCACCGGCCGCAAGCCGCGCACCGCCGACATCGGCCTGGAGACGGTCGGCCTGGAGCCGGGCGGCTGGCTGCCCGTCGACGACAGCATGCTGGTGTCCGGCAGCAGCTGGCTGTACGCGGTCGGCGACGTCAACCACCGCGCGCTCCTCACCCACCAGGGCAAGTACCAGGCGCGCATCGCCGGTGCCGCCATCGCCGCCCGTGCCTCCGGCGTGCCGATCCTGGAGTCGGACCCCTGGGGCGCGCACGCGGCCACCGCCGACCATCACGCGGTTCCCCAGGTCGTCTTCACCGACCCGGAGGCCGCGGCCGTAGGTCTGTCCCTCGCGGAGGCCGAGCAGGCCGGTCACCGCGTGCGTGCCGTGGACGTCGAGATGTCCTCCGCGTCCGGAGCGGGCCTGTACGCCGACGGCTACCGGGGCCGGGCCCGCATGGTCGTCGACCTGGACGAGGAGATCCTGCGCGGCGTCACCTTCGTCGGCCCCGGCGTCGGTGAGCTCATCCACTCGGCGACGGTCGCGGTCGCGGGTCAGGTCCCGATCAGCCGGCTGTGGCACGCCGTTCCGTCGTTCCCGACGATCAGCGAGGTGTGGCTGCGGCTGCTGGAGGCGTACCGGGACAACTGACGACGCCCGCGCCCGGACGCCTTGCGGCCTACGGGAGTTCGAAGCCCAGCGCCTCCGCGGCCTCCTGCGGTGTGGGCCGCGTCCAGCGCTGGGCCATCGCCTCGTTCGAGGACAACGACCGCAGCTCCGCCCGGTCGAGGTAGAGCGTGCCGTCCAGGTGGTCCGTCTCGTGCTGCACGATCCGCGCGGGCCAGCCGGTGAACACCTCGTTCACCGGCCGTCCGTGCTCGTCCTCGCCCGTCAGCCGTACCTCGGCGGCCCGGGCCACCACGGCCTGCCAGCCCGGCACGCTCAGACAGCCCTCGAAGAAGGCGGCGCGAGCGGCGCCGACGGGTTCGTACGACGGATTGACCAGGACCCGGAACGGCTGCGGCACCCGCCCCCGCGCCACCCGCACCTCCTCCGGCACCGGCGCCGGGTCCTCGATCACCGCGATCCGCAGCGCCACGCCGACCTGCGGCGCGGCCAGGCCCACGCCCGGCGCCGCGTGCATGGTGACACGCAGGGCCTCGACGAAGCGGGCCAGCAGGGCGGAGTCGAGCTGTCCGTCGAAGCGCTCGGTGCCACGCCGCAGGACGGGATCACCGGCCGTGACGATGGGCAGCGGGCCGTCGGCGGCGAGGAGTTCCTCGACCTGCTCGGCAAGTGACGGGTGGTTACGGGGAGTTGCCATGCGGTCAGCATGCCATGAACGGTCGGGGACGGACGTAGTGCCGTGTGACGCACGCCACTTGGCCCTCCGGGAACTCGGCGTCCGCCTCCCCCGACTACTGGACCGTCACAGCACCACACCGTCCCGTCCCCCGGAGAAGCCCGCCGATGTCCACCGCTCCCTCACCCACCAAGGACGAGGCCCCGAAAGCCGAACCGGCCCCCACGGCCTCCCCAGGCCCGTGGGCCTCTCTGCGGCCCCTCGTCCTGCGGCTGCACTTCTACGCCGGAGTGCTCGTCGCCCCCTTCCTGCTCGTCGCCGCCGTCACCGGTTTCCTCTACGCCGGCGCCTTCCAGGCCGAGAAGCTCGTGTACGCCCACGAGATGACCGTCGCCGAGGTCGGTGACACCAAGCTGCCGGTCTCCGAGCAGGTGAGCGCCGCCCGCAAGGCCCATCCCGAGGGCACCGTCTCCGCGGTACGGCCCTCCCCGGAGGCGGACGCCACCACCCGGGTGCTGCTGTCCGGTGCGAAGGGCGTGGATCCCGACCACGCCCTCGCCGTCTTCGTCGACCCGTACACCGCGAAGGTGCGCGGGGCCCTCGAACAGTACGGTTCGACCGGCGCGTTGCCGCTGCGGACCTGGATCGACGACTTCCACCGGGACCTGCGCCTCGGCGACACCGGCCGCCTCTACAGCGAGTTCGCCGCCAGCTGGCTGTGGGTGATCGCGGCCGGCGGCCTGGCGCTGTGGTTCTCCCGCCGCCGAGCCCTGCGCAAGGTCCGCGGCACCAGCGGCCGGCGCCGCACGCTCGGCCTGCACGGCACCGTCGGCCTCTGGACCGCCGCCGGCTTCCTCTTCCTGTCGGCGACCGGACTGACCTGGTCGACGTACGCCGGCGCCAACATCGACGAACTGCGCACCTCGCTCGGCCAGGCCACCCCGTCCGTCTCGGCCACGGCGGGCGGCGACCACGCGGGCCACGGCGCCGCCGCCTCCGCGGGCGGGGGCGAGCACGGGGTCGGGCTCGACAAGGTCCTGTCCGCGGCCCGCGCCGAGGGATTGACCGACCCGGTGGAGATCGTCCCGCCCGCCGACGCCGACTCCGCATACGTGGTGCGGCAGATCCAGCGCAGCTGGCCCGAGAAGCAGGACTCCGTGGCGGTCGACCCGGGCACCGGCGAGGTCACCGACGTGCTGCGGTTCGCCGACTACCCGCTGCTCGCCAAGCTGACCCGCTGGGGCATCGACCTGCACACCGGGATCCTGTTCGGCCTGGTCAACCAGCTCGCCCTGATGGCCCTGGCACTCGCCCTGGTCCTGCTGATCGTCTGGGGCTACCGCATGTGGTGGCAGCGCGGCCGCGGTTCCGCCTTCGGCCGGCCGCTCCCACGCGGCGCCTGGCAGCAGGTGCCCCCGCAGATCCTCGTCCCGTGCGTCGCCGTGATCGCCGTACTCGGCTGTTTCGTCCCGCTCCTCGGCATCCCCCTGGCGGCCTTCGTCGTCGCGGACGTGCTCTACGGCGAGATCGCGCACCGGCGCGCCCGCGCCTCGGCGAGCCCTACGTAGAACACGACCGGGCCCGGCTCCTCGGGGAGCCGGGCCCGAGGTGTTCAGGCGGACAGCGCGGCCAGTTCCGCGTCGGCCCGCTCGGTGACGGTCGCCAGGACGCGACCGGCCGCCGCGAGGTCCTCGGCCGGGATGCCGCCCCAGATCCGGGCGCTGATCTCCCCGCTCTCGGCGCTCACCCGGGTGTAGAAGTCACGTCCGGCATCCGTGACGCGCACGTCGGACCCGTCCACGGTGACCAAGCCCTTGGCGCCCAGTTCCGCGATGACGCCCCGCGCCTCGGCGGCCTCGACCTTGAGGGAGCCGACGACCTGGGCCACGAGGACCTCGTGCTCGACCGGATGCCCGGCGACGACGACGAGCCGGAGGGTGATCTGCTGCTGGAAGGTGGCGCCGTGCCGGTCCAGGACGCTCTCCAGGACGGCGCGGGCGGCGTAGTGCGCCAGGCCCAGGGCGCGGGCGTCGGCGACGGGTTCGGTGGTGGTCATGACTGCTCCTTCTGGTTCTGGTCGTTCTCGTTGAACGGATCAAGAGGTGCGTCGAGCAGGGCCACGAGGTCGCGGGTGAACTCCTGGGCCCGCGGGGCGTCGAGGCCCCCGAGCGGCGCCAGGAACTGCCGCAGCAGACCCTGTACGACCGTGATGGCGCGCCCGGTGACCTCGCGTCCCTGGTCGGTGAGGGCCAACTGAACCGCGCGCGGGTCCCGTGGGTCGCGGGTGCGTGCCACGAGGCCGGCCGACTCCAGGCCGCGGGCCAGCTTGGAGACGTACAGCGGCTCCAGGCCGGTGTGGTCGGCCAGCCGGCGCTGGCTGGGGCGTTCGCCGGTGCGCTGCATGCCGTGCAGCGAGGCGACCAGCGAGTACTGGGCGTGGGTGAGGCCCAGCGGGACCATCGCCCGGTCGACGGCGACCCGCCATTTCATCGACAGACGCCACACCAGGAACCCGGGCGTCGCGTTCTCGTAACCGCTGATCATGAGAGATACAGTACATGGCTACTATGTCCATGGCTACTATTTTAATGGGACGGCTACGGGACTAGGTTGTGCGCCATGAGCAATCTTGATCGCGAGGCGGTTCCCGCCCTGTGCGGCGGCCGTGGCTTCGTCGTGGCGGAGCCGGTGCGCGAACTCCTCAGTCCTCGCCGGGTCCCGCTCGGCGAGTCGAGCGAAGTCCGCCGGCTGCTGCCCAACCTGGGCCGCCGCATGGTCGGCGCCTGGTGCTTCGTCGATCACTACGGCCCCGACGACATCGCCGACGAACCCGGCATGCAGGTCCCGCCGCACCCCCACATGGGCCTGCAGACGGTCAGCTGGCTGCACGAGGGCGAGGTACTGCACCGCGACTCGACCGGCAGCCTCCAGACCATCCGCCCCCGCGAACTCGGGCTCATGACCTCGGGCCGGGCCATCAGCCACTCCGAGGAGAGCCCCCGCCCGCACGCTCGCTTCCTGCACGGCGCGCAGCTGTGGGTCGCCCTCCCGGACGGCCACCGCCACACCGACCCGCGCTTCGAGCACCACGCCGAACTCCCGCGCGTCACCGCGCCCGGACTCACGGCCACCCTCATCCTCGGCGATCTGGACGGCGCGACCTCACCCGGCACGACGTACACCCCGATCGTCGGCGCCGACCTGGCACTGACCCGCGGCGCGGAGGTACGCCTCCCGCTGGAGCCGGACTTCGAGTACGCCGTGCTGTCCATGTCCGGCGAGGCCCAAGTCGACGGCGTGCCGGTGCTGCCGGGCTCGATGCTCTACCTCGGCTGCGGCCGCACCGGACTCCCCCTGCGCGCCGAGTCGGACGCGGGCCTGATGCTCCTGGGCGGCGAGCCGTTCGAGGAGGAGCTCGTGATGTTCTGGAACTGGATCGGACGGTCTCAGGAAGAGATCGAGCAGGCGCGCCGGGACTGGATGGAAGGCACCCGGTTCGGCGAGGTGAAGGGCTACGACGGCGCCCCGCTGCCCGCCCCCGAGCTGCCGCCGCTGCCGTTGAAGCCGCGGGGCCGGGTGCGCTGACCCGCGGCCACTCGCGGCGACGCCGAAATGCGGACGGTCTCCGTCGTCACAGGGTGTCGAAGTCGGTCGGGACGCCGAGCAGGAGGCGGCCGGTGATGTCCCAAGTGGTCGCCGCGACCTGCATGTGCGCCGTGATGGCGTCGGCGTCCCGGAGCCGGCGCTGCAGGGGGAGTCCTCGTGAATCGACGAAGCGCCGCCGAAGCCGTGCATGGCCCTGACCACCTCCGCCCGAGCGAGATCGGCACGCTCATGATCCCGGCCCCTCCCCGGCACCACCGGACCCAATCCGCGCGGGGACCGGTACCGCGGTACTGCTGCGGTGGGCGTACGGCGGGCACACGGGAACGCCGTGTCCCCGTCAGGGACACGGCGTTCACGGCGGCCGGCGTGCTCAGTCGCGGGTGGGAGGGGTGTAGAAGGAGCCGACGGAGGTCCAGACGCCGTTCTTGACGACCACGCGCTGCACGCTGCGGGTGCCGAGGTGGTCGTCGGCGCCGAACTTCATCACCGGCGACACCCCGGGGTCCACCGAGGACGCCTTCTGGTACGCGGCGATGAGGGCCTGGGACGTGACCGGCCCCTTGACGGTCTTCGCGATCTGGGCGAACACCTTCGCGTTGCTCCAGCCCCACAGGGCGAGGAACCCGGCGTCCTGACCGGGCTCGTACTTCGCCATCGCGGTACGGAACTCCTTGACCGACGGATCGGGATCCGAGGGCGCCTTCACCAGCTGCACCGCCTTGAGGCCCTCGGCGGCGTCCTTGGCCAGCGAGATCGTCGACTCGGCGGCGACGGGCGCGTAGGCGTAGGTGGGCAGGGAAAGCCCCTGCAGCTTGGCCTCCTTGACGAAGGCCGCCGCCTCCGGCGAGGTGAGGACCAGGATCACCGCCTGGGGTTTCGCCGCCTTCACCTTGCTGATCACCGGCGTGTAGTCGGTGGTCTGGTACTTGACCGGCAGCCGGTCGACCGAGACCGAGGGATCCACCTTCTTCGCGACGGGCTCCACCTGCTTGGCGACGTTCACGAACGCGGCCGGGTCGCTGTGCACGACGAGGATCTTCTTCGCGCCGTCCTGCACGGCCCAGGCGGCGACCGCCGCGGCCTGGTCCTCGTAGAGGGTCTGCGTGCCGAACAGGCCGGGGCGCGGCGGCTTGTACCAGTTCTCGGCGCCACCGACCTCGTTGAGGATCGGGACCCTGGACTGGTTGAGGACGAACGGGAAGGCCGCCTCGGCCTGGGAGGTGCCGTTCGCGTTGACGATGGCCACGACCTTGTCCTGGCCGATCAGTTCACGGGCGATCTGCACGGTCTGCTGCGGGTCGGCCGCGTTGTCCTTGACGGTCCACCGGATCTTGCGTCCGTTGACGCCTCCTTGGGCGTTGACCATCTTGAAGTAGGCGTCGGCTCCCGCCTTCTGGGGCACGCCGTAGGCGGCGGTGGAGCCGGTCAGCGGCAGCCACGCGCCGATGTGTATCTCGGAGGAGCTCGCGGCGGCTCCCGCGGAGTCCTGGCCGGCGCACGCGTTGGCGGTCAGCGCCACCGCGGCCAGGACGGCCGCCGTTCCCGCGGCGCGGCGGAGTCTTCTTACGGTCCGGAACATGGTCCACCTCGTATCGCTACAGGAATCAGTTCACTCGTGAGGTCCGGGCGGGAGCCGCCGCGTTCGGGGCGGCCTCCAGGCCGCCGCTGAAGTACGCCGCCTCCGCCTGTGCCGCGAACGCGGGATCACCCGGCCGGCCGTGGGCGGCGACGACGCCCTCGTGCAGCACGGCCACCTCGTGGCACACGGACATGGCCCGGCTGAGCAGTTGCTCGAGCAGGACGACGGTCAGACCCTCCCGGGCCAGGCCCGTCAGCCGGTCGTAGACCTCGTCGACCAGCGCCGGGGCCAGCCCGAGCGCCGGTTCGTCGACGATCAGGACGTCCGGCCCGACGATCAGGGCCCGGGCGATGGCGAGCATCTGCTGCTCGCCGCCGGACAGCCCGCCGGCCGGCGCGGACATCCGGTCGCGCAGCCGCACCGGCAGCCACTCGACCGTCTCCTCCAGCCGCTCGCGCAGTCGCGCGCCGGTGACACCGCCCGCGTACGCGGCGACCTCGAGGTTCTCGCGCAGGGACAGCGTCTTGAACAGGGCCCGTCCCTCGGGCGCCAGGCTGATGCGGACGCCCGCGCCCGCCTCCCTGACCCCGTGCGCGGGTGGGAGGGAGCCGTGCAGGACGCCGGCCAGGGTGCTCTTGCCCGCGCCGTTGGCTCCGGCGACGCCGAGCACGACGCCCTGGCGGACGTCGAGGTCGACGTCGCGCAGGGCGACCACGCCGCCGTAGCCGTGGCCGATGCCGTGCAGGCGGATCATGCTGCGTTCGCCGGTGTGCTCGGGCGGCCGGGTCCTGCCGTCGACCGTTCCCAGGTACGAGGAGCGCACCTTCGGGTCCTGCAGCACGGTGTCCGGGGCTCCCTCGCCGATCGTGCGGCCGAAGTCGAAGGCGAGGACCCGGTGGGCGACCGAGAAGAGGTCGTCGAGGACGTGGTCGATGACCACCACGGCGGTGCCGCCGGCGTGCAGCCGCCTGATGTGCCCGGCGAGCAGGGCGCGTTCACTCGCGTCGAGGCCGCCGAACGGCTCGTCCAGCACCAGCAGTTTCGGGTCCTCGGCCATCGCGCGGGCGAGGTCGAGGCGCTTCTGCAGGCCGAACGGCAGCTCCCCGGGGCGGCGGTCGGCCACCTCCGCGAGGCCGACGGAGCGCAGCAGCCGCGCCACGTCGGCCCGGTCCCGGGCGGTGATCCGGCGACGGGTGCACAACACGTTCTCGGCGACGGTGAGTTCGGAGAAGACCTCCGCGTGCTGGAACGTACGGCCGATGCCCAGCCGTCGGCGTGCGGTCGCCCTGGTCCGCAGCAAGGGCCGGCCGGCGAAGTCGGCGGTTCCGCTCACCCGGCCGTTGCCGGTGAGTCCCGACAGGGCGTTCAACAGGGTCGTCTTTCCTGCCCCGTTGGGTCCGATGACCGCCAGGATCTCGTTCTGCCGCAGGGTCAGTGAGGCGTCCTGAAGGGCCTGGAGTCCGCCGTAGGAGACCGACACGTGCTCCAGGCGCAGCAGGACGGAGTCGTCGGTGGGGGGCCGGAGGGGTGCGGGGGCGGTCGACTCCTCGGCGGGCAGGGGGAGCCGGGTGTCCGGTCGGCGCAGCAGGCGCCGCGCGACACCGCGCAGGGGTTTGCCGAGGAACGGCACGACGCCGCCGGGCAGGAAGAGGAGCACGCAGATCAGGACGAGGCCCTGCACGACCGGCTGGGGCAGCCCCACGGCGGAGGACAGCGAGGGGTTCCACGTGAGATAGACGCCTCCGGCGACGGCGCCGACGATGGTGCCGACCCCGCCGAGCACGCACGCCGCGATCAGCGAGATGCCGAAGGACAGCGAGAACGGGTCGGGGCTGACGAAGCCGGTGAGCAGCCCGAGCAGCACGCCCGCGAGGCAGGTGCACGCAGCGCTCACGGCGAAGGACAGCGACGACTGCGCCTCCGGGGCGATGCCGATCGTACGGGCGGCCAGGGGGTGGGACTTGGCGGCCACGAGCCGCATCCGCAGCCCCGAGGCCGCGGCCGGCACCGCCAGCGCGAGCACCACGGCGGCCGCCCCGACCGCGAGGTACTGGGCTTCGGTACTGCCGCCCAGGACCGTGCCGAGCCCGAGCGCGCTGCGCAGCTGGACGACCGGCACACCCTGGTCGCCGCCGGTCACGCTGCTCCAGCGGTTGACCAGTTCGAGGGTGACCATGGTGAAGGCGAGGGTCAGCAGGGCGATGTAGAGCACCGAGAAGCGGGCGCCCGCGTATCCGAGGAAGGCGCCCAGGACGGCGCCGGTGGCGACGGCACCGAGCACCACCGCTTCCAGGGGCCAGTCGTGGGCACTGCCGTACGCCGCGAAGTACGCGCCGATGGCGAAGAACGCGGGGTGGCCCACCGACCAGATGCCGGACCAGCCGGCGAGCAGGCCGACCGAGAGCACGACGACGGTGTACACGGCCGCGAGCCCGACGGAGTACATCTGGTACGCGGGGATCGCGCCGGAGGCCATGAACACCATCAGCACCGCGCCGGCGGCCGGACCCAGGGCGGCCCTGGCCAGGAGGGAACGGTTGAAGACCATGGATGCGACCCCTCAGACCCGTTGGAAGGTGCGGGTGCCGAAGATGCCCTGCGGACGGATCAGCAGGACCAGCACGGTGAACGTGAACACGAACGTGTCCCGGAAGCTGGCGGAGACGTAGTTGGCCGCCAGGTTGTCCAGGACGCCGATGGTCAGCCCGCCCAGGACCGCCCCGTACATGCTGGTCAGACCGCCCAGGAAGATCCCGGCGAAGGCCCGGAACAGCGGGGCGACCAGCGCGGTGGGCACCAGACCCGAGCGCGGCGCGTACAGGGAGGCGGCGAGCGCGGCCAGCCCCAGGCCGAGCGCCCAGGAGATCCGTGCAAGACGCTGGGCGCTCAGTCCGACCACGCGGGCGGTGTCGGCGGACTCGGCGACGGCGCGCATGGCCGAGCCGAGCGTGGTGCGGGTGAACAGATAGCCCACCAGGGTCATCGCCACGGCGGCGACGCCGATCGTGACCAGGCTCTGCACCGGCACCGCGGCACCCGACCAGCGCACCGTCCCGTCGACCAGGCTGGGGAAGGCCTTGGGCTGGTCGCCCCAGATGGATCCGGCGGTGCTCTCGGCGATCAGGGACACGCCCATCGTGACGACGAGCGCGGAGAACAACTGGCCCTGCCCCAGGGGCCGGATCACCGTCTCGCGGACGAGCAGGCCGGACGCGACGGTGACGGCGACGGCGGCGAGGATGCCGAGCACCGTGGCCACACCGCGGTCGTGCAGTGAGACCGCCACGTACAGGCCCAGTGTCGCGAGCGACGCCATCGCGAAGTTCACGACGTCCGTGGCCCGGTAGATGATGACCAGCCCCAGGCCCATGAGGCCGTAGACGGCTCCACTGGCCAGACCGCTGACCAGGACAAGCAGGAACTGACTCATAGTCCCTCCCCCGAGGAAGGGCGCGTTCGCGCCACGCATGCAAGCGGCATGATCACCTCACGGACCGCGAAGTTAAAGTGAACTCAATTCAGTAAGCTAGGCACTCCGGTGCCGGGCGGGCAAGCCTCGTGCACGGGATTTGTGCGCGGCGGCCCGATCGGGCTCAGTGGGCGGCGGTCACCGGCGCCCCGGCGAGCGCGGTCCGTGCCGCCGCCAGACCGAAGACCAGGGCGGGGGCGAGGCCGCCCGCGTAGGCGCGTCGGTACAGGCCGCCGGCGTCGGCACCCGCCGCCAGCAGCCCCGGGATCGGACCGGCCCCGCCCGTGTCCGCGGACCGCACGCGTGCCTCCGCGTCGATCAGCAGACCGCCGAAGGCGAACGTGATCGCGGGGGCCGCCTCGACGACGTAGAAGGGCGGTTCGTCGAGCGGCCGCCGGTCCAGCAGTCGGCCGGGTGCCGTCGTGGCGCCCGCGCGCACGGCCGCGTTGAACTCCTCCACGCGGTCGCGGATCGTGGCCCCGGGATAGCCCCACTCCTCGGGCATCGACGCGAAGTCCTCCAGGCTGTCGGCCACCGCGCTGCGGGCGCCGGCGCGATGGCACAGCTGGAACTTGTCCACTCCGGGGATGCCCTCGACGTAGGAGGCGCTGATCCACTCCCGGTGCACGCGCGCGTCGGCGACCAGCAGGCCGCGGGCCTCGGGCCGCTCCAGCAGCGCCATCGCGGTCAGATGATCCCCTACCGTCTCGTCGACGAAGCGCTCGCCGGTCGTGTCGAAGAGCAGGGCGTGCTCGCTGTAGTACAGCGCCAGGTCGACGAAGCGCGCGGGGTCGGCCAGGGAGACGCCCGCCGGCATCAGGTGGCCGTAGAAGCCCGCGTCCTTCTTCCCGAACGCGGCGCCGGCCGACCGGCCGAGCGTGAGGCCGTCGCCCCGGCTGTGCGGGTTGGCCCGCAGTCCGATGTCGGCGGCCCGCGGGTGGACGTGCTCCGCGCGCAGGCCCGGATCGCCCTGGAAGCCGCCCGTCGCGAGGAGGGTCCAGGTGGCCTCGATCCGGCGCGCCGATCCGTCCGGCAGGACGCACTCCGCGCCCTTGACCACGCCGTCCTCCGTCACGAGGGCGTGGGTCCAGGTGTCGGTCAGCACCTCCTGGCCCCGGTCGCGGATCAGCCGTTCGCACGTGTCGAGGTAGTGGTTGGTGTCGACCTGGTGCCCCCGGCCGAAGCCGAGCACGGGCACCGGCGGCCGGCACTCCACGCCGAGCGACCGGATCCAGGCCACCCCGTCGGCGAATCCGTCCACCAGGGCGGTCGCCAGCTCGGGGTCGCCGTCCGGGTTGACCCGGCGCATCTCCTCGACCGACGGGGTCGTCCAGACGAAACCGGCGAGGCGTGCGGAGCCGCCGGTGCGTTCCGCCTTCTCCACCAGGACCACCGTGCCGCCCTCGGCGGCCACCCTCGCGGCGGCCGAGAGACCGGCCATGCCGCCGCCTATCACCAGAAGATCCACTGTCTCCGCATCCATAGCGGGTCCCACCGCCTTTGTGTCGCCGAGTGGGACAGACGCTAATTGAACTCACTTCTGGAGTCGAGAGGGTGGATGGCGCGAGGTGGGACGGTACGGGTTCCGGCCGCTCGGAGGCCGTGCCGGACGGGTCGGCAACCGGGCACGTCAGTCGAGAACCAGGACCGCGCGCCCCCGTACGTCGCCGGACCGGAGCCTCGCGAGGGCCCGTGGCGCCTCCGACAGCGGGAACCGCTCGACCCCCACCCGCAGGACGCCCTCGCGCGCCAGGGAGACCACCGTCCGCAGTTCGGGCAGGGTTCCCCAGAACGGCAGCGAGATCCGTGTCCCCGGAGGCAGCGCGCCCGGTTTGCGGACCGTCAGTTCTCCGCCGCCGCTGCCCACCACGGCCAGCTCCCCGCCCGGCCGCAGCACGTCCACCGCCAGCTCCAGGCTGGAGCGGCCGCCGACGAAGTCGAGCACGGCCGCCGCACCCGCGCCGGCCGTCCGGTTCCGCAGGGCCGCCGCGGTGTCGGGCCGCAGGAGGGTGGCGAAGTGCGCGCCGCACTCCTCGGCCAGGGCGAGCGCCTCCTCGCGTACGTCGACGGCCAGCACCCGCGCGGTCGTCGTGGCCCGCAGCAGCTGAACGGCCAGGTGCCCCAGGCCGCCGATGCCGATGACGACCACGCAGGCGTCCTCGTCCAGCGCGCCCCGGACCGCCGCCACGGCGTGACAGGCCGTGAGCCCGGCGTCGGACAGGGGTGCCGCCTGTACGGCCGGCAGGTCGCCCACCGGCACCAGCAGCCGCCCGGACGGCACGAGCAGCAGGTCGGCCATCCCGCCGTCCCGCCCGAGGCCCGCCCCGGTCCCCACGCGGTCCGCGTCCAGCGCCGGGCGCCGGTCGCAGTAGTTGTCGGCTCCCGCCGCGCAGCGCGCGCAACTCCCGCAGCCCCAGGGGCCGTACACGACCACGCGCTCGCCGATCGCCGGGCCCGTGGCGAGCGGGCCGCGCTCGACCACACGGCCCGCGGTCTCGTGCCCGAGGGTGAACGGCAGCCGGTACGGAAGGGCGCCCGGCGGCGCGTCGATGACATGGAGGTCCGAACGGCACACACCCGCCGCCTCCACCTCGATGAGGACCTCTTCGCCCGTCGGGCTCGGCCGGGGCACCTCGGTCAGTTCCGGTGGACCGCCCCAGCGGGTCAGCCGGACCGCTCTCGTCCTGCCTGTTGACATACCCGGGACATTAACAAAAATGAAGTCAGTTCAGTAGTCGGCCGTGGGGTGGTGACCGTACGTGGAGGGTGAGCACGCGGGGCGCTTCGGCGGGCGGGTCGCGCTCGTCACCGGCGCGGGATCCGGCATCGGCACGGCGGCCGCCCGGCGACTCGCCGCACAGGGTGCCCTGGTTCTCGTGGCGGACATCGACGGCCAGGCGGCCCGGGCCGTGGCCAAGGAGCTGCCGCGGGCACACCCCCTGACCGTCGACGTGGCCGAACCGGCCCAGGTCGACGAGGCGTTCGACCAGGCCGTACGGCGGCACGGGCGGCTCGACGTCGTCCTGCACGCGGCCGGCGTCGACGACCCCGCCGCCAAGGAGTGGATCGCCGAGGCGCTGCTCGCGGACCGGCCGCCGGAGGTGACGACGCGGCTCGGCGACGAAGCGTGGCGCCGCGTCATGCGCGTCAACCTCGACGGCACCTTCCATGTGCTGCGCGCGGCCGTGCGGGTCATGGCACCGCGCCGGTCCGGGACCGTCGTCACCGTCGGCTCCTCCTCGGCCTTCGACACCCTGGCCGGCTATCCGCACTACGCGGCCTCGAAGGCCGGGGCCCACGCACTGAGCCAGTCCGTCGCCAAGGAGGCGATCGCGTTCGGCGTCCGCGTCAACACGGTGGCACCCGGGCCGACCGAGACCGGCATGGCGGCACGAACGCCCGCGGTGCTGCGGCAGGGCTTCGCGGACGGTCGGGTACGGCCGTACGCCACACCGGAGGAGATCGCCGACGTCGCCCTGTTCCTGGCGAGCGAGGAGGCGGCGAATCTCGTCGGCGCGGTGCTGCTCGCCAACGGCGGGCGGTTCACGGTGTGAGCACCGAACCGCCCCGGGCGGCCGCCCGATCCCGGCGGACGGCGGGGCCCGTCCCGCACAGCCGCACGATGTCACACCCCCGCGCCCCCTGGGGCGGGCGCGGCCGAGGGAGGTACGCATGTTCCGGCTCGACGCCGACCCCGCGCTGTTGCGGGAGACCGAGGAGCAGCGCCAACTGCGCTCCGTCCTGCGGGACTTCCTCGCGGAGACCTGCGGACCGGAGGAGGTCCGCAAACAGGCCGACAGCCCGCGGGGCCACGACGAGGTGTTGTGGCACCGGCTCGCGGGCGAGATCGGCGTCCATGGGCTCGCCGTCCCCGAGGACTACGGCGGCGCCGGCGGCACGTTCGCCGAACTCGCCGTGGCGATGGAGGAGACCGGACGTGTGCTGTGCCCGGCGCCCCTGCTGAGCACCGTCGTCCTCGCCGGGCACGCCCTGCTGGACAGCGGTGACCGGCAGGCCTGCGCGCGCTGGCTGCCGGGCATAGCCGACGGCACGCTCACCGCCACGGTCGCCGGATTCCCGCATCCGGGCGGTGTCACGGCCGAACAGGGCGCCGGCGGCTGGGTGCTGCGCGGCGAGGCCGATTTCGTGCCCGACGGAGCGGGCGCCGATCTGCTGCTGGTCGCGGCCCGGGCGCCGGACGGGGAGCGGTTGTTCGCCTGCGAACCCGACCCCGCGACCTGTGAGCGCACGGCTCGTCGCGTCCTGGACCCGACCCGCCGGCAGGCGCTCGTCCGCTTCCGGGGAGCACCGGCCGAGGCGGTCGGCGATCCCGGACGGGCGCCGGACACGGTCTCCGGGGTCCTCGACGCGACACGGGCGGCGCTGGCCGCCGAGCACGTCGGCGGGAGTGCGCACGCCCTGGACGCCGTACTCGCGCATGTGGTGCGCAGGACCCAGTTCGGGCGCCCCATCGGGTCGTTCCAGGCGGTCAAGCACCGGCTGGCCGACCTGCTCGTCGAGGTCGAGGGCGCGCGGTCGGCGGCGGCGTACGCGAGCGCCTGTCTGGCCGGGCGGCGGACGGAGGAGCTGCCGGTGGCGGCGAGCGCGGCCGCGGTGGCCTGCACCGCGGCCTACCGCCTGGCCACCGCGGAGTACGTGCAGCTGCACGGCGGCATCGGCTTCACCTGGGAGCACTCGGCCCACCTCTATCTGCGCCGGGCCCGGGCCGACGAGGCGCTGTTCGGCACCGGCGACGACCACCGTCTGCGTCTGGCCGGGCTGCTGGGGCTCACCGGCCGCACCGGCTGACTTCCCGGGCCGACCGGCAGCGGCCGGTCCATTGACAGGGGCTTCCACTGCCCACAGAATCGAACTCAATTCAGTTCAGTTTGGAGGAACTCATGGCAGTCGAGGACGAGATCCAGTTCGAGCGGGACGGGCATGTGGCGCGGGTCTGGCTGAACCGCCCGCACAAGAAGAACTGCGTGACCGTGCCGATTCTCGAGCGGCTGGACGAGATCATCACCGAGGTCGACGCGGACCCGGAGCTGCGCGTGCTGATCCTGCGCGGACGCGGCAACACCTTCTGCTCCGGGTTCGACCTGGACAGCCTCAAGGCCGACTTCGTCGGCCGCTCCAACGCCATCGACGTCGCGGTGCTGTCGGCGAAGGTCTGCGACCGGCTGTACTCGATGAAGACGCCGTCGATCGCCGTCCTGGAGGGCCACGTCACCGCGGGCGGCTTCGAGCTGATGATCTCCTGCGACTTCGCGATCGCCGCGGACGACGCACTGATCGGCGACTTCCACATCCGGCGCGCGCTGTTCGGCGGCGCCGGCCCGATCTACCGGGTGCCGCGCATGATCGGCGTCCGCAAGACCAAGGAACTCATGCTCACCGGCAAGCTGCTCACCGGCGTCGAGGCGGCCGACTTCGACCTCATCAACGCCTCGGCACCCGCCGACAAACTCGACGCCACCGTCGAGGAGTTCGCCGACCAGCTCGTCGACAAGAGCCCGTTCACCATGTGGATCACCAAGATGACCATCGACCGCAGCCTCGACGCCGACATCCAGTCGCTGATGGTCATGGAGCACCTCGCGGTCGGCGTGATGCTCAACTCCGAGGACGCCGCGGAGGGTGTGTCGGCGTTCCTGGAGAAGCGGGAGCCGCAGTGGAAGGGCCGCTGAGCGAAGTGCCGGGGACCGGGGGCCGGCTGCGCGGCTCCCGGTGCGCCGACTGCGCGGTGGCCGTCTACCCCGCCGACCCGGCGTGTCCACGCTGCGGGGGACCGGCCGGACCGGTCGTGCTCTCCGCCACCGGCACCCTGTGGACCTGGACCGTGCAGCGCTACGCGCCCAAGTCACCGCCCTACGTCCCACCCGCCGCCGGCTTCGCGCCTTTCACGGTCGGGTACGTCGAACTGCCGGAAGGAGTACGGGTGTTGGCCCGGCTCGACATCCGTCCCGAGGACGCGGAGATCGGCATGCCGGTGACGCTGACAGCCGGCGACGGGGTGCCCAGGGCCGCGGGAGCCGCCGTATGAGCGGCGAGGACGTGCTGATCTGCGGTGCCGGGATCACCTCCTTCGCCCGTACGGAGGCGAGCGGCCGGCACCTGGCCGTGCAGGCCGTGCGGGCCGCCCTCGCCGACGCCGGACTGCCGTGGTCCCGGGTGCGGGCCGCGTACGGCGGCAGCGACGCCGCCGGCAACGCCGACACGCTGGTCGCCGAACTCGGCCTGACCGGAGTGCCATTCACCAATGTGCGCAACGGCTGCGCGACCGGCGGCAGCGCGCTCGTCTCGGCCGCCCACGCCATCCGCTCCGGCGCGGCGGACGTGGCGCTCGCCGTCGGCTTCGACAAGCATCCGCGCGGCGCCTTCGACCCACGGCCCGCCGACTGGGGGCTCGACGAGGCCTACGGTCGCGACGGGCTGATGGTGACCACCCAGTTCTTCGCCATGAAGATCCAGCGGTACATGCACGACCACGGCATCAGCGCCCGCACCCTCGCACTGGTCGCCGAGAAGGCGTACGCGAACGGCGTGCTCACCCCGCACGCCTGGCGCCGCAAGCCGCTCGACGCGGACGAGATCCTGGCGTCCGGGATGGTCAACGACCCGCTGACCCGCTACATGTTCTGCTCGCCCGGCCAGGGCGCGGTCGCCCTGGTCCTGTGCAGTCCAGCGGTGGCCCGCGAGATCGAGGCGAGGGCCGTCACCCTGCGGGCGGCGGTCGTGCGCACCCGCCGGTTCGGATCCTTCGAGGTGTTCAGCCCGTGGGCGCCCCCCGGAACCCCGACCAGCGTCAGCGCGGACGCCGCCCGCAGCGCCTTCGAGCAGGCTGGGCTGGGACCGCGGGACATCGACGTGTGCCAGTTGCAGGACACCGAGAGCGGCGCCGAGGTGATGCACCTGGCCGAGTGCGGGTTCTGCGAGCACGGCGAGCAGGAGTCGCTCATCCCGTTCGGGGCGACCGGGATCGGCGGCTCGCTGCCGGTCAACACCGACGGCGGATGCATCGCCAACGGCGAGCCCATCGGCGCCTCCGGACTGCGCCAGGTCCACGAGATCGTGCAGCAGCTGCGCGGCCGGGCCGGCGAACGACAGGTGCCCGGCGATCCGCGGACCGGCTTCACCCATGTGTACGGGGCGCCCGGCGTCAGCGCCTGCACGGTGCTGACCCGTTGAGAGGAGGAGCATGGATGGCATATCCGGCCCGGACGAGTTCCGGGCGCAGGCCCGCAGCTGGCTGAGGACCGTGGCGCCGGCCCGCGCCACCCACCTGGAGTGGGGCCGAGGCGACGACTCGGTGGCCGTCTTCGAGAACTGGACCGAGGACGAGGAACGCGCCCACACCGAGCGGACACAGGACTGGGAGCGCATCCGTCACGACCAGGGCTGGGGTGCGCTCTCCTGGCCGGCGGAGTACGGGGGACGCGAACTCCCCGCACATTACGAGCAGTTGTACCGAGCCGAGGAGTCGGCGTTCGACGTACCGCGGCGCACCGAGATCTTCCCGGTCACCCAGCAACTCGTCGCCCCCGCCCTGCGTATCTGGGGCAACCCGGAGCAGAAGCGGCGCCTGTTGCGCCCCCTGCTGCGCACCGACGAACTCGCCTGTCAGCTCTTCTCGGAGACCGAGGCGGGTTCCGACCTCGCCGCCGTCCGCACCCGGGCCGCGCGGGAGGACGACGGCTGGAGGCTGAACGGCCACAAGATCTGGACCTCCGGAGCCCGGGTCGCGACCTGGGGCGTGGCCGTCTGCCGGACCGACCCCGAGGTGCCCAAGCACGCAGGCATCACGGTCTTCCTGGTCCGGATGGACGCGCCGGGCGTGACCGTACGGCCCATCCGGCAGATGACCGGCGGCTCCAGCTTCAACGAGGTCTACCTGGACGACGTGTTCGTCCCCGACACCGACCGGCTCGGACCCGTCGGAGAGGGCTGGCGGGTCGCCCTCACCGTGCTCGCCGCCGAACGCCTCGACTCCGGCGGACTCGGCCTGGACAACGCCGACCGCGCCCTCGACCTCGCCCGGCACCTGCCCCGACCGCTGACCGACGGCGAACGGCAGCAGGCGGCCGACCTGTTCGTCCGCGCCCTGGTCCAACGGCTCATCGCCGTGCGGGTCACCTCGGCGCTGGCGGCCGGCCGCGCACCCGGTGCCGAGGCCTCCGTCGGCAAGCTCCACGCCACCGCGACCATGCGCGCGACCACCGACCTCGTCCAGCAACTCCTCGGGCCACGGCTGGCCGCCGACACGGGGGAGTGGGGCACGTTCGCCTGGACCGAACATCTGCTCGGCGCACCCGGCTACCGCATCGCGGGCGGCAGCGACGAGATCCAGCGCAACATCCTCGCCGAACGCGTCCTCGGACTGCCCAAGGAGCCGAAGGGAGCCGGGCGTTGAGCACCACGACCGAGGTGAGCGAACTCACCGGCAGGGTCCGCGGGCGACTGGCCCCACGGCACCCCGGCACGCCCCTCGGTGACCTGCGCACCCTGCCGGGCGGTCACTCCGGGCTCACCTACCGCATCGCGGCGGGCCCGGTGTCGTACGTCATCAAGGCGGTGCCACCGGGCCGGCGTCCCGTCGGTCGCAACGACGTGCTGCGCCAGGCCCGGATCCTGCGCGCCCTCGCCGGATCATCCGTCCCCGTACCGGAGATCGTGGCCGTCGACGAGACCGAACCGGCCTGGTTCGCCATGGAGTTCGTGGACGGCGAGGCGATCGAGCCGGTCCTCGACGAGCACCGGCTCGACCCGGGGCTGTGCCGGACGAGGATGCTGGCTCTGGCCCGCGTACTGCGCGATCTGCACGACACGAAAGCGCCGGACGCCGCCGAAGCGCTCGATCCGGCAGCGGAGTTGGACAGATGGAGCCGCACCATGCGCGCGGTGCCGGCCGAACTCCGGTCCGGAGCCGAGGATGTGCTGGAGGCACTCGGCTCCCGCGTCCCGGACGGAGTCCCTCCGGTGCTCACCCACGGCGACTTCCGTCTCGGCAACGTGCTGTGCCGGGGCGAACGGCCGGCCGCCGTCGTCGACTGGGAGATCTGGGGACTCGGCGACCCGCGCATCGACCTCGCCTGGTTCCTCCTCTTCGCCGACCACCGCAACTTCCCCCGGCTGGGCCGCGCCGTCCCCGGCCTGCCCACCGAGCGGGAACTGCTCGACGCCTACCTCGACGGCCGCCCCGCACCCCCCGCCTTCGACTGGTTCCGTGCCCTGGCCCGCACCAAGATGGCCGCGATCATGGGCCACAACCTGCGACGGCACCGTGAGGGCACCCACCTCGACCCCGACCAGGAGCGGCTGCCGCCGACCATCGCGGCGATGATCCGCTCGGCCCACGGCATCCTCGCCCGACGGCCCTGAAGGAGCGCCACCATGGATTTCGCACTCTCCCCTCGGGCCGACGAACTCCGTTCGCGCATGGCCGCGTTCATGGAGGAGTACGTCCTGCCCGCCGAGCCGGTCCACGACCGGCAGCTCGCCGAGGCCGACGACCCGCATGAACTGCCGCCCGTCATGAGGGAGTTGAAGGAGAAGGCCCGAGCCGAAGGGCTGTGGAACCTCTTCCTCGCACACGGAGACTGGGGCGCGGGCCTCACCAACCTCGAGTACGCGCCGCTCGCCGAACTCGCCGGACGCTCGGTGATCGGGCCCGAGGTGTTCAACTGCTCCGCCCCCGACACCGGCAACATGGAACTGCTCGCCCTCTTCGGCACGCCCGAGCAGCACGAGCGCTGGCTGCGACCGCTGCTCGCCGCCGAGATCCGGTCGTGCTTCGCCATGACCGAGCCCGAGGTGGCCAGCTCCGACGCCCGCAACATCCGCACGCGGATCACGCGGGACGGCGACGAGTACGTCGTCAACGGGCACAAGTGGTACACGTCCGGAATCCTCGATCCGGACTGCCGGCTGATCATCCTCATGGGCGTCACCGACCCGGACGCGCCGACGTACCGGCAGCAGAGCATGCTGCTCATCCCGCGCGACACCCCGGGCATCACCGTGCTGCGTGATCTCCCCATGTTCGGCTACACCGACCGCTGCGGCCACGGAGACGTGCTCTTCGAGGACGTGCGCGTGCCGGTCTCGGCGCTCCTCGGCGGTGAGGGCGAGGGATTCGCCCTGGCACAGGGGCGGTTGGGGCCGGGGCGGATGCACTACGCCATGCGGGCGGTCGGATTCGCCGAGCGGGCACTGGAGTTGATGTGCCGCCGGACCCTGACCCGCACCGCATTCGGCGGCAGGCTCGCCGAACAGGGCGTCGTACGGGAGTGGATCGCCCGCAGCCGTATCGAGATCGAGCAACTGCGGCTGCTGGTCCTGAAGTCGGCCTGGCTGATGGACACCTCGGGCAACGCGGCCGCCCGGACGGAAGTCGCCGCGATCAAGGTGGCCGCGCTGGAGGTCGCGCACCGGGTGGTGGACCGCGCGGTCCAGGCGCACGGGGCCGCGGGGGTCAGCGACGACACCGTCCTGGCCCGGCTGTACGCCATCACCCGGGCTCTGCGGATCGCGGACGGACCGGACGAGGTGCATCTGCGGACGGTGGCACGGCGTGAACTGGCCAAGTACCCGGAGGAGTCGGCGTGAACGGACGACAACTGGACGGCCGGGTCGCCGTCGTCACCGGCGGCTCGCGGGGTATCGGCCTCGGGATCGCCAAGGCGTACCGGGAGGCGGGCGCCCATGTGGTCATCGCCTCCCGGAAGGCGGACGGGCTGGCCGCCGCACGCGAGGAACTGCTGCGGATCAAGGGGGACGGCGAGGTCCACGAGGTGGTCGCCAACGTCGGCGAGCCCGAGGACGCCGAGGCCTGCGTCGAGCAGACCATGTCCCGCCTGGGCCGACTCGACGTCCTGGTCAACAACGCGGCCACCAACCCCTACATGGGCGACCTCCTCGGCCTCGACCTGCCGCGCGCAGAGAAGACCGTACGGGTCAACCAGTACGGCATGCTCGCCTGGACCCGGTACGCGTGGCAGGCGTGGATGAGCGAGCACGGGGGAGCGGTGGTCAACATCGCCTCCGTCGGCGGGCTGATCGTCGATCCGCACATCGGCTGGTACAACGCCACCAAGGCCGCCATGCTGCACATGACTCGGCAACTCGCCTACGAACTCGGGCCGATGGCGCGTGTGAACGCCATCGCGCCCGGACTGATCAAGACGGAGCTGGCCCGCGCCGTGTGGGAGCCGCGCGAGCCCATCCTGACCGCGAGGCTGCCGCTGCGCAGGCTCGGGACGGTGGAGGACGTGGCGCACGCCGCCGTCTTCCTGGCGTCCGATGCCTCGGCCTGGATGACGGGACAGACCCTGGTCCTCGACGGCGGGGCGACCGTGCTGCCGATCGGGGTGGACGCGTGACGCCCGCCGATCTGTTCTCGCTGCGGGGGCGCACGGCCGTGGTCACCGGGGCCTCCTCCGGGCTCGGGGCCCGGTTCGCCACGGTCCTCGCGTCGGCCGGCGCCAGCGTGTTCGCCGCCGCCCGGCGACCGCACAAACTCAAGGAACTCGCCGCCGACGACCCGCGCATCCACCCCGTCGTCTGCGACGTCTCGCGCGAGGAGGACCGCGTCCGGCTGATGGGGACCGCGCTCGACGCGACCGGCCGGATCGACGTCCTGGTCAACAACGCGGGCGCGCCCGGCGCCGTACGCGCGCAGGACGAGAGCGCGGAGGACTTCGCGGGGGTGCTGGACGTGAACCTGGTGGCGCCCTTCCACCTCGCGCGGCTCCTGGCCGAGGCGCCGGTTGCGGTCGGCGGCCGTACCCGCTCGGTCGTGAACGTCTCCTCCGTCCTGGGGCTGGTCTCCGGCGCGCCGCTGGGAGGCGCGGCCTACGCTGCGTCCAAGGCCGGGCTCGTCGGGCTGACCCGGGAGCTGGCGGGACAGTGGGGGATGTCGGGGGTGCGGGTCAACGCGCTCGCACCCGGCTGGTTCCGCTCGGAGATGACGGACGAGCTGTTCTCCGACGACCGCTCTCGGCGCTGGGTCGAACGCGGCACCATGCTCGGACGCGGCGGCGAGCGGGGCGAGCTGGACGGGGCGCTGCTCTATCTGGCCTCGGACGCGTCCTCGTACTGCACCGGGCACGTGCTCACCGTGGACGGCGGGTGGACGGCGCGATGAGGGTTACGGTCGAGGTCGACGACGAGGGGCTGGCACGGGTCGAGATGTGCCGGGAAGCGGGCAACGCCATCGATCTGGCGATGGCCCGGGCGCTGCTGGAGGCCGCGCGGGAGTGCGAGAAGGCGCGGGTCCGGGCGGTGCTGCTCACCGGGCGAGGGCGGTCCTTCTGCGTCGGCGGCGACCTGAAGGAGTTCGCCGGGCTGTCGGGCGGCCGTCTGGCGGAGCATCTCACCGAGGTCACCGACGCGCTCCACGGGGCGTTGCGCCTTCTCGCCGGCCTGGACGCTCCGCTGGTGGTCGCCGCGCAGGGGGCCGTCGCGGGGGCGGGGCTGGGCCTGCTCGCGGCGGCGGACGTCAGCCTCGCGTCGTCCGACGCGGGTTTCACTGCCGCCTACACCGCGATCGGGTACACGCCGGACGCCGGGGTCAGCTGGGCCCTGCCCCGACTGGTCGGACCCCGGCGGGCACTGGACCTGCTGCTGACGAATCGCCGCGTGACGTCCGAGGAGGCGCTGCGGCTGGGGCTGGTCGGCCGGGTCGTCGCCCCGGAGCGGCTGACCGAGGAGGCCGTGGGGACGGCCAGGGCCCTGGCCCGTGGAGCCACATCGGCGTACGGCGTGACCCGACGGCTGGTCACCCGGGCACTCTCGGCCGACCTCGCCGAACACCTCGACGAGGAGTCCCGCCACCTCGCGGCCGCGGCGGCGTCGGCGGAGGGCAGGGAGGGCGTGGCGGCGTTCGTCGCGGGACGCCGACCGGACTTTCGGGGGCTCGATGGGGGCGGGGCCGAGTCTGGGGGGCGGGACTTCCCGGGGGCCGAGGACCGTGTCATCTGACGGGGCACGGCGAGGGGCATGGTGCCGGCGTCGGGCCGCGACCGGCAGCAACGCCGTAGCGCGGCGCTCGCTGGCGACCGGGGTGGGCGGCGTGCGGTGGTGATGTCGTGGGGTCGTGTCCGGTGGCGACCGGGGTGGGCCGTGTGCGGTGGCGGTGTCGTGGGGCGGCGTGCGGTGGCCGTGCCCTCCCGGGTGGCCCCCGGAAGGCGGCCTTTTCCGGCGGCGCTCGAGGCCACGCCCTCCCCCGGCGGCGGCCTGATCCGCACCGGTGGCGGCTCCGCGACGCGGGCTCGCCCGCTGCGCTCGACCCGCTCGTGGGGTCGGCGCCGCCCGAGTCCGCCTCAGCCGACGTTTGAAACGCCCCGCCCGCAGCCGCAGCGCCTGCTACCGGCACCCCGGCCCCCGAAAGCCGGCCCGAGTGCCCCGCGCCCAGTGCGCTCAACCGCGTACCCCCGGCCCAGAAACCCGACCCCGGCGCCCTGCCCCAGCGCCCTTCCCCGCGCCCCCGGCGCGCGCACACCCCGCCAGATCCCGATTCGTGACCGACTTGAACTTGGGTCTACTCTCGGACGACCGGGCGGTGATCGGAATCGTCCGTGGAGGAGAGGGAGAGGCGATGGCGAGGGCGCGGATCGTGGATCCGGAGGAGGGGCCCAGGTCGAAGCGCGGCGCGATTCTCGTGGCCGCCGTGGAGCGGTTCGGCGAGGACGGCTACGAGAACACCAAGTGGTCGGAGGTGGCCGACCGGGTCGGCATCGGGCAGACCGCTCTCTACCACTACTTCGAGTCCAAGGCCCACTGCCTGCTCACCATCATGCGCCTCGAACTCCAGCGCTCACACGACCAGTTCGTCGAGGCCACGAAGGACGAGACGGAACCGGTGGAGGAACTGCGCGCCGCCGTGCGCACCGCCTTCGCCGTCACCGAGCAGGAGATCCGCCAGATGCGCATCCTGCAGGCGAACATGTCGCTGCTCGCCACCCCGCGGAAGTCCAAGCGCGAGGAGACCGAACGCGTCGCCGCCCGTCAGCTGGTGCAGATGGTCGAGCGGGACTGGACGAACCTGCTGATGCGCGGCATGTCCAAGGGCGCCTACCCGGTCCGCGACGCGCACACCCTCGGCCTGGCCGTCCTCGGCATGATCGTCAGCGTCTGGCGCTGGTACCGCCCGAGCGGGGCGATCCCCCTGTCGGAGATCAGCGAGATGATCGAGGGCTGTGTGGTGCGGATGGTCGCGGAATAGGCCGCGGCCCCGCCCCTTGTCGGCGGCGGGGCGGCTGCCTTACAGTCAAACTGAACTGAACTCAGGTTGTTTATGGCGCTGAGGGAGAGCGATCGGCAATGGTGATTCGCGAATACATGGCCCGGATGGACGGCCAGGACCCCGACAAGGCACTCGAACTCCTGGAACCGGGATTCCGGTTCCTCATCTCCCTCCCTGGCAGTCAGCACACCGGCACCTCCCGCGAGGACTTCATCGCATACCTCGCCGGCCGCCACGCGGTGGACCGCCGGCATGAGATCGTGCGGTACACGGTCGACGGGGACGTTGAGACGGCGTACGGCTTCGTCGTCGATGAAGGCGTGAAGACCGGGGCCTTCCTCTCCGCCGCGCAGGTCTCGCCCGCCGGCCTGATGGCGCGCTACCAGTCCTTCTTCACCCCCGACTTCGACCTCGTGGACCGGCCGTGAGCGCGCCGGCCACCTCCGCCGCCCCGTTCCTGACCACCTGGTTCGGGATCCTCGACAGCGACGACGCCGACCGCATCCTGGACCTGATCAGCGAGGACTTCTCCTTCTCGATCCTCTTCTCCACCGGGGGCGACGCGGGCACCGACTTCCACGGCGGACGGGCCGAGATGGAGGGCTACCTCGCCCAGCGCGAGGTGGGCGTGCGCACCCACCATCTGCTCACCGCGTCCGCGGTCGGCCGGGACGAGCTGTATCTCGGCGAGGTGCGCAGGTCGGGCGCACCGGAGGCGACCTTCGTGGCCTCGGCCCGGCTGGACGACGACGGCAGGGTACGGCGGCTGCTGATCGGGCGCTCGCCCGCGGTCCTGTTCACCTGAGGAGGCACGATGTACAACCTGGTCCTGCTGGCCGCCCGGCCGCCCGAGTGGACCCACGAGCGGTTCATCGCCTGGTGGCGCGGCGATCACGCCGAACTCACCCGGCGGCTGCCCGGTCTCAGATCCTGGCGGCACACCGACCTCGACGCCGCCCTCGAACCGCGCTCGGAGGGCTGGGACGGCGTGTCCGTGCTGAGTTTCGACACCTCCGAGGACCTGCGCACGGCACTCCGGAGCCCCGAGTGGGCGGCGGCCGTCGCCCAGGTCGGCGACATGCGCGGACGCCGGATCGCCGTCATGGGCGGCGAGATGGAGATGTACGGCGGCTGAGCACGCCCGGGGCGCGTCCCCGGGCCGACCCCGCCCACCCTCCTACGCGCGGTGGGCCCTTCGCGACGAGGCGAGGAAGCGGATGCGACAGACAGTGCGGGAGTTCCAGGAACGGTCCGAAGAGGCCGACTTCACGGCCGTCGTCGACGATCACGGACGTCACGGCGCGCGCGACCTGCTGCGGCGGGCGAGTGAGCTGGCCGAGGCGATGACCCCGGGCGGCACCCCGGGCGGCACCGTGCTGCTCCAGGCCGACAACTCGTGGCGCACGGTCGCCGCGACGCTCGCCGTCGGACTGACCGGCGGGGTCCTGGCCCTGGTCAACCGGCACACCACCCGCGCCGAGTTCGCCGCCGCCCTGGAGGACATCCGGCCGGACGTCCTGATCGCCGAACCGTCGGCGATCGAGGACTGGGGCGGCGCGGCAGCGCTGCCGGGCGCGCCGGCCACGGCGGCTCTCGACGGCTGGACCGTCCTGGCCGACCGGGGCCCGCGCGATGTCTCCCGGTGGTCCGGTGGAGCCGTCATCGGTCTGACCTCCGGCTCCACCGGACGTCCCAAGGGTGTCGTCCAGTCGGAGAGCGCCCTGCGCTACGCATGCTCGTGCACCGTCGAGGTCAACGGTCTGCGCGAGGGCGACGCGGTGGCCGCCGTCGTCCCGCTCTCCTCCACCGCCGCCTACTGCTTCGGGGTCTGCCTCGCGCTGATGCTGGGCGGGCCGCTCGTGCTGTCCGGGCGGTGGGATCGCGAGGAGGCGCTCGCGCGGATGGCCGCCCATGACGTCCGGTGGACGATGTGCGTGCCCACCATGGCCCTCCAGATGGGCTCCGCGGCCGCCGGTTCCAAGGTCCTCGACGGGGTCCGCTCGATCACCGTCGGCGGCGGCCCCATGGACCGCGGCGCCCTCGCCCGTGCCGAACGCTCCCTGGGGACGACGATCCTGCGCGTCTTCGGCATGTCGGAGTGTCTCGGCCACACCTCGCCCCGGCCCGACGACCCCGAGGAGGTCCGCCTCGGCCGCGACGGACGGCCCTTCCCCGGCACCGACCTCCGGGCCGTGGCCGCCGACGGCACCGTCCTGGGGCCCGGCGCGACCGGTCGCGCCCAGGTGCGCGGCCCGTCCCTCTTCCTCGGCTACGCCCGCGACGGCAAGGTCGAACCGCCGACCCTCACCCCGGACGGCTTCTTCCCCACCGGCGACCTGCTGATGACCGCCGAGGACGGCACGGTCACCGTCATGGGCCGGGAGAAGGACGTCATCATCCGCGGCGGACGCAACCTCGACATCACCGAGATCGAGCGCGCCGTCGCCGCCCACCCTGCGGTGGCGCGCGCCTGCGTGGCCCCCTTGCCCGACCCGCTCCTCGGCGAACGCGCCGCCGTGCTCGTGGTGGTGGAGGACGGACACGACGGACTCGGCCTCGACGAGATCACCGCGCACCTCGCCCGCACCGGCCTGTCCAAGGCCAAGTGGCCGGAGTTCCTCTTCACCGTCCACGAACTGCCGCAGACCACCGTCGGCAAACTCGACCGCTCCGGGGCCCGTGCGCTCGTCCACGACCTGCACGCGGGGCTCGCCCCCCACCCCGAACCGCACCGCCGAGGAGATGCATGACCACCCCCACGACCCACACCCCCCGTTTCGACCGCGGCCGTTGGGCGCACGCCGGACCCGAGTCCGTGGGACCCGGCGTCCACCGCATTCCGCTCCCGCTGCCGGACGACGGACTGCGCGCCGTCAACGTCTACGCGCTGGAGGGGCTGACGGAGGGGCTGGTGCTGGTCGACGGAGGGTGGTCGATCCCCGAGTCCCGCACGGCACTTGAGAACGCGCTGGGCGAACTCGGTCACGACCTCGGCGAGATCAGCCATGTCCTGGTGACCCACATCCACCGGGACCACTACACCCAGGCCGTCGAACTGCGCAGGCTGCTGGGCTCCCGGGTCTACCTCGGCGCGGGCGAGCGGCGGGGCCTGGAACTGCTGGGCGAGTTGCGCACCGACGAGCCGGTCGGCTCGCTGGCGACCCTGCGCCGGGCCGGTGCCCACGAACTCGCCGAGCGGGTCGCCGCGATGTACGACGGAGACTTCGACGCCACCGTCTGGGAGGCACCCGACCGCTGGCTCCAGGCGGAGGAACTCCACTTCGGGGACGTGCGCCTGACGGTCATTCCGACCCCTGGCCACACCCAGGGCCATGTCGTCTACCTCGACCGGGCACGCGGACTGCTCTTCTCGGGTGACCACGTCCTGCCGCACATCACCCCCTCCATCGGCTTCGAACTCGGCGGCCCCGCGCTGCCGTTGGGCGACTACCTCGACTCACTGCGGCTGATGACCACACTCGCGGACGCCCGACTGCTGCCCGCGCACGGCCCGGTCGGCGACAGCGTGCACACCCGGGTCGGGGAACTCCTCGCCCACCACGACGACCGTCTCGCCGAGACGCTGGCCGCCCTCGACGGCCGTACCCGGACCGCGTACCAGGTGGCGGGGGAGCTGGGATGGACCCGCCGAAGGGTCCCCTTCTCGAAGCTCGGAGCCTTCGACCAGATGCTCGCCGTCAACGAGACGGCGGCGCACCTGGACGTGCTGGTGGCCCGGGGAAGGGCCGACCGCACACGGACCGACGAGGTCAACCGGTATACACCCGTGGGTGGTTGACGGGTCCGCTCACCGGGCGGTCCAGCCGCCGTCGACGTAGAGCTCGGATCCGGTCATGAAGCTCGACTCGTCCGAGGCGAGGAAGGCCACGGCGGCCGCCACCTCCTCGGGTGTGCCGAGCCGGCCGAGCGGCGTCCCCTCGAGCATCGCGGTCAACCGGGGCGTGCCGCGCCACAGTTCGCGCGAGCGCGGTGTCTCGATGAACCCGGGATGCAGGGAGTTCACCCGGACGCCCCGCTTCGCCCAGTGCAGCGCGGCGTTCTTCGTCATCAGACGTACGGCGCCCTTGGCCGCGTGGTACGAGAACTGGGCGCCGAACCCGCCGACCGTGCCGAAGATCGACGCGACGTTGACGATGGAACCGCCGCCGGCCCGCTCGATGGACGGCCCGGCGTGTTTCATGCCGAGCCAGACACCGGTCTGGGTCACCCCGATGACCTGCTCCCAGGTCTCCACGGTCTCGGTCACGACGGTGTTCATGGCGGCGATGCCGGCGTTGTTCACCAGCACGGACAACTCGCCCCGCCGGGCGGTCGTCTCGGCGACGGCCTCCTGCCAGGCCGCCTCGTCCGAGACGTCCAGGGCCATCCCCAGGGCGCCGCCCCCTACCTCCTCCGCGAGCTTCTCGCAGCGGTCGGCGTCGAGGTCGGTCACCACGACCGCCGCGCCCTCGGCCGCGAGCCGGCGCACGACGGCGTCGCCGATGCCTCCCGTGGCACCGGTCACCAGCGCGGTCTTTCCTGCCATCCTGGAGCGCATCGGATTCCCCTCGCGTCTCGGCGTGTCGGTGGTGGTCAGTTCCGTACGCCTCGCCAGGCGAGGGCCCCGCCGTCGATGACGTACGACGACCCCGTGATGAACGCGGCGTCGTCGGAGGCGAGGAAACACGCCAGCGCGGCGACCTCCTCCGGGCGGCCGAGCCGCTCCACCAACTGGGGCGCGGTCAGCTCGCGTTCGGCGGCTTCGGGATCCGCGGCGGCGGCGAGGAAGTCCCGGGTGAGCCGCGTCTCGATGACACCGGGACAGAAGCAGTTGCAGCGCACCGGCGCCAGGTCGACGGCGGTGACCTTGGTCAGATGGATGACGCCGGCCTTGGTGACCCCGTAGGCGGGCGCGTTGGCGAAGCCGGTGACGCCGGAGACGGAGGCGGTGTTGACGATGGCGGGCCCGCGCGTGGAGCGGCGCAGAAACGGCGCGGCGAACTTCGTCGTCAGCCACACCGCCTTGAGGTTGACCTCGTAGACCGCGTCCCAGACCTCCTCCGGGAGGGAGTCGACACCGCGGTCCGGTGCGGTCGTGAACGCGGTCTCGATCACCCCGGCGTTGTTGACCAGGACATCCAGTCCGTCGAAGCGCTCAGCGGCCCGCGTGACCATGCCGGCGATGTCGTCGCGGACGCGCAGATCGCAGACGATCGACTCCGCGCGGGCCCCGGCGGCGCGCACCAGGGCCGCGGTCTCGGTGACGGTCTCCGCCTCGCGGTCGGCGACGGCCACGGCGGACGCGCCCCGACGGGCCAGCTCCACGGCGATCGCCCGCCCGATGCCCTGCCCCGCGCCGGTGACCAGCGCGGTCCTGCCGTCCAGGGAACCCACGGGTGCGCCCTCCCGCATCACGAGTCGTGACATGAACTGAACTAGTTTCAGTTTATCTGAGTCTACGGTCGGCTGAGCGGGGGCGACAAGCCCCGGGCGGACTGAACCCGATTCCGGCCGTGGCGGCGACTCAGAGCCGCAGGACGACCAGGGCGGTGTCGTCGGTGCTGCCGGTCGCGGGGAGGAGGTCCGCCAGCAGGGCGTCTGCCAGGGGCTCCGGGTCCGCCTTGCGGTGGCGGACGAGGGAGTCGGCGAGGCGGGCCAGACCGACGTCGATGTCCTCGTCACGCCGCTCGATCAGCCCGTCCGTGTAGAGGACCAGGGTGGCGCCCTCGGTGAAGGACGCGGTGGCCTGGGAGCGGGGGAGATGCTCCGGGCGAGCGCCGAGCGGCGGGTCGGTGGCCTGGTCCAGGAAGGTCACGGTGCCTTCGCGGTCCACCAGGGCGGGCGGCGGATGACCGGCGCTGCTGTAGGTGATGGTGTGGCTGTCCCAGTCGACGAAGGTATTCACCGCCGTCGTCGACTCGGCGCCCTCGACGTAGCGCGCGTACAGCCCGAGCGCGTCCAGCGCCTGCGCCGGGCCCTCCACGACCCGGGACGCCGAGCTCAGCGCGCTGCGCAGCTGTCCCATGATGCACGCGGCCGCGAGCCCGTGGCCGACGACGTCACCGACGGCCAGCGCGATCCGGTCGCCCTGGGTGGGCAGGTCGACCAGGTCGTACCAGTCGCCGCACACGTTCAGCGCGCCGATGGCGGGCCGGTAGCGCACGGCCGTCCGGTGCTGCTCGATCGGCTGCGGGGCGGGCAGCAGCGCCGCCTGCAGGGCCAGCGCCACCTCCCGCTCCCGGGCGTGCGCCTGGCGCAGACGTTCGTTGACCTCCTGCAGCTCACGCGCCCGCGTGTAGAGCTCCGCCTCCAGCACACGGGCCTGACGGTCACTGCTGCCGGTGCCCCCGCGGGCCCGGATGAGCTCCGTGACCTCCTCCACCCGGTGCGCGATGAGGGCAACTTTCCCGTCCGGGCCGAGGATGGGCGCGTTGACCGGGCTCCAGTAGTGCTCCTGCCAGTGCCCGGGCCGCTCCGGGTCCTCGATGTCGTAGCGCTGCAGGGCCATCGAGTCGCGCTCGCCGGTGGCGACCGCACGCTGCATCGAGGCCTTCACGTCGCGCATGCCGGCGGCCGCCGGGTCGTTCGGGTTCTCCGGGAAGACGTCGAAGATGTAGCGGCCCACCAGCTGCTCGCGGGTGCGTCCGGACAGGCGCTGGAAGTCCTCGTTGGCGTCCGCGTACACCAGGTCGGGAGTCAGCAGGGCCACCATGCCCGGGAGACCTCGGAAGACCGCCGCGTAGTCGATCTGCGGTTCCGTCATGCACTGCCTGCCTCGCCCCGAGCCGTTATATGAGTGATTTTCCACGATAGAGGGGAAAAGGCCGCAGGGGTGAGAGAGTGCGCCGTCCGGGGTCCGCAGGTTGACGCGGTGACGGCGGAACCCGGCGGCCGTACTCACCCGGCCGTCCGCCCTCCTGGGATCGGCCCCGCTCGGCTACCCTGACCCAGGAGGTGGCCAAGTGGCTGAAAACGAGCGGGAGTTGGCGGAGTCGACCACCGTGGTGGTGATCGGCGCGGGGCCCGCCGGCATGACTGTCGCCAACCTGTTGCGGCGCAGCGGCGTCGACTGCGTGGTTCTGGAACGGCGCAGCCGGGAATACGTCGCGCAGCGGCAGCGGGCCGGCATCGTGGAGACCCAGGCCGTGCGGATGTTCGACTCCTGGGGGCTGGCCGACCGGGTCCTGGGCGGAGTCCCGTACGACGGCATCCTCGAGTTCCGGGTGGATGGCGAGCGTCACTTCGTGTCCGACGGCGACGGCTCCGACGGCCCGGCCGCCCAGCTCTGCCCCCAGCAGGTCCTGGTCCAGAAACTCACCGCCCACTATCTCGCCGACGGCGGCGACCTGCGCTTCGAGGCGGCCGACGTCTCCCTGCACGACCTGACGGGCGAGCGCCCCACCGTCCGCTACCGCGCCCCCGACGGCACGCTCCACGCCCTGACCTGCGCCTTCGTCGCCGGCTGCGACGGTGACCACGGCATCAGCCGCGCCACGGTCCCCGCCGGCGCCCTCACCGCCCACGCCTTCGACCACGGCATCGGCTGGCTCACCGTCCTCGCCGACGCACCGCCCCCGGCCCACCCCCTCCTGGCCGTCAGCCCCCAGGGCTTCGCCGCGCACTTCCCGCGCGGCCCGCGCAGCAGCCGCTACTACCTCCAGTGCCCGCCCGACGACCACCCCGACGCCTGGTCCGACACCCGCGTCTGGGACGCCCTGCGCACCCGCCTCGGCGACCCGGCGCTGCCCTCCGGCCCGATCACCGACCGGGAGATCTTCCGGCTGCGCAGTCTCGTCCACGACCCGATGCGGTACGGCCGTCTCTTCCTGGTCGGCGACGCCGCGCACATCGTCTCCCCGATGGGCGGCAAGGGCATGAACCTCGCCCTCTACGACGCCGACGTCCTCGCCCACGCCGTACGGGACTTCGTGCACGACCACGACGACACCGGCCTGCGCGCCTACTCACGACGCTGTCTGCGCCGTGTCTGGAACGACCAGGAGTTCTCCCACTGGCTGACCCGCACGGTCCACGACGCGGGCGACGACACCGACGCCGGGCCGTTTCTGCGCCACCTCGCCCGCGCCCGCCTCGACCGGCTCTTCACCTCACAGGCCGCGGCGGGCGCTTTCGCGGAACTCATGACGGGCCTTGATCCGGAGGCCAATTCCGTCGGTTCCTGAAAACGCCGAACGCGCTTTTCCCGGCCCCCGTGATCTTTCCGGGGGGCCATTGTCAGTGGTACGTCCTACTCTCGCCATATGACCTACAGCGTCTGGCACAGGGGCCTCGGTATCACGCTCGATCTGACCGAGGCCGATCTCGGGCACCCCGAATACCCCCGGCTGCTCGACGAGATCTACGGCAATTACCAACCGGATCTTCTCTACTGCCTGGAAGCCCATGAGGACGAGGGCTTCATCTGCCCCGGCTTCATGACCATCCGCAAGGTCAACGGCCGTCCGCACGCGATGCATGTGGCAAAAGGGGAACGTCCCGAGACGAAGGCGGAAAGCGATCTCCACAAGGCGCTGGAGGAATACACGGCAGAGGTCGCGTCGGGCGAGGGATTCCGTGTGACGCGACCGGCGGCGGGCGAGCACGGAAAGGGCCGCGTGGACGTCACCGTGGAGGGCGCCGACAGCCACCGGCTCGCCTACGAAATCCAGCTCGCCGCGATAGCGGGCGGTTCCGTCGACGACCGCACCCGGATGGCGCGCCGGGCGGGGCTGACCCCGCTGTGGCTGGTCAACAACGAGAACGCGATACCGATCGACCGCGCCCCCTGGGCCCGGCTGAACGTGCAGAGCTGGCGCGACGTCACCGACCGCGCCGCCCTCCCGGTGCGCGGCGGGATCAAGCAGTTGCACATGTCCCGCTGCGACTGGAGCAACCCGGTGCCCTGCCCCCAGCAGGGCGCGGGCCGCTGCGGCGGCCGGCACGCGCTGTGGGAACCGGTCCGGGGTCTCTACTACGAGGACGTCATCCGGCGCACCGCCACCGGTGAGCTCGTCTCCCTGTACCTGCCCCGTCCCGCGGGCCGGCGCGGCTGGCACATGTGGGTCACCCCGAACGACAAGGAGGAGTTCCTCGAGGGCCGGCCCGAACCCGTCCCGGGCATGGTCGTGCCGACGGCTCGGGCCGCGACCGGCGCGGAGCGGCGCCCGGAGGGGGTCGCCGGGGGCGTGCGGGCCGAGCTGACCGGGGCGCTGGACGACGAGCGGCCCATCGACGCCTCGCTGTGGCACACCGAGCCGGGACCGTCCGAGTTCTCCCGCCCGTTCGTCGTGGGGGAGTTCGTCATACCGGGTGATCTGGTCGCCGCCCGGCGCACCTTCACCCGGGCCCTGGAACACGCCGCGGACATCGCCGCGCATCTGCCGAGCGGCGCGGACATCGCGGCGGGCCGCGCCGAGATCACCGGCGAACAGCGGGAGCGACTGGCGGACGCGCGGGAGCGGTGCCGGCGCATCGCCGAGGAGATGCACACACACCCGTGGTGGGAGACGGTCGGCGACCGCCATGCCGCCCGTGACGCGCTGACGTACGCCGCGACCCATGACAGCCCATCGTCCTGGACTGTTCGTCCAGGAGTTGGACCTGTAGTCTACGGTTCGTGACGGATGACACCGACGACGCGGACGACACGGGCGAGCGGGCCCTCGGCGCCGAGCGGGATGCGATCCTCACGGCGCTGCGTCCGGTCGTCGAGGGGATCGCGGCGACCTTCGGACCGGTGTGCGAGGCGGTCCTGCACGACTACCGCCACCCGGAGAACTCGGTCGTGGCCGTCGCCGGTTCGGTGACCGGGCGGACCGTGGGCGGCGCGATGAGCGAGATCGGCCTGCGCGTCCTGGCCCGCGGCGACCGGGCCGAGGACGAGCTGAACCACGTCACCCGCACCCGCTCCGGCACGCTGGTCAAGGCGTCCACGATGGTGCTGCGCGACTCCACCGGAGCGGTCTTCGGCGCCCTGTGCCTGAACGTGGACGTCACCGCCGTCCAGGAGGCCCACGCCCTGCTCGGCGCCCTGTCCGGAGTCGCCGCCGGCGCGGCCGACGCGCCGGTCACCACCTTCGGCAACGACATCGACTCGGTCGTCGATGCGCTTCTCGACGCTCACCGGATCGGGCGCAACCGCCCCTGGGCCGCCCTTGACCGCGCCGAACGCCTCGACCTGTTCCGCGCCCTCGACGACCACGGCGTCTTCGCGGTGCGCCGCGCCGTCGAACAGGTCGCCGGGCGGCTCGGCATCTCCCGAGCCTCCGCGTACAGCTATCTCTCCCAGACCCGCGCCGCCACCGCCCCGACGACCGCTGCAGGCCACGCGGCCCGCGCTGTCACAGCTCCGACGTCCGCTGGACGTCCCGGGATCCGCGGTGTCGCCGCTCCGACGACCGCTGCAGCCCCCGCGGTCCGCGGTGCCGCCGCTCCGACGTCCGCTGGAGGCCCTGCGGCCAGCGCTGCCACCGCCCCGACGACCGCTGGAGACCCCGCGTGACGACCACCACCCCGCCCGTCACCCTCGACACCGTCCGCGACGCGGCGGCCCGGCTCCGGGGTGTCGCCCATCGCACGCCCGTCCTGCGCTCACGCACCCTAGACGCCCTCGTCGGCGCCGAGGTCCACCTCAAGTGCGAGAACTTCCAGCGCGTGGGCGCCTTCAAGTTCCGCGGCGCCTACAACGCCGCCTCCCGGCTCACCCCCGAGCAGCTGGCCCAGGGCATCGCCGCCTATTCCTCCGGCAACCACGCCCAGGCCGTCGCCCTGGCCGCCCGTGAACTGGGCACCTCGGCCGTCATCGTCATGCCCGAGGACGCCCCCGCCTCCAAGCGGGCCGCCACGGCGGGCTACGGCGCCGAGATCGTCACCTACGACCGCTACACCGAGGACCGTACCGCCGTCGCCGAAGCCCTCGCCGACGCACGCGGCCTCGCGCTCATCCCGCCCTACGAGCATCCCGACGTCATGGCGGGACAGGGCACCGCCGCTCTCGAACTCCTGGAAGAAACAGGAGAGTTGGACGCACTGATCGTGCCCGTCGGCGGGGGCGGACTGATCGCCGGGAGCGCCACGGCGGCCAAGGGCGTCAGCCCGGGCATCCGGGTGACCGGCGTCGAGCCGGAGGCCGGGGACGACACCAAACGGTCCCTGGACGCGGGCCGACGCGTCACCATCCCGGTGCCGCGCACCATCGCCGACGGGCAGGCGCTGGAGACGCCCGGCGAGCTGACCTTCTCCGTCAACCAGCGGCTCGTCGACGGAATCGCTCTGGTGTCCGACGACGAGATCAGCGCGGCGATGCGTTTCGCGTTCGAGCGGCTGAAGATCGTCGTCGAGCCGAGCGGCGCCACCGGGCTGGCCGCGTTGCTCGCCGGGCGGGTGGATGCGCTGCCCCGCCGGGTCGGTGTCATCGTCTCCGGCGGCAATGTGGACGCCGACCGTTTCGCCCGGCTGTGCGGCCGGGCGGCGACGTCATGACCAGAACTCGTCGCCCCGTTCGAGGTCCTCGACACACTCGTCGAGATCGGTGATCTTGTCCCCGACGATCCGGAAGACGATGCCTCCGTCCTCGTCGATCCGCTTGTCGCCGCGCTGGGCGGTGACATGGTGCATGGAGACGGCATGGCCGCGGCCGTCCACCAGGATGTTGCGCAGTTCGACCTTGAAGGTGCCGCCCGTCTCCTCGTAGAGCCGGCGGTAGTAGTCGAGGATCGCGTCGATCCCCTTGCAGTCGCCCGAGAGCTGGTGACTGCCGGGCACGTGGTGCGTGGCGTCGTTCGTCATCATCGAGCGGAGGGTGTCCATGTCTCCGCGTGAGAAGGCCTCGTAGCCCGTGCGGACGAGTTGTGCGTGAGGGTGTTCAGCCACGGTGATCGCCACCTTTCTGGTGGTTCGGCGATTGCGGCTTCCAGGCGTCATTCTGCGCTCACCCGAATGGCGGTGTCGACCGCACGGGCGGACGATGGTGGCGTGGGCAGGGATCGCAATGCAGGGAGCCGACATGATTGAGATCAAGGCCATCGACAAGCCCGACGAGCGGCGCGACTTCCCGCGCGGACACCTCGAAGCGGTGCACATGTCCGGGCTGGACTTCGCCGTCGGCACCTTCGAACCCGGCTGGCGCTGGTCCGAGTCCGTAGGTCCCATCGCCGGAACGAAGAGCTGCGAGGTCCACCACAACGGGTACTGCGTCTCCGGTCGGATGCGGCTGCGCATGGACGACGGCGCCGAGCAGGAGGTCGGACCGGGCGACGTGTTCGTGGTGACACCGGGCCACGACGCCTGGGTGGTCAGCGACGAGCCGTGCGTGGTCTACGACTTCGCGGGCCAGATGGCGACCGAGTACGCGAAGGCGAAAGGCTGAAGGGCCGGGACCGACCCGCGGGGTGGAGCCGCTCACACGCTGATGACGATCTTCGCGCGGGCGTGCTCCACCTCCAGGTGGCGAATGGCCTGAGCCGCCTCGCTGAGGGGGAACACCCGCTCCACGACAGGGGCGATCTTCCCGGACTCGACCAGCCTCCGCAGCTCGGCCAGGTTCGCCTTGCTCTGCTTCGCCGGGAGTTCCACCAGCCGTTGGCGCGCGAAGGGGGCGATGGCCCGGCGCTTGAGGAACAGTCCCATCGGCCCGACGAAGCTGCCGCCCTCGTACATGCCTCCGCCGGACAGCACGAGGGTCCCGGTGGGAGCCAGGGCGCGCCGGAACTCGGCCAGGGAGCGGTTTCCCACCAGGTCCAGAACGACGCCGTACGGTCCGCCGCGGGTGAAGTCCTCCTGGGTGTAGTCGATGACGTGGTCCGCTCCCAGCGACCGGACCAGATCGACGTTGCGGGTGCGGCACACGGCCGTCACGTGCGCGCCGTACGCCTTGGCGATCTGAACGGCGAACGTGCCGACGCCGCCGGAGGCACCGTTCACCAGCACGGTGTCGCCGGGATCCACCTGGGCCACGTCCCGGATGCCGATGAGCGCGGTGTTGGCCGCCAGCGGGACCGCGGCCGCCTGCTCGAAGGTGAGGTTGGCGGGCTTCACGTCCACCGTGCTCTCCGGGGCGCACACGTACTCCGCGAACGCGCCGTCGGCCTCGCCGAAGACCTCGTCCCCCGGCTTGAGCGACGTGACCCCGGCACCCACCGACTCCACCCGCCCGGCGAAGTCGCGGCCCCTGATGCCTACCCTCGGCCTCCGCAGGCCCATCATGGGACGGGCCAGCTTCGGGTCGCCGTGCAGGAAATGCCAGTCGTAGGCGTTGACCGAGGCCGCGTGCACCCGCACCAGCACCTCGCCGTCGGCGGGCTCCGGCCGTGGCGTCTCCCCGTACTCCAGCACGTCCACCGTTCCGTAACGGTCCTGCATGATCGCCTTCATCGCATCCCCCTCCGCCACCGGCGAGCGTAGGGAATCGGAGCCCCGGGCGACATAGGGGAGATGCCCTAGTTCTCGGGAGGGAGCCCGCTGCCCGGGCCGAACCGCCGGGCCACCGGCTGCTCAGACGGGCAGCAGCCGGCCGACCAACGCGCCGAGCTGGCGGGCGTTGCGGCACTCGTGCATCTCCACGAGTTCGGCGTACTCCGGTGCCGCGGAGTCTCCGGTGCCCCACTGGGCGCGCGGCTCGGGGTTCAACCAGTAGACGCGGCGGGCCTGTTCCCCGATGTGGCGTACGGCCGGCAGGTTGGGGTCGCTCATGTTCGTCCGGGCGTCACCGAGCACGAACACCGTCGTGCGAGGGCCGACCGCGTCGCCGTAGCGTTCCGCGAACTCGCCCAGCGCGACGCCGTAGTCGCTGCTGCCGTGCCAGCCCGTGAGGGTCGCCTCGGCCCGGATGCGGGCGCCCAGGCCCTCCGCGTCCGCGGCGCCGTGCTCCAGCAGTCCCGTCACCTCGTCGATCCGGTTGACGAAGGCGAACACCCGCACCTTGCTGAACTGGTCGTGCAGCGCCTGCACCAGCAGCATCGTGAAGTCCGAGAACCCCGACACCGAGCCCGACACATCGCACAGCAGCACCAGTTCGGGCCGGACCGGACGGCGCTTGCGCAGCACCGGCTTCATCGGCACCCCGCCCGTCGACAGTGACCCGCGCAGCGTGCGCCGCAGATCGATGCTGCCCCGCGCGGCCCGGCGTCGGCGCGCCGCGAGCCGGGTGGCGAGCTTGCGGGCGAGCGGCTGCACCGTCCGGCGCAGTTCGGCCAGCCGGTCCTTGCCGGCGTAGAGGAAGTCGACCCGGTCGGGGGTGGTGGCCACCGCGCGCCGGGCGAGCTGGTCCCGGTCGCGCCGCTCGGCCACCCGCCGACGCGCCTCCGCCGCCGCCAGCCGCCGGAAGGTCTCGATGCGCCGCCGGATCTCGTCGTCGAGCAGCCGGTCGGTGAACCCCGAACCGCCGCTCGTGGCACGGACGTCGTCCCGGACTCGGGCGAACAGCGTCTGCGGGCGCAGCCGTTCCAGCGTCTGGTACGACGACCAGCCGTCCGACCCCGGCGCGGTGCCGTACCCGCCGAAGCCGTCGACCGCCTCCGCCGCCAACCGCCCCAGCAGGGCGAGATCGTCGGCGGCGAGGGCAGCGGCGAGACGGTCGCGCAGGTCGTCCCGGTCCGTCGGCCCGGTCTCGGGCGCGCCGATGCCGCGCGGGAAGTACAGGTCGAAGACCGGGTCGAACACCTGGCGTTGCGCCGGGCCGTGCAGCAGCGTCGCCGCCAGCCCCTCCCGCAGCAACTCCCGGTCCGTCAGACCCAGTTCGGCGACGGCCTGCGCCGCGTCCACGGTCTCGCCGGTGCCGATCCGCATACCGTGCGCCCGCAGGGCCCCGACCAGGGAGGTCAGCCGGTCCGCGACGCCCGGCGCCGTCACACCGCGTCCAGGTCGAGCTTGGCGGCGGCCTTGAGGACGTCGTCCTGGTGCTTGAGGAGCACACCCAGCGTCTCGCGGACGACGCTCTCCTCCAGGGTGTCGGCGCCGAGCGCGAGCAGGGTGCGCGCCCAGTCGATGGTCTCGGAGACCGAGGGGACCTTGCGCAGGTCCATGGCGCGCAGCGCGCCCACCACCCGGACCACGGAGGTGGCCAGCGCCTCGTCGAGGCCGGGCACCTTCAGCCGTACGATCCGGCGCTCCAACTCCTCGTCCGGGAAGCCGATGTGCAGGAACAGACAGCGGCGGCGCAGCGCCTCGGACAGCTCACGGCTCGCGTTGGAGGTCAGCACGACGAAGGGGCGCCGGGTCGCGGTGATCGTGCCCAGCTCGGGGACCGTCACCTGGAAGTCGCTGAGCACCTCCAGGAGCAGGCCCTCCACCTCGACGTCGGCCTTGTCGGTCTCGTCGATCAGCAGCACCTTGGGCTCGTCGCCGCGGATCGCGGTCAGCAGCGGGCGCGTGAGCAGGAACTCCTCGCTGAAGATGTCGGTGCGCGTCTCGTCCCAGGTCTCGTCGCGGCCCGCGCTGATGCGCAGCAGCTGCTTGGCGTGGTTCCACTCGTACAGCGCCCGGGACTCGTCGACGCCCTCGTAGCACTGCAGCCGGACCAGCCGTGCCCCGGCGACCTCGGCCACCGCCTTGGCGAGTTCCGTCTTGCCCACCCCGGCCGGGCCCTCGACCAGCAGCGGCTTGCCGAGCCGGTCGGCGAGGAAGACGGTCGTGGCCACGGCCGGTGAGGCGAGGTAACCGGTGGCGGCGAGACGCGCGGAGACGTCGTCGACGGACGTGAACAACGGGGCCTCCAGGTGGGCGACGATACCGGGCCTACTATCTAAGCGCTTGTTCACCGCTTGTGTCACCCCGGAATCCGCAGCTCCTGCCTGTATACCGATCGGTTTCCCCCGCTGGTTCCGGAGGTACGCTCCCCGTATGGCCACGACAGACAAGGCGTCCACCAGGGATCGGCTGCTCGACGCCGCCTCCGAGCTCTTCTACCGCGACGGTGTCTCCATCGGCGTGGAGGCGCTGTGCCGGACGGCCGGAGTGTCGAAGCGGTCGATGTACCAGCTTTTTGCCGGCAAGGACGAGGTCCTCGCGGCCAGCCTGGAGCGCCGCGCGCCCGGCTACGCGGCCCAGCTCACCCCCGGCCCCCAGGACGCCGACACCCCACGGGAACGCATCCTCTACGTCTTCCGGCAGGTGGAAAGGCTCTCCGCCGAGCCCGAGTACCAGGGCTGCCCCTACCTCGCCGCCCTCGTCGAGCTGAAGGACCCCGAGCACCCGGCGAGCGTGGTCGCCCGGGAGGCCAAGCTGCATCTGCAGAACGCTTTCCGCGCCCAGGCGGAGTCGGGCGGCGCCGCGGATCCCGCCCTCCTCGCCCGCCAGCTGATGCTGGTCTTCGACGGCGCGAGTGCCCGCGCGGGCGCCCGGATCGAGACCCTGGGCGGCCTGACCACGGCGACCGTGACGACCTTGCTGGACGCGGCCGGCATGCGCTGAGCGCTCCGCTGGAAGTGTCGGACGCGTCGTCGGCCGTCCGCGGCGCCGTCGTGGCCGCTCGCGCAGTTCCCCGCGCCCCTCGGGGACGCTGCCCAACCGCAGCGGGCTTCACCAGGTCCGCTCAGCGCAAGGGGCGGACGCCGAAGCGGTCACCCGCAGCACCCGAGCCGGTGGGGACGCCGAAGCGGCCGCCCGTAGCGCCGCGCCCGGTGGGGACGCCGAAGCGGCCACCCGCAGCACCGAGCCGGTGCGGACGCCGAAGCGGTCACCCGCAGCACCGAGCCGGTGCGGACGCCGAAGCGGCCGCCCGTAGCGCCGCGCCCGGTGGGGACGCCGAAGCGGCCGGCCGCAGCACCCGAGCCGGTGCGGGCGCCGAAGCGGAAGCGGCCGCCCGTGGCACCGGGCCCAGTGGGGACGCCGAAGCGGTCACCCGCAGCACCGAGCCGGGCGCGTGCGCCCATGGCCGTCACGATCAGTCCCCCGGTGCCCACCGCCCGGCACCTGACTGTCAGTGGCGGGCGCTACCTTCCGGGCATGGGTATCTATCTGGTCAGTGTGGGCGCCCGGGAATGGGCCGAAGGCGACGAGGACGAGGACGAGGGCGGCCGTGGAGCCGTCGCCTCGGCGCTCAACGAGGAGTTGGAGCGGCGCGAGCTGCCGCGGTACGAGCCGGTCGAGGAAGAGCAACCGAATGCCTGGTTCGAGGAGAAGATCAGCCCTCCCATGGACGGGTTCGCCGCGCTGTGCCGCGCGCATCTGACGCCCCGGGAACAGGAGACCCTCGGCGAGTGGACTGTGCTGGTGCCCGTGTCGCTGGAGGAGGAGATACATCTGCCGATCGGCTCCGCCTACACCGACACGACCGTGATCGCGGGAGCGCCGCAGGTGCTCGCCCTGGCCCGGCGGTTGTCGGACGTCATCGGACTGCCGCCGGAGGTGCCGCGGGAGCCCGGGAACCTCGGCCTGACGTTCTGGTTCCTCGAGGGTGAGGCGAAGGAACTGGCCGCGGTCCGGCCGGGCCCCTGGAGCGAGGATCTGGACACCGCGTTCTACGTCGCCCTGTACCTGCGTGCCGCCGAGCACTCACTGCGCCGCGGCTGCCCGATGACGTACTGCTGACGCTAGACCTCGGCCTCCTCGCTCACGAGCACGACCTCAAGGGTGCGTGGGCCGTGCACCCCCTCGACCCGGTCCAGCTCGATGTCACTGGTGGCCGACGGGCCGGAGATCCACGTCAACGGGCGGTCCGGGGCGAGGCGTTCGAGGGCTTGGGGCACGGACGAGACCACCTGCCCGGGCACCCTGATGACGCAGATGTGATGGTCGGGAACCAGGGTGATGCGGCGCCGGCCCTGGTCGGGGGAGCCGTCGAGGACGATGGTGCCGGTCTCGGCGACGGCGAGCGCGCAGGCCGTGACCACACTGCCGACCCGGTCGAGCTCGTGCGGGGTGCTGTCGCCGAGATCCGCGATGTGTTCGACCTCGGCCCCCGAGAGCCACTCCGCGTCCAGCCCCGCGGGCACCACCACCGTCTTCGAACCCCGCTCGGCGAGCAACCGGCCGACCAGGGCCGCCAGTTCGCCCGCGGCGCACCGATGCACGATCGCCCGGTAGTCCGCCAGGTTCTCCGCCAGCAGATCGACCGTCTCCTCGACGCTCCGCTCACCGTGCGCGCGCAGATAGTCGCGGGCGACGGCCTCGTCGTACGGCCGCTCGTCCGGTGTCACATCGGCCAGCGCGCGCCGCACCCGGCCCAGGATCCTGTCCCTGCTGCTCACTTGGCACCGCCCTTTCCATCGTTGGTGCGCTGCCACCAGTCCCGGAACGGCTCCGCCGGGAGGGCCGGCAGATCCCGGCTGCCGCTCCACGCCCTGCCCGGTCCGGGCAGGGTCCGCGGATGCAGCCGACGGGTGCGGGAGGCGAGCCGCTGGCCGCCACGCAGGGCGCCGGGGTGGGTGAACGCCCAGCGGGCGGCACGCATGGCGGCCCGCTCGGCGGCATGTCCCTTCGCGGGCTTGAGCACCACCTTGTTGCCCTGCCGTACCGCAGGACCGCCCTCCACCACCCGCTCCCGCAGATGCACCAGCACCTCCGGGATGTCGATCGCGACCGGGCACACCTCGTAGCAGGCGCCGCACAGCGACGACGCGTACGGCAGCGAGGCGTCGATCTCGCTTGCCGTGCCCCTCAGCTGGGGGCTGAGGATGGCGCCGATGGGGCCTGGGTAGACCGAGCCGTAGGCGTGCCCGCCCGCCCGTTCGTACACCGGGCAGACGTTGAGGCAGGCCGAGCAGCGGATGCAGCGCAGGGCCTGGCGGCCGACCTCGTCGGCGAGGGTGTCGGTGCGGCCGTTGTCGAGCAGCACCAGGTGGAAGGTCCGCGGCCCGTCAGCCGTCTCGGAGTCCGTCGTGCCGGTCCACATCGAGGTGTACGGGTTCATGCGCTCGGCCGTCGAGGAGCGGGGCAGCGTCTGCAGAAACACCTCCAGATCCTGCCAGGTGGGCAGGATCTTCTCGATGCCGACGACCGAGATCAGCGTCTCCGGCAGGGTCAGGCACATGCGCCCGTTGCCCTCGGACTCCACGACCACCAGCGTGCCGGTCTCGGCGATCATGAAGTTGGCGCCGGAGATGCCGACCTTGGCCCGCAGGAACTTCTCGCGCAGATGCAGCCGGGCGGCCTCGGCGAGTTCGGCGGGCGTGTCGGTCAGGCCCTCGGGGGCCGGGCGGCCCCACTCGCCCATCTCCTCGCGGAAGATGTCCCGGATCTCGCCCCGGTTGCGGTGGATGGCCGGGACGAGGATGTGCGAGGGCCGGTCCTTGCCCAACTGCACGATCAGCTCGGCGAGATCGGTCTCGTAGGCCCGGATGCCCTCGGCCTCCAGGGCCTCGTTGAGCCCGATCTCCTGTGTGGCCATCGACTTGACCTTGACGACCTCCGACTCGCCGGTCTCCTTCACCAGCCGGGCGACGATCCGGTTGGCCTCGTCGGCGTCGGCGGCCCAGTGGACGGTGCCGCCCGCGGCCGTGACCGACTCCTCCAACTGCACCAGATACCGGTCGAGATGCCGCAGAGTGTGGTCCTTGATCCGCTTGCCGGCCTCGCGCAGGAGCGCCCAGTCGGACACCTCCGCGACCGCCTTGGCCCGCTTGGCGCGGATGGTGTGCGTGGCGTGGCGCAGATTCCCGCGCAGGGTCCGGTTGCCCACGGCTTCGTGCGCGGCCTCGGGAAAGGCCGGCATTCCCAGGTACGTCCCGCTCATACGGCCGGCTCCTCCTCCGTGCTCGCCAGGATCTCCGCGATGTGCACCGGTTTCATCCCCACCTCGAGCCGGGTCATGGTGCCGCCGATGTGCATCAGACAGGAGTTGTCGGCCGCGCACAGCACCTCGGCGCCGGTCGACTCGGCATTGCGCACCTTGTCGACGCCCATCGCCGTGGAGACGTCGGAGTTCTTCAGTGCGAAGGTGCCGCCGAAGCCGCAGCACTCGTCGGCACCGGGCAGTTCGGCCAACTCCAGCCCCTTGACGGCCTGGAGCAGTCGCCGGGGCCGGTCGCCGAGGCCCAGCCCGCGCAGCCCGTGACAGGTGGGGTGGTAGGTCACCTTGTGCGGGTAGTACGCCCCGACGTCCGTCACCCCCAGCACATCCACCAGGAACTCCGTCAGCTCGTAGGTCTTCGGCACCACTGGCGCCAGCGTCGCGGCGAGGGTGTCCCCGCGCCCCTCGGCCCGGGCCCGCTCACCCATCCGCGGATACAGCTCCCGCACCATCGCCCCGCACGACCCGGACGGCGTGACGATCGCCTCGTACTCCCCGAAGACATCGGAGAAATGCCGGGCGAGCGGCTCGGCCTCATGCCGGTAGCCGGTGTTGTAGTGCGCCTGCCCGCAGCAGGTCTGGGCCATCGGGAAGTCGACCTCGACGCCCAGCCTGGTCAGCAGTTTCACCACGGCGCGCCCGGTGTCCGGATACAGCGTGTCGTTGACGCAGGTCAGGAACAGAGCGACACGCATCGCGGCTCCTTGTGAATCGATCATCGGATGAGTGCAGAGTAGTCGGCCCGGCGGGCGCGGGGGAGACCCCGGTCACCGGTCGGCGAGCCGGGCCTGCGCCTCCCGCCACGGCGCCGTGTCGCCCCGCGGCTCGTACCGGGTGAGCGGCTGGGTACGGGTGAGCAGCCGCCGCCCGCTCGCGAGATCGCCGACGAGACCGTGGGCCCGGGCCTGGACCAGCACGTTGCCCAGCGCCGCCGCCTCCGTCGGGCCCGCCACCACGGGCAACCCGCAGGCGTCGGCGGTCAGCTGACACAGCAGCGCGTTCCGGGTGCCGCCCCCGACCACGTGCACGACGTCGACCGGGTGACCCGCCAGCCGCCGCGCGTCCTCGACCGCCCTGCGGTGCGCGAGGGCGAGCGAGTCGAGGATGCACCGGGTGATCTCGACGGGCGTCCCCGGCACCGGCTGCCCCGAGGCGCGGCACGCCTCGGCGATCCGCTCCGGCATCCGGCCCGGCGCCAGGAACGCCGCGTCCCCCGCGTCGACCACCGACCGCAGCACGGGCACCTTGGCCGCCTCCAGCAGCAGCCCGCCCAACTCCGGCTCGCCCCAGGCCCGTACGCACTCCTGCAGCAGCCACAGTCCCATGATGTTGCGCAGATACCGGACCGTGCCGTCCAGCCCGAGCTCATTGGTGAAGTTGGCCGCCCGGCTCTCCTCGCTCAGCACGGGCGCGTCCAGCTCGAGCCCGGCCAGCGACCAGGTCCCGGTGCAGATGTACGCGAACCGCTCCCTGTCCGCCGGCACGGCGGCCACCGCGGACGCCGTGTCGTGCGAGCCGACCGTCGTCACCGGCACCGGACCCGTGAGCCCGGTCTCCTCCAGCACCTCCGCCCGCAGCGCACCCGCCGGATCGCCGGGCTGCCGCAGCGGCGCGAACAGGCCGAGGTCGACGCCCAGCCGGGAGGCGACGTCGTACGACCACGCGCGCGTCCGGGGATCGATCAGCTGGGTCGTCGAGGCGTTGGTCAACTCGGTGCCCTGCTCGCCGGTCAGCCAGTACGACAGCAGATCGGGAATGAGCAACAGCCGCCGAGCGGCCGCGAGTTGGGCGGAATCCCGGGCCGCGACCAGCTGGTACAGCGTGTTGAAGGGCGCGTACTGCAATCCGGTCGCCGCGTACAGCTGTTCGGCGGGCACGGTCGCCCACACCTTTTCGGCGACGCCCTCGGTGCGGGAGTCCCGGTAGTGCACCGGGTTGCCCAGCAGCGCCCCGTCGGCGTCCAGCAGCCCGTAGTCCACGGCCCAGCTGTCGATGCCGACCGAGTCGACCTGACCGGCGGCCCTGAGGCCGTCCAGCACACCCCCGTACAGCGCGAGCACATCCCAGCGCAGCCCCTCCGGAACGCGCACCGGCCGGTTCACGAACCGGTGCGCCTCGGACAGCTCCAGGCTGTCGGGGCCGACGCGGCCGACCATGACACGCCCGCTGGACGCGCCGAGGTCGACCGCGGCGTACGCCTTCACGGTGCCGCTCATCGCAGGAACGCGGCCGCGACGCCGGCGTCGACCGGGACGTGCAGGCCGGTGGTGTGGGTCAGCTCCCCGCCGGTCAGCGCGAACACGGCGCCCGCGACATGCTCCGGCAGCACCTCACGCTTCAGGATGGTCCGCTGCGCGTAGAACTCGCCCAGCTTCTCCTCCGGCACCCCGTACACGGCCGCGCGCTGCGCGCCCCAGCCGCCCGCGAAGATCCCGGACCCGCGCACCACACCGTCCGGGTTGACCCCGTTGACGCGGATGCCGTGCTCACCCAGCTCGGCGGCCAGCAGCCGCACCTGATGGGCCTGGTCGGCCTTGGTGGCGGAGTAGGCGATGTTGTTGGGACCGGCGAAGACGGCGTTCTTGGAGGCGATGTAGACGATGTCGCCGCCCAGTTCCTGCGCGATCATCACCCGGGCCGCCTCGCGCGAGACGAGGAAGGAACCACGGGCCATGATGTCGTGCTGCAGGTCCCAGTCCTTCGCCGAGGTCTCCAGCAGCGGCTTGGAGATCGAGATGCCGGCGTTGTTGACGACCAGGTCGACCCCGCCGAACGCGAGCACGGCCGCCTTGACCGCCTCCGCGATCTGCTCCTCGGACGTCACGTCGACGGTCACGGCGACGGCCTTGTCCGACCCGCCCAGCTCCGCGGCCACGGCGGCCGCGTTGTCGGCGTTCAGATCGGCGACGACGACACATGCGCCCTCACCGACCAGCCGCTCGGCGATCGCCTTCCCGATCCCGCTGCCGGCCCCCGTCACCAGCGCCACCCGGGTCGCCAGCGGCTTGGGCTTCGGCATCCGCTGGAGCTTGGCCTCCTCCAGCGCCCAGTACTCGATGCGGAACTTCTCCGACTCCTCGATCGGCGCGTACGTCGACACCGCCTCGGCGCCCCGCATCACGTTGATCGCGTTGACGTAGAACTCACCGGCCACGCGCGCGGTCTGCTTGTCCTTGCCGAAGGAGAACATGCCCAGCCCCGGCACCAGCACGATCGCCGGGTCCGCGCCCCGCATCGCGGGAGAGTCGGGCAGCGCGTGCCGCTGGTAGTAGGCGGCGTACTCCTCGCGGTACTCGGCGTGCAGCTCCTTGAGGCGGGCGATGGTCTCCTCCAGCGGCGCGGTGGGCGGCAGGTCGAGGACGAGCGGCCGCACCTTCGTCCGAAGGAAGTGGTCCGGGCACGAGGTACCCAGCGCCGCCAGCCGCGGGTGCTCGGCCCGCGCGACGAAGTCGAGCACGACGTCCGTGTCGGTGAAGTGCCCGACCTGCGGCTTGTCCCGGGAAGCGATGGCCCGGACGTACGGCGCCAGCGCGGCGGCCCGCTCCCGGCGCTCGTCGTCGGGCAGCGCCTCGTAGCCCTCGATCACCGGCCCGAACGGCTCAGGCCTGCCGCGCTCCGCCAGGAACGCCTCCGCGGTCCGGATGATGTGCAGCGAGTTGCGCTCGCACTCCTCGGAGGTCTCTCCCCACGCCGTGATCCCGTGTCCGCCGAGCACGCAGCCGATGGCCTGCGGGTTGGCCCCCTTCACGGCCGCGATGTCCAGGCCCAGCTGGAATCCGGGCCGCCGCCACGGCACCCACACGACACTCTCCCCGAAACACTCCGCGGTCAGCTTCTCCCCGTCGGCGGCGCAGGCCAGCGCGATCCCGGAGTCGGGGTGCAGATGGTCGACGTGCGCGGCCTCGACGAGCCCGTGCATGGCCGTGTCGATGGAGGGAGCGGCACCGCCCTTGCCGTGCAGGCAGTAGTCGAACGCGGCGACCATCTCGTCCTCGCGCTCCACGCCCGGGTACACCCCCTTGAGTGCCCGCAACCGGTCCAGGCGCAGGACTGCCAGTCCGGCCTCGGTGAGCGTGCCGAGGTCACCACCGGACCCCTTGACCCACATCAACTCGACGTCACCACCGGTCACGGGATCGGTCTCGGTGCCCTTCGCCGAGGCGTTGCCGCCGGCGTAGTTGGTGTTACGGGGATCGGAGCCGAGCCGATGCGAACGGGCCAGCAGGGCGGCGGCTTGGGGGTGGGGTGCCATGAGCGGGTCTCTTCCTTGCTTCGTCGGAACGGTGGGAAAACGCGAGGCGGGGGAGTCAGGCGCCCCAGCCGGCCTGGGTGCCGCCGACTCGTTCGGCGGCGATGCGCTGCTGCCATCCGGAGCGGTGGTAGGCGGTGATCGGGTCGGGGTCGAGGCCCATGTCTGTGCGGAGGTCGGCGAGGAGGGGGCGTACGTCGGTGTTGTAGGCGTCCATGAGGGTGGCGTTGGCTGCGAGGACGTCGCCGTCGCGCTGGGCGGCTGCCAGGGCGTCGCGGTCGACGAGGAGGGCCTTGGCGGTGGCTTCCTGGACGTTCATGACGGAGCGGATGATGGCGGGGATCTTGGCTTCGATGTTGTGGCACTGGTCGAGCATGAAGGCGACGTCGGGGCTGAAGCCGCCGCCTCGGATGACTTCGTACATGATGCGGAAGAGCTGGAAGGGGTCGGCGGCGCCGACCATGAGGTCGTCGTCGGCGTAGAAGCGGGAG
>NZ_JBEXXQ010000059.1:0-69822 GCF_040630525.1 Streptomyces sp. NPDC005799
GCCGCACCGGCCGAGGCGGTCACCATCGTTCCCGCGTCCAGGACCGCCCCGACCAAGCGAAAATCCAAGGCCACCACTTAAAGCAGCGGCATTGGCCCTAGTCCTGCAGTTCCTCCCACCGCCGTCGGGCCCCCGTCGTCCAGTGGGCGTGCCGGTCGTGGAAGAGGGCGGTGGCCCTGGCGCCGCTCCAGCCGGGCGGGAGGAGTTCGGGCGGGAGGCGCGGGTCGAGGAAGGGGAAGCGGCGCCACTCGTGGACGAGCAGGGTCAGGGCGTGCAGCGTGGGGTCACCGGGTGCCGGGTGCAGGCCGGTGAACCCGTCGATGAACGCCTCGTACCGCTCCTCCACCTCGCTCAGGTCCCAGGCGCGGGCGACCATGGCCGCCTCACTGCCGAGGGCGCCGTAGGTGGCGGTGAAGGACAGGGCACCGTCGGCGAGCTGGAGTTCCTTGAGGACGGCGAGGGCCTCGGGCTCGCGGTGGGTGTGCGGGGTGATCCACACGCCCGGCTCCGGGGAGCCGAAGCCGGCCCAGCTGAGGCGGGTGCGCACGCGGTGGCGCAGGTCCCGCTTGGTCTCGGGGACCGAGACGAGGACGACGAGCCAGGTGCCGTCCCAGGCCCGCTCGCCGCTGCCGAAGTCGTAGATGCGCTGCGCGCCCTCGGTCAGCAGCCGCCGTCCGGGCGGGGTCAGCGCCCAGCGCACCCGGCGGCCCACCCGCTCCGAGGCCAGCCAGCCCTCGGCCGCCGTGCGGGCCAGCGCCTGACGGGCCGACTTCTCCTCGACGCCGAACAACGCCAGCGTCTCGACCAGCGCCGATGTCCATACGGGGCGGCCGCGCGGCAGGACGAACTCGCCGAGCACGGTCATCAGCAGCGAGCGCGCGCTGGTGTCACCGACCTCCCGGCGCCGGCTGACCACCGGCCGCGCGGACGCCTGCTTCGCCATGTGCCGCCACTCCCCTCCCGCCGATTGCATGCTCTGTACACACTATCTTGTCGGCACGCAACTCATCTGTTGAGTGTGGAGGGGCGTCGTGCCCGCGGTCCGTGGTCCCGCGGGCACGGCGGGCGGCGGTCAGCTCCGGGTCAGGGTGATGTCCTGGCGCTGCAGGGCGTGGAAGCGGGGCAGGGGCAGGCCGCCGATGGGGCGCAGTTCCATGACCGTGGCCTCGACGGTGGCCGCGCCAGGCTGGACGGGGTCCGGGGAGACCTTGCCGGTGTTCGCCCAGGCGTGCGTCATGCCGTCGCACACGGCACGGGTGCCGCCGATGCCGTGACGGACGGTCGAGGAGCCCTGGATCAGGGACGAGCTGACGAAGACCGGGCCGGTGTTGCCGAGACAACTGTAGGTGCCGGAGAGCGTGACGGTGCCGTCCGCGGCGATGGTGCCGGTCGGGTCGACGGTCACGGTCTCGTTCGGGTCCGCGCTCGCCGGTGCGGCGGTGGCGGCGAGCGGGAGCAGCGCGGCCGCGGCGGCGGCGAGGGCGAGGGCGGGGCGCAGGGAGAGCGCGGGCATCGGGAACCTCCTGAACGCGGGGCTTCCACTGGTACCGGGCGCGCGCGTGTGTTGCCGTGACCGTCACCCCTTCGGTGGCGAGTCCGCATCGACGGTCGTGGAACCGTCCGGGTGTTGTCCGCGTGTTGTCACGCTTCTCGTCCAGCCGTTCCGATGAGTTCGCGAGGGGAGCATGGTCTTGTTCACAGGGACCCGGACCGAGGGGTCCCGATCGACCTGGAGGTGCGCCATGTGTACACGTCGGCCCTCGTGCCCTGCCTCCGACGGCCACGCCCCGCACATCGTCGCCGCCCACCCCGAGCAGGGCTGGGCGCTGCTGTGCGACGGCGGGATCGTGTTCGACGACAGTGGTGAGCTGACCGCCGACGGCCGCGTCGTCGCGCCGCACCGGCTGCCCGCCGAGCGACTGGCCGTCGCCGCCTGACCGACTCCGCTCAGGGCAGCACGGCGAAACCGTCGAGCTCCACCTGTGCCTGGTCGTCCCAGAGGCGCACGACCTCCACGACCGCCATCGCCGGGTAGTCCCGTCCCGCCAACCGCCGCCAGATCCGCCCGAGTTCGGGGGCGTGGACGCGGTAGGCGGCGACGTCCGTGGCGTAGACGGTGACGCGGGCCAGGTCCGCGGGGGTGCCGCCGGCCGCGGTGAGCGCGGTCAGCAGATTGGTGAGCGCCTTCTCGAACTGGGCGGGGAGCGTGTCGCCGGTGACCTTGCCCTCGGTGTCCAGGGCGGTCTGGCCGGCCAGGAAGACCACGCGGGTGCCGGTGGCGACGACCGCGTGCGAGAAGCCGGTGGGCGGGGAGAGTTCGGGCGGGTTGACGCGCTCGGTGCTCACTGGCCTGCCTCCGGGGTTTCCGTCTCCGCGTCCAGCTCCTTGTACAACTCCTTGGCGATGATGCCGCGTTGGACCTCACTCGCGCCCTCGTAGACACGCGGGGCGCGCACCTCGCGGTACAGGTGCTCCAGCAGATGCCCGCGGCGCAGCGCCCGGGCGCCGTGCAACTGGACGGCCGTGTCGACGACTTGCTGCGCGGTCTCGGTGGCCAGCAGCTTGGCCATCGCCGCGCGCTTGGGGACGTCCGGGGCACCCTCGTCGTACGCCGTCGCCGCCGCGTACACCATGAGGCGGGCCGCGTCGGTGCGCAGGGCCAGTTCGGCGACCTGGTGCGCGACGGTCTGCAGATCCCGCAACTTGCCGCCGAAGGCGTCCCGTCGGGCGGTGTGCGCGAGGGTCGCGTCCAGCGCGGCCTGTGCCATGCCGACGGCGAAGGCCCCGACGCTGGGCCGGAAGAGGTTGAGGGTGCCCATCGCCACGCGGAAGCCGCGGTCGGCCTCGCCGAGCACGTCGTCCGCGGTCACGGGTACGGCGTCGAGGTCGAGGGCGCCGATGGGGTGCGGCGAGAGCATGTCGAGCGCGGTCCCGGTGAGTCCGGGGCGGTCTGCGGGGACCAGGAAGGCGGTCACCCCACGGGCGCCGGCGCCGGGGGTGGTGCGCGCGAAGACGGTGTAGAAGTCGGCCTCGGGGGCGTTGGAGATCCAGCACTTCTCCCCGGTCAGGCGCCAGCGGGCCGCTCCGTCCGGGTCCGCCCGCAGCGCCAGTGCCGCCGCGTCCGAGCCCGCGTTCGGCTCGCTCAGCGCGAACGCGGCCACCGCGGTGCCCTCGCTCACCCTCGGCAGCCAGCTCTCCCGCTGGGCGGGGCTGCCGTGGGCGTGCACGGGATGCGCGCCCAGGCCCTGCAGGGCGAGGGCCGTCTCCGCCTCCGTGCAGGAGTAGGCGAGGGACTCGCGCATCAGGCACAGGTCGAGCGCGCCGGAGGTGAACAGGCGGCCCAGCAGGCCGAGTCGGCCCAGTTCCTCGATCAGCGGGCGGTTGACGTGGCCGGGCTCGCCCTTCTCGGCGAGCGGGCGCAGCCGCTCCGCCGCCAGCGCACGCAGCCGCGCACACCAGGCGGTCTGTTCCGGTTCGAGTGAGAATGCGGGCATCGCCGGTCTCCTCTCCGCCGCGTCTCCCCCGACGTTATCGCGCTCTGTTGACTGCCGTCACCAACGCGATACGCTCGTTGCCGCGAGCCCACCACGACGCCCACCAACGGCGGCCCACAAGGCAAGGGGGCGAACCGCCATGATCGTCTCGGCGCACGTCGACACCTTCGCGCGCGACCACCTCCCGCCCCCCGACCAGTGGCCCGACCTCCGTTTCGAGCTGCCGGGGCTGCGGTACCCCGATCGGCTGAACTGCGCCGCCGAGCTCCTCGCCGGCCCGTCCGACGAGCGCCCGGTGTTCCACACGCCGGACGGCCCCACCTGGACGTACGGCGAGCTGCGCGCCCGCGTCGACCGGCTGGCGCACGTCCTCACCGACGAGCTCGGGGTCGTACCCGGCCATCGCGTGCTGCTGCGCGGGCCGACCACCCCGTGGCTCGCGGCGTGCTGGCTGGCGGTGCTGAAGGCCGGGGCGGTGGCGGTGACCGTGCTGGCGCAGCAGCGGCCGCACGAGCTGGCCGTGATATGTGACATGGCACTGGTCCGGCACGCCCTCTGCGACATCCGCTCCGTCGACGACCTCGCCAAGGCCGAGATACCCGGCCTGCGCATCACCACCTTCGGCGGCGACGCCCCCGACGACCTCCTGCGCCGCCCGGCGCCCGGCGCCCCCTATCCGGCCGTGGACACCGCGGCCGACGACGTCGCGCTGATCGCGTTCACCTCGGGCACCACGGGTCGCCCGAAAGGGTGCATGCACTTCCACCGGGATGTGCTCGCCATAGCGGACACCTTCTCGAAGCGGGTGCTCAAGCCCCGTGCCGACGACGTCTTCACGGGCAGCCCGCCGCTCGGCTTCACCTTCGGCCTCGGCGGACTGGTCGTCTTCCCGATGCGGGCGGGCGCGAGCGCGCTGCTGCTCGAACAGGCGCACCCCAAGCAGCTGCTGCCCGCCGTCGCCGACCACCGCGTCTCGGTCCTGTTCACCGCCCCGACCGCCTATCGCGCGATGCTGGACGACCTCGACGCCTATGACGTCTCGTCCCTGCGCCGCTGCGTCTCCGCCGGTGAGAACCTCCCGGCGGCCACCTGGCAGGCCTGGTACGAACGGACCGGGCTGCGGATCATCAACGGCATCGGCGCCACCGAGCTGCTGCACATCTTCATCTCCGCGGCCGACGACGACGTCCGGCCCGGGACGACCGGGGTGCCCGTGCCGGGCTGGGAGGCGCGCGTGCAGGACGCGGACGGCCGGCCCGTTCCCGACGGGGAGCCGGGACTGCTGGCCGTGCGCGGGCCGGTCGGCTGCCGCTACCTCGCCGATCCTCGCCAGCGCGACTACGTGCGTGACGGCTGGAACGTCACCGGCGACACCTATGTCCGGCAGCCGGACGGCTACTTCCGTTACGTCGCCCGGGCCGACGACATGATCATCTCGGCTGGGTACAACATCGCGGGGCCGGAGGTCGAGGACGCGTTGCTGCGTCACCCGGACGTGGTGGAGGCGGCGGTCGTGGGGCGGCCCGACGAGGCTCGCGGGCAGGTGGTCGTGGCCCATGTGGTCCTCAAGGAGGGCGCCGTACGGGACGCGGAGGCCCTGCGCGCCTTCGTCAAGGCGGAACTCGCGCCGTACAAGTGCCCGCGCGAGATCGTCTTCTCGGAGGCGCTGCCGCGCACGGCGACCGGGAAGCTCCAGAGGTTCCGTTTGCGCACCGATGGTGACCAGCAGTGATCACGAAGACCTAAGATGATCAACGTGTCCGACCAGCATGCACCGCGGTCTCTCATTGTCACGCTCTACGGCGCCTACGGCCGCTTCGTGCCGGGCCCGGTGCCCGTCGCGGAGCTGATCCGGCTGCTGGCCGCGGTCGGCGTGGACGCCCCCTCCGTCCGCTCCTCGGTGTCCCGTCTCAAACGCCGCGGACTGCTGCTGCCGGCCCGTACGGCCGAGGGCGCCGCGGGGTACGAACTCTCGCCGGACGCACGGCAGTTGCTTGAGGACGGCGACCGGCGCATCTACGCCACCGCGCCGCCCGAGGACGACGGCTGGGTGCTCGCGGTGTTCTCGGTGCCGGAGTCGGAGCGGCAGAAGCGGCATGTGCTGCGCTCACGGCTGGCCGGGCTCGGCTTCGGCACGGCGGCGCCGGGTGTGTGGATCGCCCCGGCCCGGCTGCACGAGGAGACACGGCACACATTGCGCCGGCTGCACCTGGACCCGTACGTGGACCTCTTCCGCGGTGAGCACCTGGGCTTCGCCGCGACCGTGGAGGCCGTCGCCCGCTGGTGGGACCTGGCCGCGATCGCCAAGGAGCACGAGGCGTTCCTCGACCGGCACGCGCCCGTGCTGCACACCTGGCGGGAGCGCGGGGACACCCCGCCCGAGGAGGCGTACCGCGACTATCTCCTCACCCTCGACAACTGGCGCCACCTCCCCTACACCGACCCCGGCCTGCCCGCCCGGCTCCTTCCCGAGGACTGGCCGGGCGTCCGCTCGGCCGCGGTCTTCCGGGAGCTGCACGAGCGGCTCAGGGACGCGGGGGCGGTGTTCGCGGGCGGAGGGCAGCCCTGAACGAACCGCACGGGCGTCGGCGCGATCGGCGTCAACTCCCCAGAGTGAGGCGGGGTTTCGGGGCGTCCGTACGGCCGGTCCGGGGGCGGCGGCTGCCCGCTCGGTACGGGGCCGGCCAGACGACGCCCGGGCCGTCGTAGCCCTGCTCGGCGGCCGCGTGCAGCGTCCAGTGCGGGTCGTAGAGGTGCGGGCGGGCGAGGGCGCACAGGTCCGCACGCCCGGCCAGGATCAGGGAGTTGACGTCGTCCCAGGAGGAGATCGCGCCGACCGCGATCACGGGGACACCGGTGGCGCGCCGGATCCGGTCCGCGTACGGCGTCTGGTACGACCGCCCGAACTCCGGCCGCTCCTCGGCGACGACCTGGCCGGTCGACACGTCGATCGCGTCGGCGCCGTGAGCGGCGAAGGCGCGGGCGATCTCGACGGCGTCCTCGGCGGTCGTCCCGCCGTCGGCCCAGTCGGTGGCGGAGATGCGGACCGTCATGGGCTTCTCCTCCGGCCACACGCCCCGGATCGCGTCGAAGACCTCCAGCGGGAAGCGGAGTCGTTTCTCCAGCGAGCCGCCGTAGCCGTCGGTGCGGCGGTTGGTGAGCGGGGAGAGGAAGCCGGAGAGCAAGTAGCCGTGGGCGCAGTGCAGTTCGAGGAGGTCGAAGCCGGCGCGCACGGCGCGCCAGGCGGCGGAGGTGAACTGCTCGCGGATGTCCGTGAGTTGAGCACGGGTCAGTTCGCGCGGGGTCTGGCTGTCCGGCTTGTACGGCAGCGGGGAGGGGGCGACGAGGGGCCAGTTGCCCTCGGGCAGCGGTTCGTCCATGCCCTCCCACATCAGCCTGGTCGAGCCCTTGCGGCCGGAGTGGCCGAGCTGCACGCCGATCGCGGTGCCGGGGGACCGGGTGTGCACGAAGTCGGTGATCCGCCGCCAGGAGTCGGCCTGCTTGCCGGTGTAGAGGCCGGCGCAGCCGGGGGTGATCCTGCCCTCCGCGCTGACGCACACCATCTCGGTCATCACCAGCCCGGCGCCGCCGAGGGCGCGGGCGCCGAGGTGGACGAGGTGGAAGTCGCCGGGGACTCCGTCGACCGCGGAGTACATGTCCATGGGCGAGACGACGACCCGGTTGCGCAGGGTCAGTCCGCGCAGTCGGAACGGGGTGAACATCGGCGGGGTGCCGGGCGGGCAGCCGAACTCGTCCTCCACGGAGCCGGTGAACCGGGCGTCGCGCAGCCGGAGGTTGTCATGGGTGACGCGGCGGCTGCGGGTGAGGAGGTTGAAGGCGAACTGGCGGGGCGGCTGGTCGAGGTAGAGACCGAGGTTCTCGAACCACTCCAGGCTGGCGCGGGCGGCGCGCTGGGTGGAGGCGACAACGGGTCTGCGCTCCTCCTCGTAGGCCGTGAGCGCCTTGTCGAGGGAAGGCTGTTCCTCCAGGCAGGCGGCGAGGGCGAGGGCGTCCTCGACGGCGAGCTTGGTGCCGGAGCCGATGGAGAAGTGGGCGGTGTGGGCGGCGTCGCCGAGCAGGACGACGTTGCCGTGGGACCAGCGCTCGTTGGTGACCGTGCGGAAGGTCGTCCAGGCCGACTTGTTGGAGCGCAGGGGGCGACCGTGGAGCGCCTCCGCGAAGATCTTGGCGCAGCGGTCGATGGATTCCGCCGTGTCGAGTTCCTCGAAGCCGGCGGCGCGCCAGACGTTCTCGTGCATCTCGACGATCACGGTGGAGGCGTCGCCGGAGTAGGGGTAGCCGTGCAGTTGCATCACGCCGTGTTCGGTCTCGGCGATCTCGAAGCGGAAGGCGTCGAAGGGGAAGTCGGTGGCCAGCCAGATGTAGCGGCAGTGGTGGCCGGTCACCCGGGGGCGGAACACATGGGCGTAAGTCTCGCGGGTGGTGCTGTTGACTCCGTCGGCGGCGACGACGAGGTCGTGGGTGCCGGACAGCCAGTCGGGGTAGGGGGCCTCGGAGCGGAAGCGGAGGTCCACGCCGAGGTTCCGGCAGCGGGTGTGCAGGATCTCCAGCAGGCCTTTCCGGCCGAGGGCGGCGAAGCCGTGTCCTCCGGAGGTGTGGCGGCTGCCGCGGTGGACGATGTCTATGTCGTCCCAGCGGGTGAAGTGTTGTTGGAGGGCCGCGTAGACCGGGGGGTCGGCGTGTTCGATGCCGCCGAGGGTCTCGTCGGAGAGGACGACTCCGAAGCCGAAGGTGTCGTCGGGGGCGTTGCGCTCCCAGACGGTCACTTCGCGGGCCTGGTCGAGCCGTTTCAGCAGGGTGGCGGCGTACAGTCCACCGGGGCCGCCACCGATGATCGCCACGCGGAGGGGGTGGCGTGGGTTCATCGCCGACTGCGGGTTTTGGGGGGCTGGTCGCGCCCACGCGGCGGTAGCCGCAATGTCGGCGCCGCCCCGCGCCCCTGAGGCCGGCATCTCTACCGCCCCTTCCACTTGGGAGGGCGCTTCTCCTTGAATGCCTGATGGAACTCCGCGTAGTCCTCGCCGTTCATCAGCAGGGCCTGGGTGGAGGCGTCCAGCTCGACCGAGGCCGCCAGGGGCATGTCCAGTTCGGCCGTCAGGAGCGCCTTCGTCTGGGCGTGTGCCAGGGCCGGGCCGTCGGCCAGTCGGCGGGCCAGGGACTGTGCCACCTCGTCCGCCGCACCCTCTTCCACCAGTTCGCTGATCAGGCCGATGCGCTCGGCCTCCGGGGCCCGTACCTGCTCGCCCAGCATCAGCAGCCGGGTCGCGTGGCCGAGCCCGACGACCCTGGGCAGCAGATAGGCCGCCCCCATGTCACCGCCGGACAGCCCGACCCGGGTGAAGAGGAACGCGAACCGGGTGGTGGGGTCGGCCACCCGGAAGTCCGCCGCCAGGGCCAGGACCGCGCCGGCGCCCGCCGCCACTCCGTGCAGCGCCGCGATCACGGGGAAGGGGCACTCCCGTACGGCCCGCACGACCTGGCCCGTCATGCGGTTGAAGTCCAGCAGTTGGGCCGTGTCCATGGACAGCGTGGCGCCGATGATGTCGTCGACGTCGCCGCCGGAGCAGAAGCCGCGGCCCTCCCCGGCCAGGACCAGGGCGCGGACGGAGCGCTCACGGGACAGCTCGGCGAGCAGATCGCGCAGGTCGGCGTAGGCGCCGAAGGTGAGCGCGTTGAGTTTCTCGGGGCGGGCCAGGGTGACGGTCGCGACCCCGTCGGTGAGCTCGACGCGCAGGTGCCGCCAGTCGGCGGTGCGGGCGGCGGAGCCGGTGAAGGGACTCATGCGGTGCGGCCTCCTCGGACGGTGGCGCGGACACATCTCGAAGTTATCACTCATTCGTGACTGTCGTCACGGACGCAATATAGACATGTCACCGCTCGTCAATAGAGCGGTAACAGGAGGAGCACCCGCGCGAGGCAAGCCGTTTCCAGGGGTAAGCCGCCCGTCAACGGGGCCGAAGGTCCCCCGCGGTGCCCGCCGGACGTCTCTGACGGGCGGCGCCGTACCATTCATCAGGTTGAAAGCAGGACAGCCTGCTCATGAACGGATCCGCCTTGCACGAACCCCCATCGGCCTCCGCCGCCTCCTGGCGCATCGCGCTGCCGCACTCCGCCGCGGCCGTGCCCGTGGCCCGCGCCCTGGTGCGCACGGCGCTGGCCGAGCTGGAGCACGGGGCCGACAGCGACACGGCGGAGCTGCTGACGGCGGAACTGGTCGCGAACGCGGTGGAGCACACCGCCGGGGACTCCCCCATAGAGCTCGTGGTGGAGCTGCTGCCGGGCGGCTGCCAGGTCGAGGTGCACGACCCGGACCCGGCGCCGCCGGGTGATCTGACCAGGCCGAACGGGGACGAGCCCGACCCCTGGCAGGAACACGGGCGCGGGCTGCTGCTGATCCGCGCGCTCAGCTCGTCCTGCGGACACCGCCCGACGGACTCCGGGAAGGCCGTGTGGTTCCGGCTGCCGTCGGTGCCCCCGCAGCGGCGCCCGGTCTGACCGCCCTCAGGCCAGCGTGGCCACCAGGATCGCCTTGATGGTGTGCAGACGGTTCTCCGCCTCGTCGAAGACGACCGAGAAGGGGGACTCGAACACCTCGTCCGTGACCTCCAGCGAATCGAGGCCGTGGGTCTCGTGTATCTCCCGGCCGACCTTGGTGCCGAGGTCGTGGAAGGCCGGGAGGCAGTGCAGGAACCGGACGTCCGGGTTGCCGGTGGCGCGCAGGACGTCCATGGTCACCGCGTAGGGGCCGAGGGCGGTGATCCGCTCGTCCCAGACCTCCTTGGGCTCGCCCATGGAGACCCAGACGTCGGTGGCGACGAAGTCGGCGCCCAGCACGCCTTCGCCCACGGACTCGGTGAGCGTGATCCGGGCCCCACTGGTCTCAGCCAGCTCGTGCGCGCGGTCGACGATCTCCTGGGCCGGCCAGTACGCCTTCGGGGCCACGATCCGGACGTCCATGCCGAGCAGGGCGCCGGTGACCAGGTAGGAGTTGCCCATGTTGAAGCGGGCGTCGCCGAGGTAGGCGAAGGAGATCCGCTCGACCGGCTTGGCTGTGTGCTCGGTCATGGTCAGCACGTCCGCCAGCATCTGGGTGGGGTGCCAGTCGTCGGTGAGGCCGTTGAAGACGGGGACACCGGCGTGGGCGGCGAGTTCCTCGACCTTCTGCTGGCTGTCGCCGCGGTACTCGATCCCGTCGTACATCCGGCCGAGTACGCGCGCGGTGTCCTTGACCGACTCCTTGTGCCCGATCTGCGAGCCGGAGGGGTCGAGGTAGGTGGTCGAGGCACCCTGGTCGGCGGCGGCGACCTCGAACGCGCAGCGGGTGCGCGTCGAGGTCTTCTCGAAGATCAGCGCGATGTTCCTGCCGCTCAGGTACCGCTGCTCGGTCCCGGCCTTCTTCGCGGCCTTCAGCTCGGCGGCCAGCTCGATCAGGCCGAGGAACTCCTCCCTCGTGAAGTCGAGCTCCTTGAGGAAGTGGCGCCCGGCGAGGGCGGTCGGGACGGTCGCCATGGGGCGCTCCAGAGATACGGGAACAACGGACCCTGGAAGTCTATACGAGGTTTAGCATTTATATGCACATGCGTGTGCGCTCATACGGCCGCCCGTTCGACCGGACAGCTCATACAGCGCGGCCCGCCCCGGCCCCGGCCGAGCTCGCTGCCCGGGATCTCGATGACCTCGATGCCCTGCTTGCGCAGATGGGTGTTGGTGGTGGCGTTGCGCTCGTAGGCGACGACGACACCGGGCTCGACGGCGAGGACGTTGCAGCCGTCGTCCCACTGCTCGCGCTCGGCGGCGTGCACGTCCTGGGTGGCGGTCAGCACGCGGATCTCACTGAGGCCCAGGGCGGCGGCGATCGCGCGGTGCATGTGCTCCGGCGGATGGTCGGTGACCTTGAGCTCCTTCTCGCCGACGCCCGGTTCGATGGTGTACGAGCGGAGCATGCCGAGGCCCGCGTACTGGGTGAAGGTGTCGCCGTCGACCATCGTCATCACGGTGTCGAGGTGCATGAAGGCGCGCCGCTTCGGCATGTCGAGGGCCACGATCGTCTGCGCGGAGCCGGCCGCGAACAGCTTGTGCGCGAGCATCTCCACGGCCTGCGGGGTGGTCCGCTCGCTCATGCCGATCAGGACGGCGCCGTTGCCGATCACCAGGACGTCCCCGCCCTCGATGGTGGACGGGTAGTCGGACTGCCCCTCGGACCAGACGCGGAACGTTTCGTCACAGAAGAGGGGGTGGTGGCGGTAGATCGCCTCGAAGTGGACGGTCTCGCGCTGCCGGGCGGGCCAGCGCATGGCGTTGACGGCGACGCCGTCGTAGATCCAGGCGGAGGTGTCGCGGGTGAAGAGGTGGTTGGGCAGCGGCGCCAGCAGGAACTCGTCGAGGTCCATGACATGGAAGCGGACCGAGGTCGGCTCCGGGTGCGCGTCCAGGAACTCGCGCTTGGTCATGCCGCCGACCAGCGCCGCGGCGAGCTCCGGCGCGGGGAGGGTCTCGAAGGCGGCCCTGAGGTGGTCGGTGGCGAGGACGCCGTACTCCTTCTCGTCGAAGACCCGGTCCAGGACGAGGGTGCGGGCCGCCGGGACCTGCAGGGCCTCGGTGAGCAGGTCGCCGAAGAGATGGACGGTGACCCCGCGGTCGCGCAGCACGTCGGCGAAGCCGTCGTGTTCGGCGCGCGCCCGGCGCACCCACAGCACGTCGTCGAAGAGAAGGGCGTCCTTGTTGCTGGGGGTGAGCCTTTTGAGCTCCAGATCCGGCCGGTGCAGGATGACGCGGCGCAGCCGCCCGGCCTCGGAGTCGACATGGAATCCCATGCCTCCATCCTGACCATCGAGCGGCCTCTTGACCCGTGGCTCGGCGGTTTCTTCGGTTACTTGTTCTCGTCCTCTTGACGATAAGCGGTCCCCAGGATTATCGTCTAAGAGACGAAAAGAAGGGGGTCCGATGGCCGACATCACTCGGCGCCTGGGCTGGCGCCATCTCCGGGGCGCGCCGACGGCGCACATCCGGCACCACCGGGGCGGCAAGCTGCTGCACGACGGGCCGGGGCTCAGCTTCTGGTTCCGCGCGCTGACCGCGGCCCTGTCCGAAGTGCCGGTCGACGACCGGGAGTTGGCGATGACCTTCCATGCCCGTACGTCCGACTTCCAGGACGTCGCGGTGCAGGCGACGGTGACCTACCGGATCAGCGACCCGGCGCTCGCCGCGGCCCGACTGGACTTCTCGGTCGACCCCGACACGGGCGTGTGGCGCGGGACACCGCTGGAGCAGCTCGGCACCCTCCTGACCGAGACGGCACAGCAGCACGCGTTGGACGTCCTCGCCCGTACGTCACTGTCGTCGGCGCTGGTCGACGGGGTGACGGCGGTGCGGGAGCGGGTCGCGGCGGGCCTCACGGCCGAACCCCGTCTCCCGGCGACCGGCGTCGAGGTGGTCGCCGTGCGCGTCGTCGCGCTGCGTCCGGAGCCGGAGGTGGAGCGGGCGCTGCGCACCCCCGCCCGCGAGCAGATCCAGCAGGAGGCGGACCGGGCGACGTACGAGCGGCGAGCGGTTGCCGTCGAGCGGGAGCGGGCGATCGCCGAGAACGAACTGGCCAGCCAGATCGAACTCGCCCGCCGCGAGGAGCAGTTGGTCGAGCAGCGCGGCACGAACGCCCGGCGGGAGGCGGAGGAGCACGCGGCGGCGGACTCGGTACGGGCCCAGGCCGAGGCGGCGCGCACGGTGAAGCTGGCGGAGGCGGAGGCCGAGCGGTCCGTGCGGCTGGCGGACGCCGAGGCGCGGCGGACCGAGCGGCTCGCGGAGGCGGAGGCGGTCCGGTCCCTGCGGCTGGCCCGCGCGGAGGCCGAGGGAGCGCGCGAGGTCGGTGAGTCCCGGGCACAGGCCCAGGCCGCCTGGCTGCGGGTGCACGGTGAGGTGGACCTCGCGACCCTGCACGCCCTCACCGGGACACGGCTCGCGGAGAACCTGCCGAACATCGACAGCGTGACGATCACGCCGGACGTGCTGACGGGGTTGCTGGCCAGGCTGGCCCACGGGGGCCCGGTGTGAGCCTCGCGCCGCGCGTCGTCCTCGTCCATCGCACCACGGAGTACGAGGAGTTGGTGGCCCACCACGGCACCCACGGGCAGGCCGCCTTCTTCCTCTCCTCCCGGGGCCGGGACATCGAGGAGGTCGCCGAACGGCACCGCCGCACCCGCCGGGCGCTGGCCGACGTCACCGCGGCGATCCCGCTGACCTGGCGTCAGAGCAGGGTGGAGCGGGCCGACCTGGACCGCTTCCTGTTCGGGCCGGAGGACGTCGTGGTGGTCGTCGGCCAGGACGGACTGGTGGCGAACGCCGCCAAGTACCTCGCCGGACAGCCGGTGATCGGCATCGACGCCGACCCCGGGCGCAACCCGGGCGTGCTGGTACGGCACCGGCCCACCGACGCGGCCGCCCTGCTGCCCGCCGCGCACGCGTCCGGCACCGGCGTCGACGAGCTGACGATGGTCGAGGCGGTCGCCGACGACACACAGCGCCTGGTCGCGCTGAACGAGATCTACCTGGGCGCCGCCGGACACCAGACGGCCAGATACCGCCTGGGCCTCGAGAACGACGGGGGTGTCGTCGAGGCCCAGGCTTCGTCCGGGGTGCTGGTGGGGACGGGGACCGGGGCGACGGGCTGGCTCCGCTCGGTGTGGCAGGAGCGGGGAGCCGCGCTGGAACTGCCCCGCCCCACCGAGGACCGCCTGCTGTGGTTCGTCCGCGAGGCCTGGCCCTCCCCCGCCACCGGCACGACCCTCGTCGCCGGCACCCTCTCCAGCACCGCCCGCCTCCATCTCACCGTCGAGTCCGAACGCCTGATCGCCTTCGGGGACGGGATGGAGACGGACGCCCTGGAACTGACGTGGGGGCAGTCGGTGCGGGTGGGGGTGTGCGCGGAGCGGCTGCGGCTGGTCGGCTAGGACCGGTCCGGCTCCGGCACCCCATCCGCGGGATGCCGGAGCCGGCCGCACTCACAGCCGCGGGTCCACCGGCTCCGACTCCAGGGCCAGCACCCCGAACACCGCCTCGTGCACCCGCCACAGCGGCTCGCCCTCCGCGAGGCGGTCCAGGGCCTCCAGACCCAGGGCGTACTCGCGGATCGCCAGCGACCGCTTGTGGTTGAGGAAACGGGTGCGCAGACGGGCCAGGTTGTCGGGGCGCGTGTACTCCGGGCCGTAGATGATCCGCAGGTACTCGCGGCCCCGGCACTTGATGCCGGGCTGCACCAGCCGGCCCTCGCTGCTGCGCACCAGGGCGCCGAGCGGCTTGACGACCATGCCCTCGCCGCCACGGCCCGTCATCTCCAGCCACCAGTCGACACCGGCCCGTACCGACTCCGGGTCACCGGTGTCGACGTGGAGCCGTCGGGTGGTCTGCAGCAGACCGGAGCCGTCGTGCTCCACCAGCCGGTCCAGCAGGGCCAGTTGCTCGTCGTGCGGGAGCGCGGCGAGGCTGCGGCCCTGGACGGCGAGGATCTGGAAGGGGGCCAGCCGTACACCGTCCAGGCCGTCGGTGGTCCAGCAGTAGCGCCGGTACGCCTCCGTGAACGCGGCCGCGTTCGAGGCGCGTTCCCGCTGGCGGTCCAGCAGGCCGGCCACCTCCACACCCCGCGCCGCCGCGCCCTCCAGGGCGGCCAGCGCCCCCGGGAACACCGCGCCGGACGCGGCACCGACGGCCGCGTACTGCGAGCGCAGCAGTCCGGAGGCCTTCAGCGACCAGGGCATCAGCTCGGCGTCCAACAGGAGCCAGTCCGTGTCGAGTTCGCTCCAGAGGCCGGCTGCGGTGACGGCCGTGCGAACCCGGCCGAGGATCTCCTCCGTCACCGACTGGTCGTCGAAGAAGGGCCGTCCGGTACGGGTGTACAGCGAACCCGTCGGACCTCTCCCACTCTCGGCTTCGCTCGAGCGGGAGGTGCCCCCACCGCCGAACCGCTTGCGTGCCGCCTCCGCGTCCCGGCACACCAGCGCCACCGCCCGCGAGCCCATGTGCTTCTCCTCGCACACGACCCGCTCGACCCCGTCCCCCGCGTACTGCGCGAACGCCTCGGCCGGGTGCTCCAAGTAGCCCTCGACGTGCGAAGTCGCCGTCGGCGCCATGGTCGGCGGCAGGTACGGAAGCAGCCGCGGGTCTACCGCGAACCGGCTCATGACCTCCAGGGCCGCGGCCGCGTTCTCCTCACGGACCGAGACCCGCCCCGAGTGCCGGGTCTCCACGATCCGGCGCCCGTGCACGTCGTTGAGGTCCAGCGGCCGGCCGTCGTGCCCGCCGGGGGCCTCGGTGCGCAGCGGTCGGGCCGGCTCGTACCAGACCCGCTCGGCCGGTACGTCGACCAGCTCGCGCTCCGGCCAGCGCAGCGCGGTCAGCTTGCCGCCGAAGACGGCGCCGGTGTCCAGGCAGATGGTGTTGTTGAGCCAGGTGGCCTCCGGGACCGGGGTGTGACCGTAGACGACGGCCGCGCGGCCCCGGTAGTCCTCCGCCCACGGGTAGCGCACGGGCAGCCCGAACTCGTCGGTCTCGCCGGTGGTGTCGCCGTACAGCGCGTGCGAGCGGACCCGGCCGGAGGTGCGGCCGTGGTACTTCTCGGGCAGACCGGCGTGGCAGACCACCAGCCGGCCACCGTCGAGGACATAGTGGCTGACGAGGGAGTCGATGAACTCCCGTACCTCGGCGACGAACTCCTCGCTCTGGCCCGCCATCTGCCCGACGGTCTCGGCGAGGCCGTGGGTGTGCTGGACCTTGCGGCCCTTGAGGTAACGGCCGTACTTGTTCTCGTGGTTGCCCGGCACGCACAGGGCGTTGCCCGACTTCACCATCGCCATCACACGGCGCAGAACGCCTGGGCTGTCCGGGCCGCGGTCGACGAGGTCGCCGACGAAGACGGCCGTACGGCCCTCCGGGTGGACGCCGTCGGTGTAGCCCAACTTGCCCAGCAGCGACTCCAGTTCGGAGGCACAGCCGTGGATGTCGCCGATGATGTCGAACGGACCGGTGAGGTGGGTGAGGTCGTTGAAGCGCTTCTCGGTGACGACGGTGGCGTTCTCGACGTCCTCCACCCCGCGCAGGACGTGCACCTTGCGGAAGCCCTCACGCTCCAAGTGCCGTACGGAGCGGCGCAGTTCGCGGATGTGACGCTGAATGACCCGGCGCGGCATGTCGGCCCGGTCGGTGCGGGCCGCGTTGCGCTCGGCGCAGACCTCCTCCGGGACGTCCAGGACGATGGCGATGGGCAGTACGTCGTGCTGCTTGGCCAGGTCGATCAGCTGGCGCCGGGCGTCCTGCTGCACGCTGGTCGCGTCGACGACCGTACGGCGGCCGGCGGCCAGGCGTTTGCCGGCGATGTAGTGCAGGACGTCGAAGGCGTCCCTGGTCGCGCTCTGGTCGTTCTCGTCGTCGGAGACCAGGCCGCGGCAGAAGTCGGAGGAGATCACCTCGGTCGGCTTGAAGTGCCGGCGGGCGAAGGTCGACTTGCCGGAGCCGGAGGCGCCGACGAGCACGACGAGGGAGAGGTCGGTGACGGGGAGGACCCGTCCCCTGCCGGGTGCTGTCTCGGTCATGCCGCCTTCGCCTCCTTCTCGGTGGTCATCCTGAACACGGCCATCTGGGTGGGCGGCCCGACCTCCGGGTCGTCCGGGCCGACCGGCACGAACTCCACGTCGTAGCCGTGCCGTTCGGCCACCGCGCCCGCCCAGGCGCGGAACTCCTCGCGGGTCCACTCGAAGCGGTGGTCGCCGTGCCGCACATGGCCCGCGGGGAGGGACTCCCAGCGGACGTTGTACTCGACGTTCGGGGTGGTCACCAGGACCGTGCGGGGACGGGCCGCGCCGAACACCGCGTACTCCAGGGCGGGCAGCCGGGGCAGGTCGAGGTGCTCGATCACCTCGCTGAGCACGGCGGCGTCGTACCCCTTGAGCCGGTTGTCGGTGTACGCGAGCGAACCCTGCAAGAGCTTGACGCGCGAGGCCTGCCGCTCCCCCATGCGGTCCAGCTTCAGCCGCCGGGAGGCAATGGTCAGGGCGCGTATCGACACATCGACGCCGACGATCTCGGTGAACCGCGCGTCCTTGAGCAGCGCCTGCACCAACTGGCCCTGTCCGCAGCCGAGATCGAGCACGCGCGCGGCGCCGGACGTGTGCAGCGCCTCGATGATCGCGTCCCGGCGCCGCACCGCGAGCGGCGTCGGCTTCTCCTCCGTCCCGGTCTCCTCCTCGACCGCGTTGTCGATGTCCTCGACCTCGCTGTCGTCGGCCTCCGCGAGCCGCACCAGCTCCAGCCGCTCCATCGCCTGCCGGGTCAGCGACCAGCGGCGGGACAGGTAACGGCTGGTGATCAGCTTCTGCTCCGGGTGCCCGGCCAGCCAGCCCTCACCGGCCCGCAGCAGCTTGTCGACCTCGTCCGCGGACACCCAGTAGTGCTTGGCGTCGTCGAGGACGGGGAGCAGGACATAGAGATGACGCAGCGCCTCGGCGAGGGTCAGCGCCTCGGACTCCAGGACGAGCCGCACATACCGCGAGTCGCCCCACTCGGGGAACTCGCTGTCCAGCGCGACCGGTTCGGCGGTGACGGTCCAGCCCAGCGGCTCGAAGAGACGCTGTACGAGACCGGGGCCGCCGCGGGCGGGCAGTGCGGGTATCTCGATGCGCAGGGGCCGTGCCTGGTCCGGCAGTTCGGGGCGGGTGTGGCAGGCGCCCTTCATCGCGCTGGAGAAAACGCCGCTGAGCGCCACGGCGAGCAGTGAGGAGGCCGCGTAGGGGCGGTCGTTGACGTACTGCGCGAGGGCCGCGTCGGGGGCACCGCCGCGTCCCCTGCCCTTGCCCCGCCGGACCAGGGCCACCGCGTCCACCTCGAGCAGCAGGGCCGCCGTGCAGCGCTGCGTATCGGCCTCGGGGTAGAGGACGTGCGCCGTGCCGTAGGAGGTGGAGAACGCCTGCGCCCTGTCGGGGTGCTTGTGCAGCAGGTAGCCGAGGTCGGTCGCGGGGCGTTCGGGAGTGCCGGTGGTGGTGATGGTCAGGAACATGCGGAGACTCTCCGACGGGTGAACGGTTCGGGTGCCGTACGCACGAGAGCCCCCAGGAAGGGTGATCCTGGGGGCTCGGCAGGACGACGGTCTCACCTTCGCACAGGCGGTCGACCGGCGCCTTCGTTTATTCCTGGGTCGATCATTCCTGGGTCACCTGAGGCTGCACCTGGGCGGAGATCAGCTCCAGGTGGTCCAGGTCGTGCAGGTCGAGGATCTGGAGGTAGACGCGGCGGGCGCCGACCTCGGCGTAGCGGCCGATCTTGTCGACGACCTCGGCCGGGGAGCCCGCCAGACCGTTGGCCTTGAGCTCGTCGACCTCGCGGCCGATGGCGGCGGCACGCCGGGCGACCTCCTGGTCGTCCTTGCCGACACAGACGACGAGGGCGTTGGAGTAGACGAGGTCGTCGCCCTTGCGGCCGGCCTCCTCGGCGGCGGTGCGGACGCGGGCGAACTGGCGCTCGCTGTCCTCGACGGAGGCGAACGGCATGTTGAACTCGTCGGCGAAGCGGGCGGCGAGGCGGGGGGTGCGGGTGGGGCCGTGGCCGCCGATCAGCACCGGGATCTTCTCCTGGGCGGGCTTGGGAAGGGCCGGCGAGTCGGTGAGGTCGTAGTAGGTGCCGTGGAAGTCGAAGGTGTCGCCGAGCTTGGTGCGCCACAGGCCGGTGACGATCTCGAGCTGCTCCTCCAGGCGGGCGAGCTTCTCCTTCGGGAAGGGGATGCCGTACGCCTTGTGCTCCTCCTCGAACCAGCCGGCGCCCAGGCCGAGTTCGACTCGGCCGCCGGACATCTGGTCGACCTGGGCGACCTGGATGGCGAGCACGCCGGGGAGGCGGAAGGTGCCGGCCGTCATGAGGGTGCCGAGGCGGATGCGGCGGGTCTCGCGGGCCAGGCCGGCGAGGGTGATCCAGGCGTCGGTGGGGCCGGGGAGACCGTCGACGTCGCCCATCTTCAGGTAGTGGTCGGAGCGGAAGAAGGCGTCGAACCCTAGGTCTTCGGTGGCCTTCGCCACGGCGAGCAGGGTGTCGTAGTCGGCCCCTTGCTGGGGCTCGGTGAAGATACGGAGGTCCATGCGTTCATCCTGCACCTGTCGGTGCCGGTCCATCCCATCGGTCCCTCCCGGAGCACCGATTCCTGGTCGCGTGAAATCGCGTCGCCGCCGTACACGGGGGTTGTCCGCGCCGATGACCGGCGCCGTGTCGCCCCGGCCGGCCCCCTGCAGCCGCGTTGGCGCCGCCACTGTCGCGCAGTGCCTTGCCGCCGCGCGTCACCGCCTCTCCCCCGTAACCCCCTTGCCGCCTCCTCTGCCGCGCGGTACCCCCGCAGCCGCCTCACCGCCTCTCCCTCGAAGGCCCCCGCAGCCGCGTCACCGCCGCCCCTCCCCCGCATGGCGTCAGTCAAGCGCGGCCCGGCGTTTCGTGTCGCTCGCCGTGGTGGGGCCCGGTCGGGCCGGCGGATCCTCCTTGCAGCGCAGCCGATCGCTCCCGCGTCTCCGCTCGGTCGGTGAGGGGCTCGGCATCGCACAGCGCACCGCTCCCCCGAACCGGCCTAGCCGGCTTCTCTCTCCGGCAGTCGTTGCTCCCCGTCCGTCAGTTTGCGGAGCATCTCGCGGACGCGGTCCCTGGACTCGTCCGCGGCGTCGATGGCCTCCATGCACTGCCAGTAGGTACCCTCGTCGTCCGCCGCGCAGGCCAGGCCCACCAGGGCGATGCCCACCTCGCCGAGCAAGCCGCCGAGGTAGCTGAGGGCCTGGCGGGCGTCGCCCAGTTCGGTCAGCTGGGCCGCGCGGAGGTCCCCGGGCGCCAGCCGGGGCTCGTCCAGCACCCCGCAGCCGCGGCCCGCCAGCTCCGTCAACCCCAGTGCCTCGCCCCGCAGTTCGGGTGGTCCGGCGACGGCGAGGCGGCTGCCTATCGCCTGGGCGAGGGCCTGCGCCTGCCACACCTCCGTCAGGATCTCGGGCGCGTCGCCGCCCACCGCCAGCGCCCGCCTGCTCGTCACGATGAGCCGCACAGCGTCCATGCGCTGCCCCCGTCCGTCTCCACGCGCTGCCCACGCGTCTGCCCGAACTCCGTTGTCCACTACCCAGAGTGAAGGTGCCCGGGACGAAAAGCCAGAGGAAGGCGGAAATCTGTGGACAACGAATCGGTTTCGAAGCAGATTTCGACTTCGGAGAGTGAAAACGGAGCGTACGGCTCCTTACGGCGCCTGAAACCTCCGCTCCTTACGGCGCCGGGAACCTCCGCTCATTGCGGTCGATCTTCGCGTCCAGCGCGGCGAGCGGGTCGACGCCGAGGACCTCGCACAGCTGGAGCAAGTACGCGAGCACGTCGGCCACTTCGTCCCGCACCCGGTGCGCCGTGTCCGGGTCGTCCATCACGCGTGCGGACTCCTCGGGCGTCAACCACTGGAAGATCTCGACCAGTTCGGAGGCCTCGACACTGAGCGCGGTGACGAGGTTCTTGGGGGTGTGGTACGGCTGCCAGCCCCGCGCCGCCGCGAACTCGGCCAGTCTGCGCTGCAGTTTCGCCACATCAAGAGGTTCGTTCACGGATCCAGGTGTACCACTGTGACCCCGTCCGTCCCCTCCGCCCAGGACGCGTCGGCGACCGCGGCCACGAAGCGGATGTGACCGCGCGCGCCCATGCGCACCGCGAGGTCGGTCAGTTCGCGTCGCTGGCGCGGGTCCAGGGACCGGTCGAAGGCGTCGGCGAGCACGGTGAGCGTCTGCATCGCGGCGGGCACCTCGCCGGCCGGGTCCACCTCCAGCACGCCGGGGCCGGTCAGCAGAACCAGGGCGTGGGCGAGGTACCGCAGTTCACCGTCGCCCAGGCGGGCGAAGGGCGTCCGGAAACCGTCGCCCCGGTCCAGCACGCCCCGGACCGTGCCGTCGCCGAGCGGTTCGGCGAGCATGTCGGTCACCGGCCCGGCACACCCCGCGCCCGCCGCCGCGACGAGCAGGGCGTGGCGGCGGCCGCACTCGGTGCGGGTGCGCCACAGGACGTCGGCGAGGTTGTCGCAGCCGCCGAGGAGCCGGCCGGAGCCCATCGGCACCGGGGACCGCATGCGGTCGGGGCGCGGGTCGCAGGCGAAGACGGAGCGGAGGGCGACCACCATCTGTTCGGCGGCGGCGAGCACCCGGCGCTGTCCGTCGGTCTTGCCGGCCACCCGCAGCGGAAGAAGCGTCGTGCCGAGCCGGTCGTCGGGCAGCGGGGCGCGGGTCACCGGCGCCGAACCGGCCGTGTGCCAGGCGGCCTGCACACAGCGGCGGGCGGGATCGCGCAGCGCGGTCTCCAGCAGCACCAAGCCACCGGACGTCAACCGCTCGCCCACGATGCGCAGTTCGGGCTCGGCCTGTACGGCGACGTCGAGCCGGACCGGCCCCTCGGGGCCGTCGGCCGTACAGCCGATGCGGAAGCCCCGGCGGCGCTGGGTGTCGGGCCGGGCACGGTCGGGCACGCAGGCACTCGCGTCGAGGAAGACCTCGTCGACCGCGGCACCGCCACCGAGCCGGGCGAGCGCCTCGTACGCCCGTAACGCGGTCGTCTTCCCGGCCCCGCTGGACCCGGCGAGCAAGGTGACCGGACCGAGCCCGAACCCCGCCCGCCGATGCCCGGCGAACGCGGCCAGCCGCAGCTCGGTGACGCAGGGGCGGATCGCGGTGGGGCGTTCGGGAGCCGTGGTCGTGGACCGTGGGTGCGATGACACGCTCATGTCCGGACCGTAGGACTCCGCTCCACCGGCGAACCGTTCCGCCGTGACGGGCTTCCCACGATCGGGGGACCGCCGTGAAGCGATGTGACCCCGAGGGTCCGACGGGCCCCCTGCACGTTCAGCCGCCCGGCGGTCCGACAGCTCCCCGCGCGCTCAGCCGCCCGACACTCCCGCCCCCTCCATCAGGCCCGTCACCTCGGTGCCCGACGGTGTCAGCAGGAAGACGTTGCGGTCGACCCGGTGCATCTTGCTGGCCAGGCCGAAGACGACTCCGGTGCTGAAGTCGAGGACGCGCTTGGCGACCTCGCTCTCGGCGCCGCTGAGGTCGAGCAGGACGGGCACACCGGCCATCAGGGTCTCGGCGACGTCGCGGGCGTCGGCGAAGACGTTGACGCGCAGGACGACGAAGCGGCGCCGGGTCTCCGTCACCGCGTCGGGCAACGCCCGGTGCCCGACCGAGGACGGCCAGGCGTCGCGTCCCCGCAACGGCACCACCTGGGCGAGCCCTTCCCACTGCTCATCGGTGACGTCGTGACTGTTCACCGGCTCCCCCCGAACTGACTCGCCTTCACTGATTGCACTGGCCAATTCTTACGGCAAGTCACCCGTTCGGCCGAACAGCGACACGGTCCGCGACCGTCACAAGGGTCACATCGAGCCAGGCATACCTGGTCTTACCCCCCTCACACCGGACTCTTCACGTCCAGCCACGTACCGCTCACTCGGCGCCACTACCGTCCCCGATGTGCACTTGGCAGAAACACGACAGGTGACACCCGGCCGGCGGACGCAGTCGGCGGTGTCCGCCGCACCGGAACCCCCCGCGCAGTGGCACCGGGTCCTGACCCTGCTCGCCGACATCAGTCTCTTCATCGGCACCCGCAACGTCTGGACGTCGGCGGCGAGCCATCGCCCCCTCGTGGCCGCGGTGATATCGGCCTGCTACGCGTCGATCCTGGTCTGCGGGGTGCTGGCGCTCGTCGTGCGCCGGACGCGTTCGCTCGCCCGGCTGGACCTGGTGGTGCTGGCGACCGCGGTGACGCTCGCCCTGTGCGCGTGGGTCATGGACCACGGCGGCAGCGACGAGGCGGTCCTGACCACGCAGGCCGCGAGGGAACTGGTCGCCGGGCACCCGATCTACGGACAGCCCTGGCCCTGGCTCTTCACCCACGGCATCGCCCTCACCCCGACGGTCACCGGCGGCTACGACTTCACCTACGGCTATCCCCCGCTGAGCCCGCTGCTGACCGCGCCCCTGCTGTTCCTGGGCCACGGCGGCGCCCCGGCGACGGCGCTGAGCACGGGCGCGCTGATCCTCGGCACGATCGCCCTGTGGCGGATGCTGCCCGCACAGTGGCGGCCGGCGGCGACCATGGTGTGCCTCGGCTTCGGGCTGCTGCCGAACTACGGCCGCCTCGGCTACCCGGCGATCACCGCGCTGGCCCTGCTGATTCCGGTGGTGGTGCGCTGGCCGCGGATCGGACGGGGCGGCCGGCTCGGGATGCCCGGAGTGGCCCGGGCCGTCTGCCTGGGTGCCGCCTGCGCGGCCCAGCAACTGCCGTGGTTCCTCGCGCCGTTCCTGCTGGCCGGGATCTACGCGGTGCGCCGGGGCGAGCTGGGCGGGCGCGCGGCGGCGCTGGTGGTGCTGCGGATCACGGGCATCGCCGCGCTGGTGTGGCTGCTGATCAACACATACTTCGCCGTGAGCGAGCCCGGCACCTGGATCAAGGGCATCGCGCTGCCGCTGATCCAGGGGGCGACCCTGCACGGGCAGGGGCTCGTGGACGTCTCGCTGTACTTCACGAACGGCAGCGACAGGCTCGACTGGTACGGGTACGCGAGCCTGCTGCTGGCCGCCGGGCTGCTCGCGCTGCTGGTGCTGTTCCCGCGCCGGCTGGGGCCCGCGGCGACGGTGCTGCCCTGGTGCGCGTTCTTCCTGGCGACCCGGTCCCAGGACGGCTACTACCTGATGATGACGCCGCTGTGGCTCGCGGCCGCCGTCACCGCGCCGGCGGCGGAGTTCACCGGCGCCTGGCAGCCGCGTCCTCGTCCGCTCACCGGCCCGAGGCGGCGTACGGCGCTGGGCGTGGCGGCTGCGCTGGTCGTCACCCCGGCGCTGGTGTCCGCGGTCGTGGCGGTCACCGGGAAGCCGCCGCTGCGGATGGAGGTCGCCTCGGTGCGCCGGGCGTCCGCGACGGTGGTCACCCGGCTGTCGCTGCAGGTCACCAACACCGACGACAGCGCTCTCGCACCGCACTTCATGGTGACCACCGGCCAGGGCATGCGTCAGTTCTGGTCGATCGCGAGCGGGCCGACCACGTTGTCGGCGCACGCCACGACACAGTACGAACTCCGCCCGCCCGAGGGGAAGTTCACCGTGCCGGGGCGGCACACCCGGGTGCGTGTGCGGGTCTTCACGCCCACACCGCAGACGCTGTCCAGCATGGACGTCCGGCTGGCGGCGAAGAGCTTCTACACGCGGGCCGGGAAGAAGGGCTGAGGAGTCGTCAGGCTCCGGCGCGCACGAAGCGGAGCGTGGTGGTGACCGTGGTCAGGCCGCGGATCATGCCCATCTGGTTCCAGCCCAGGCCGAACTCGGCGCGGTCCACGGTGAACTCGGCGTCCAGCGTGAGCGCGTCGGCGTCCTTGCCGACCAGGCGGGCGGTGACGGTCTGCGGGCGGCTGATGCCGCGCACGGTCAGCTGACCGGTGACCTCGACCGTGTCGCCGGAGCGCAGCTCGGCGCTGCGGACGGCGAAGGTGATCTCCGGGTGGTTGTCGACATCGAAGAAGTCGGCGGAGCGAAGGTGCTCGTCGCGCTTCTTGTTCTTGGTGTCGAGGGAGGCGGCGTCCAGGGTGATGGTGCCCGTGGCGGAACCGTCGGCCTTCACCTCGCCCTGGCCGCCGACACCGGTGAAGGTGCCCTTGACGGTGACGAGGTTCCACATCGTCTTGTGGCGCAGGGCGACGGTGGAGGCGGCGGCGTCCAGCTGCCACAGTCCGGTTTCGACGGCGACGGTCATGATCTTCTCCAGGGAGCGGGGGCTGAGTCACAACTGATGTGATTCAAAATTGGATGACTGCACGCTAGCCCATCATCCAAATCTGGACAACCATTCCGTCCAAAATTGAACAACAGGTAGACTCGACAGCATGGCCGACCCCGAGGAGCACTCCACCGACCTGCCCGAATGTCCGTCCGCGCAGGACGGCGGACTGCTGCCCAGGGAGCTGCGCGCCTGGATGGTGATGCTGGCGGCCATGGGGGCGGTGGAGCAGGAACTGCGGTCCGTCCTGAAGGACCGGCTCGACGTCTCCCACGACGAGTTCCTGATCCTGTGCCTGCTCGCCCAGCACCCCCGGACCGGTCTGCGCATGACCCGCGTCGCGGAGCTCCTGGGCCGCCCCAAGACCCGCCTCACCTACCAGATCGCCTGCCTCCACCACGCCGGTCTGGTCACCCGCAAGTCGGTCTGCGGTGACAAGCGGGGCATCGAGGTGGGCCTCACCGAGAAGGCGCGCGGCCTGCTGGAGGATGCCTCCGGCGTGCTCGCCTCGACGGTCGCCCGAGCCCTCAGCGATGTCATGGGCCAGGACCAGCGGGACGCGATGTGCGGGCTGATCCCGGAACTCGCCGAGGAGCCCAAGTCACCGTAAAAAGCGCCTTCCGGACCGTCCCGCACGCGGGTGACCGCGCCACCGCCGGGGTACCCGGCGGTCCCGTCACCTGCCGCCGGGCCGAGCGAAGGAGGGCTCCATGGCCGCGTTGGACCTGCCCGAACCTGTCGTCCGTCGCGGAGGTGCGGCACCGCCGGTCGACGCGCCGAAGCTCGAGGCCGCGCTGCGAGAGCGGGTCGACGGAGAGGTCCGCTTCGACGCCGGCAGCCGGGCCGCCTACTCCACCGACGCCTCCAACTTCCGGCAGACACCGATCGGCGTAGTGGTGCCCCGTACGCCCGAGGCGGCCGCCGAGGCGGTGGCCGTGGCGCGCGAGCACGACGCGCCCGTGCTGTCGCGCGGCGGTGGCACGAGCCTCGCCGGGCAGTGCACCAACACGGCCGTGGTGATCGACTGGACCAAGTACTGCAACCGTCTGGAGTCCGTCGACACGGACGCCCGCACCTGTGTCGTCCAGCCCGGCATCGTCCTCGACGAGCTCAACCGGCGACTCGCCCCGACCGGCCTGCGCTACGGCCCCGAGCCCGCCACCCACGCCAACTGCACGCTCGGCGGCATGATCGGCAACAACTCCTGCGGCGCCACCGCCCAGGCGTACGGCAAGGTCGTCGACAACATCGCCCGTCTGGAGGTGCTGCTCTACGACGGCACCCGCTTCTGGTGCGGCGAGACCAGCGACGAGGAGTACGCCGAGATCGAGCGGCAGGGCGATCTGCGGGCCGCGGTCTACCGGCGACTGCGCGCGCTGCGCGACCACTACGGCGACGAGATCCGCCGGCGCTTCCCGGACATTCCGCGCCGGGTCTCCGGCTACAACCTGGACTCGCTGCTGCCCGAGTACGGCTTCGACGTCGCCGGTCTGCTCGTCGGCAGCGAGTCGACGCTGGTGACCGTCCTCAGGGCAGAGCTGGAACTGGTGCCCGTGGTGAGGGAACGCACGCTGGTGGTGCTCGGCTTCCCGGAGATCTCCGTGGCCGCCGACGCCGTCCCGGCGATCCTGCCGTACGAGCCGATCGCGCTGGAGGGCGTCGACGCGCGGCTGATCAAGGACGAGCGGATCAAGGGCCTCAACCAGAAGGCCCTCGCCGAACTCCCCGAGGGAAACGCCTACTTGATGGTGCAGTTCGGAGCCGACACCCATGCGGAGGCCGATGAGCGGGCGCACCGGATGCTGGACGGGCTGCACGAGTCCGAGCACGAAGCAGACGTCGCCTTCCTCGACGACCCCACGCACGAGGACCAGTTGTGGCAGGTGCGCGAGGCCGGCCTGGGGGCCACCGCGCACGTCCCCGAGCACCCCGACACCTTCGAGGGCTGGGAGGACTCCGCGGTGCCGACGGACCGGCTCGGCGATTACCTGCGCCGACTGCGGCGCCTGTTCGACGAGTTCGGCTACCTCAGCGACGTCGGGCCCAGTCTGTACGGGCACTTCGGGCAGGGTTGTGTGCACACCCGTATCCCCTTCGACCTGTACACCGCGGACGGGGTGACCGCCTACCGCCGGTTCATGGAGCGGGCGGCCGACCTGGTCGTGGAGTTCGGCGGTTCGCTCTCCGGTGAGCACGGGGACGGGCAGAGCCGGGGCGAGCTGCTGCCGCGCATGTTCGGGGACGAACTGGTCACCGCCTTCGGGCAGTTGAAGGCCGTCTTCGACCCGCTGGACCGGATGAACCCCGGGAAGGTCGTGGCGCCGTACAAGCTCGACGAGAATTTGCGTCTGGGCGGTCACTGGGCCCCGTACGACCCGCGCGAGCTGCACTTCCGCTTCCCCGACGACGGCAACTCCTTCGCCGAGGCCGCCAACCGGTGCGTGGGCGTGGGCAAGTGCCGGCAGCTGAGCAACAAGGGCGGGTCGGTGATGTGTCCCTCCTACCAGGTCACCCGGGAGGAGGAGCACTCCACGCGTGGACGGGCGCGGCTGCTGTTCGAGATGCTCGACGGGCACGGCGACAGCACGCTGCGGGACGGCTGGCGGTCGGAGGCGGTACATGACGCGCTCGATCTGTGCCTGGCCTGCAAGGGCTGCAAGAAGGACTGCCCGGCCGATGTCGACATGGCCACCTACAAGGCGGAGTTCCTCTCCCACCACTACGAGGGCCGGCCCTGGCGGCGGCCGCGCTCCGACCTGTCCATGGGCTGGCTGCCGGCCCTCGCCCAGGTCGTGGGCCGCACCCGGCTCGGACCGGTCGTCAACGCCCTCACCCACACCCCTCCGCTGTCGAAGGCGGCCGTCGCGCTCGCCGGGGTCGAGGACCGCGAACTTCCGCTGTTCGCGGGACGGACCCTGCAGCAGTGGTTCGCGGGCCGCCGGGAGACGTACGGCGACGGGACGCGCGGCAGCGTGATGCTCTGGCCGGACACCTTCACCAACTTCTTCCACCCGCACATCGGTCAGGCCGCCGTGGAACTGCTGGAGCGCGCGGGCTGGCGGGTCGAGCTGCCGAAGGAACCGCTGTGCTGCGGGCTGACCTGGATCTCCACCGGCCAACTCGACATCGCCGAGCGAGTGTTGAGCCGCACCGTGCGGCATCTGGCCGGACATGTCCGGGCGGGCGGGCTGGTGGTCGGGCTGGAGCCGAGCTGTACCACCGTGTTCCGGTCCGACATGGGCGAGCTGTTCCCCGGCGACCGGGACGTACGGCGGCTGAGCGACCGGACGGTGACGCTGGCCGAGCTGCTGACCGGGCACTCCCCCGGGTACGAGCCGCCGCATGTGCCGGACCGGTCGGCGCGGGCGGTGGCGCAGGTGCACTGCCATCAGCACGCGGTGCTGGGCTGGGAGGCCGACCAGGAGCTGCTGCGGCGGGCCGGGGTCGACGTGGAGCAGCTGGAGTCGGGGTGCTGCGGGCTGGCCGGCAACTTCGGGTTCGAGCGGGGGCACCTGGAGGTGAGCGAGGCCTGCGCCGAGCGGGTGCTGCTGCCCCGGCTGCGGGAGGAGGACGCGTCGACCGTGGTGCTCGCGGACGGCTTCAGCTGCCGGACGCAGGTGCACGAACTCGACAGCGGCGGCCATGAGGCGGTTCATGTCGCCGAGTTGCTGGCGTCCGCCCTGCCCGGCGGGGCGTTCGGGAGCGCGTACGGAGTGGGGCGGGACGTCCGTCCGGCCGCGCCCGGGCGGGTGGGCAGGGCGCTGGCGCTGGCCGGTGCGGGAGCCGGCGTCGCGGGCCTCGCGGCGGGGCTGGTCCGCGGGTTGCGCCGCTGAGAGCCGCGCACGGGACGGGGGTTTTGGACCCCCGCCCCTCGCGTGCACTACTCGGCCGGCGTTCCGCCGCTACGGCCGCGGGCCAGCGCGAACCCCGCCGCGCCGAGCCCCAGTACACCGACGACCAGCCCGGCGATGCCCAGGCCGCGTGCGGTGGAGTCACTGCTCGACGCCGTCGTCTTGGTGCCGGTGGAGCTCTTCGAGGTGGCCGGCAGCGGCGTCGTGCTGCTCGCGCCCTCGTCCGTGCCGTTGGCCGTCAGCTTCAGCACCGGCGCCGGGTTCTCCGGCTCCTCGTCGCCGGAGGCCGCCGCCTCGATCCAGCGGACGGTCTTGCCGTCGGAGTACGTCTGCAGCGCCTTGAAGGTCAACTGGTCTGTGTTGTCCGGCAGTTGCCCGAAGGCGACGTTGAAGTCCTCGTACTGGCCGGCAGCGATCTTCCCGCCGGTCCAGGTGATCTCCGAGACGGCGTCGGTGATGGTGCCGTCGTCGGTCTTCACCGGCGTCTTCAGCTTGGTGGTGGTGACCTTGGGGGTCCAGCCGTCCTGCGGGGAGACGAGGACGCCCAGGACGGGATGGTCGGTGGGCAGGAAGACCTGCACCTTGGCGGTGGACGCGGTGTCCTCCTCGTTGGGGACCCGGAAGGTCAGCAGGCCGTCCGTGGCGCCCTTGGCGTAGCTCTCGGGGTGGACGGTGACGTGCGCGGAGGCGGCACCGGCCGCGGCGAGGAGCCCCGCGGCGGTCAGGGCGGTGACGGCGCCGGCGCGGCGCAGCGTGATGCGTACTCGGGACATGGGTGAGTGAATCTCCGTACAGGAAAGGTGTGTTGGGGTCGCTCGGGGTACGGAGTCCCGGGCGGCGGTCCACGCCGCTGCACCGCGTGTCGCAGCAGGAGCCGCCGCAGCGGCCGCGGACCGCCGGCACACGGTCGTACGGCGGCGCGCGCGTCCGGCACCAGCGGCGCCCCGCCGCTCACCCGCCACCAGGCCAGCAGGCCCGGCACCAGGGCGGCGGCCCGGCGCAGCAGCGACCACAGGGCGGCCTCGCCGCGCCTGAGCCACCAGGTGAGCACCAGGGCCGCGGCGACGTGCGCGGCGGTGGCGTGCGGGGTCACGGCGTGGGTGTGGTCCATGCGCATGCCGTGCATGAGCATCGTCGAGTGCGGCAGCAGCGCGCCGAAGGCGAGGTGCAGTCCGCCCTGCGCGGTGAGCGTGCCGGCGCCGATGGCCGCCAGGGACCGCTCCCGGCCGCCCAGCAGACATCCGGCACCGAAGAGGGGCAGGAAACCGACGGCCTGCACCCACACCGGCGGCGCCATGCCGGTCGCGAGGACGTGTCCCCCGGCCGCGAGCAGCACGCACAGCGCGGCGAACACCGCCGCGCGCAGCGCGCGTACCGAAGCAGACGCCGTCATGGCGCCCGATCCTGCCATGCGGCGGGGGCGGTCCGGCGGCTGGATCCCCCGGTCCACAGGTGCAGACTGGACCTCCACAGCTGACGAACCGGGGCGGTGACGGCATGGCGGCCGGTCTGCGCATCCACATCGAGGGCTTCGACCTGCCCGGCCGCACCTGCGGTCCCGAGGGCGGCGACACGGTGTACTCGGACGTGCGTGTCGCGGTGCAGCGTCGGGACCGGCCCGCCGAACTGCTCGGGGTGCAGCCCGGTGACGCCGGCTCGGTGAGCTGGACGCTGGAGTGCACCGCGGTGGCCTCGGCGGCCGGTACGGATGTCAAAGGGCCTTATGTACAAGGTCGTTCCGGGGGCAGGTTCGTGTATCTGTCGTGGGGTACGGGCGACGGCTCGGGAGCGTTCACCCTGTTCCGGCGGGCCAAGCTGATGCTGGACGCCGTGCCCGCCGAGGTGCTGGACACCGCCGTGCGCGAGGGACTGCTGGTGGGCAGGCTCGGGCTGTCGGACGAGCGGGGCCTGCCTGTGTGCGCGCGGGTGGTGCCGCCGCGGATCACCTGGACGGCCGGGCCGGGGTGAACGGCGGCCGGGTCGTCTGCGTACGATGAGGCGCCATGACAGCTCGTGCACAGGAACGCGGTGCGCCACCCTCCGTGGGGTGGCGGGCGCTTGTTGTGCTCGGGCTGCTGGCGGGGCTGTTGGGCATGCACGCCCTCGCTCCCGGCGGTGGCATGGAGACGCACTCCGCCGCCGGGCACACGTCAGTGGTGGCCGACCCGCACGGCGGCTGCTCGGGCGACGACTGCGGCGGCGGCCACCTCCAGCACGCCGACCGGACCTGCGCGTCGGCGGCGGTCAGCGGCGGACCGACCCTGCCGGCCCCGACACCCGACCCGGTGACCGTCCCCGCGCGTGCCGACATCCCCTGCCGGTACGCCGGCACGGCCCCGGACGGCGCCCGCGCCCCGCCCTCCCTGGCGGAACTCCAACTCCTGCGGATCTAGACACCACGCTGCACCGCGCCCGCGGTGCGCTCCGGCACGTCCAGATCCCTTCACGCGCGACAGCGCGACACGCATCAGCAGGAGTTCCAGCATGCGCAACACCCGTACGTACCTCGTCCGCCGTACCGCCCTGGCGGTGACCGCCCTCACCGCGGCCGTCACCCTCGCCGCCTGCGGCAACGACCATGACAGCGGGAGCGACAGCGGCGGCCACGCGGCCGCGTCCGCCTCGTCGTCCACCGGCGCCGACGCGCACAACGCCCAGGACGTCTCCTTCGCGCAGGGCATGATCCCGCACCACCAGCAGGCCCTGGAGATGGCCCGCCTCGCCGCCGGAAAGGCCTCCTCCGCCCAGGTCAAGGACCTCGCCGCGCGGATCGAGAAGGCGCAGGACCCGGAGATCAAGACCATGTCCGGCTGGCTGACGGCCTGGAACGAGAAGGTGCCCGCCTCCGGCGCCTCCATGGACTCGATGGACTCCATGCCCGGCATGGACCACGGCTCGGGCTCCGACATGGCCGGGATGATGGATCCCAAGGACATGACCATGCTGGAGAAGGCGTCCGGCAAGGACTTCGACACCATGTTCCTGACCATGATGGTCGAGCACCACGAGGGCGCCGTGAAGATGGCCGGGACGGAGCAGACCAAGGGCTCCTACGGTCCGGCGAAGTCCATGGCCGGCGACATCGTCAAGGGCCAGACCGCCGAGATCACCGAGATGAACAAGCTCCTCGGCAAGGGCTGAGCGCCCGGAGGGGCCGACGTCCGCGCCGGCCCCTGGTCGCGCTCACTCCGGACCGTCCAACGCCGTCAGCACCTCGGCGCAGATCGCCAGTGCCGTCTCCGCCGGGGTACGGGCGCCGATGTCCAGGCCGATGGGGCCGTGCACGCGGGCCAGGTCCGCTTCGGTCAGGCCCGTCTCCAGCAGGGCGGCGGCGCGGCGGGCCTGGGTGTGGCGGGAGCCGAGGGCGCCGACGTACGGGATGCCCGAGGTCAGGGCGGTGCGCAGAATGGGGACGTCCACGTCGGGCTCATGGCTCAGCATGACCAGACAGGCGGCGGCCGGATGCTCGGCGAGCAGCTCGGCGGCGTCCCGCGCGGACCTCGTCACCGTGGCCGGCCAGCCCAGCAACGCCGCCTGGGCGACCAGGAGTTCGGCGAGTTCGCCACCGCCGACGACGACGAGGTGCGGTACGGAGGGGCAGGTCTCGATGAGGACGAGCCCGGCGTCGGCCGCGTGCACCTCACGTCCGGCCCGGTAGCGGGCGAGCAGGGAACGCGCCTGCACCGCGGCCTGCGGCGGCACGTCCGGCCCGTCCACGGCCTCGTCCGGCGTCACCACGGTGCTGACCGCGTGCGTCCGCCCCTCGTCCAGCCAGGTGACGAGCGCGACGTCGGCCCCCGCCCCGAGCAGCTTCCACCACCGGGCCGGTACGGCGCCCAGCGGCTGCATCAGGATCTCGGCCTGTCCCCCGCAGGTCAGCCCCGCCCGGGCCACGCCCTCCTGGTGCACGGCCACCTCGCACACGCGCGCCGTGTGCCCGGGCGGCACCGCACAGGCCTCGGCGACGAGCCGCTGGTCGAAGGCGCCCCGGTACAGCCGCCCGTGGCACTGCCCGTCCGCGTCGATCAGCATCGCGTCGGCCGGCTGCCGCGCCCCGAACCCGCGCTCGGTGAGGGGCCGCGCGAGTACCGCCGCACGGCCTTCGGCCGCCCACTGTTGTGCCGTGTCCGCCAGGTCTCGCATGCACCCAGCGTAGTCAGTACACGTCCCGCACGTACCGTCCTCGTAGTCCGGCTCGCAGTCGGTGCACGAGGCGAGCCGCAGCGCGCCCAACTCGTCCAGACGCTGGTCCAGGCGGCGGCCGTGGCCGCAGAAGTCGTCGTACGACGAGTCGCCGAAGGCGAGGACCGCGTACGCGGGCTCCGCCCCGCTCCCGGGCTCCGATCCCTTCCCGGTCGGGCAGGCACGGGTACGGCGAGCCGACCGACACCCGTGCCGCCGCGGCCACCCGGCCGTCGTCAACGCCTCGGCCCCGTCCCGGATCAGCATGTACTCGGCCGTCTCCGGCATCGCGCCAAGCGGGCCTTGCTGCACACCCGTTGCGGATCCCGGCGCAGGGGACCCCGCCGGGATCCACGGTCCCCTTTCTCACTCTCGGCCCCCGCCCCGGCCCTCGTGCTCCGCCCGACTCGCGGGCTCCCCGACACTCCCGGGCCCCGCCCAACTCCACCGCTCCTCCCTTCGAGACGGAGCACACCCCCCGTCAGCCGATCCGCTGACCGGCCGGCGGGCTCTGGCTGCCGCCGATATCCAGTGCCGCCAGCAGTACGAGGACCAGGGTCGCGGCGGCGACGAGGCCGTGGGCGGCCACCACGGGGGCGGGGAGGTGGCGTTCGGCGGAAGTCGGCTCGTCGACGGTCGTCGGGGCCGTGCGGTAGACGGGGATCCAGCGGGCGAACATGGTGTGCCGCGGCGCGGGGAAGCGCGCCGTCCTCGACTGCTGCTGGCGCAGACCGCCGCCGGAGATCCAGCGGCCGAGGAGGACGAATCCGCCGAGGGCGGTGACGATCCAGGCGACGAGGGCGGCGATGTCCACGTCCGGCTCCGGTGGCGGTTCTGGTCAGGGGGTCGTACGGCTACTGCGGTAGCCCTCGGCCTGCACGGACTCGGCGGCCACCCGGACGCCGTACCGGTAGGCGAGCTTGCCGCCGAGGTAGCCGGAGACGCCGAGGGTGGCCAGAGCGACGGCGGAGAGCGTCAGCTGGCCGTTGCCGACACTCTGCCCTCCCGCGTAGCCGTCGCTCTGGCGCCAGAGGAAACCGGCCGCGTAGGCGGCGGTCACGGCGAGGTTCAGCCCCATGTGCGCCAGGCCCGTACGAAAGGCGGGCGTGCCGGTGGGGATGGCGAACAGGTCGAGGAAGCCGACGCAGGCCGCGACCAGGGCCCCGAGCACCCCGATCGCGATCAGCCAGGCCGATCCATGGGTCAGGAAACCCGGCCGCCCGACGATCTTGGAGGCGAGGTCGAAGACCAGGCTGCACACCCAGGCCCCGATCGGCACGGTCACCAGGATCGGATGGAACGGGTGCCCGTACGGCCCCGCCAACGCACCGCTGACCGGCTGCTTCGCCTGCCCGAGCTCACTGTCGACCGTCATGGACCCACCTCGCCTATGAGGTATTTCACCAACAAGTGTTGGTCTTATTTGGCGGGAGGTCAAGCAAGTCCACTCGACGGAGTTACGGTGAAGCGGTGAACCCCGATGCCACGGCCGCCGCGCTCGCCGTCCTCGGCGACGAGTCCCGGCGCCGGCTGCTCGACTACGTTCGGCGGGCCAGACGCCCGGTGACCAGGGAAGAGGCGTCCGCGGCGGTGGGGATCTCCCGCAAGCTGGCCGCCTTCCACCTGGACAAGCTGGTCACGTCGGGCCTGCTGCAGGCGCGCCACGGCGGCCACGGCCCGCGCCGGGTCGGCCGCGCCCCGAAGGTGTACGAGCCCAGCCCCGAGACCCTCTCCCTGAGCCTCCCCCCGCGCCGCCACGACCTGCTGGCCTCCCTGCTGACCGAGGCACTGACGGCACAGCGGCCCGGCGAGAGCGCCCGGGAGTCGTCGCTCCGGGTCGCCCGGGAGCGGGGCGAGGCCCTGGGCGCGGAGACCCCCGGCGGGGACGTCATGGCGATTCTGGAATCCCTCGGGTTCGAGCCGTCCGACGCCGGTTCCGGCCGCACGGTGCTGCACAACTGCCCGTTCCACCCGGTCGCCGCCCAGGCCCCCGACCTGATCTGCGGCATGAACCACGCCTTCCTCGCCGGCTGCCTGGCCGCCTCCGGCAACACCGACACCACCGCGGTACTGACACCCCGACCGGGCGCGTGCTGCGTCGAGTTGCACACCCACACCTAGGGCTCGATTCGGCGGGCGATTATCCGGCGGGCGACAGCGGCGCCGGAATTCCCGTCGCCGACCAAACCTCCGGCGGGGAAAGCGGCCACGGTACGGGCGGAACCGGCGGCGCGGGACAGGAGTCGCCCTCTCCCGCGCCCTCGCCCTCCCCGAAACCGACCCCCTCCCCCTCAGCCCCGGACAGTTGCGGGGAAGGCGAAGTCCGGCTGGTCCAGCCGCTGTTGAACGGCGTTGTCAGCCCGGTGACGGGCCTGCTGGACAGCCTGCTCGCCCCGGCCCCGGCCCCGGCGTCCCCCGTCCCCCGCTTCGTCCCTCTCCCCGTCCTCCTCCCTCTGCGTCGGCGTCGCCGCCTCGCCCTCGGTGCTGCCGGGGGTACTGCCGTGAGACGCCGCGCCCCGTCCCTGCTCACCGCCGTCCTGGCCGCCCTCGCCGCCCTGCTGCTCGCCGCGCCGCCCGCGTCGGCGCACACGGAACTCATGTCCTCGACCCCGGACAACGGCGCCCGGCTCGCCCGCACCCCGGCGACCGTGACGCTGCGCTTCAGCGAGCCGGTCGACCCGGCGGACGTCCACATCAGGGCGTCCGGGAGGCCGCTGGGTGTGATCCGCGGCGGCGGCGACAAGGCCGTTGAGGTCACCGTCCCGAAGACCTCAGGCCAGGACCGCCTCGTCCTGGATGGGCAGGTTCTCGACATGGAGGACGGGCATTCCACGTCCGGGGCGCTCTCCTTCCCGCTGACCGCGAAGCCCTCCGGCTCCTCGGCGCCGCCGGTTCCGCAACCCTCCGAGACCGTCCACACGGCCTGGATCACCGCCCGCTGGACCGGCTATCTCGCCCTCGCCCTGTACGTCGGCGGCCTGGCCTTGCTCGCGCTGCTCTGGCCGCAGGCCGCCCAGGCCGTGCCGCGCACCCCGCCCGCCATGCATGCGGTCCAGGAGGCCAGACCGCCGGCGGCGAGCAGGACATGTCCCACGACGAGCCACAGCGGCAGCGCGCGTCACCCCTGACGCGCGCTGCCGCAGGCCGCCGCCGTGGCGGCCGGACATCCATTCACGGATTCACCCGCAGGCGTGAACAGTGCCGCGAACCCCTTGAACTGCGGGGATGTGCGGGGAACGGCCGGCGCGTGGAGCCGGAGGTCACCCGGGCGACACCAAACTTGTACTCCTCGTTTTCTTGAAACGTTCGTGTTTATGGGGGTAGGTTGGCCGCCATGACCACACCCCAGCCAGCGTCCACCGCCGATGAGCTGCGCGGTGCCGGCCTGCGGGTGACGGCCGCCCGCGTCGCACTGCTCGAGACCGTCCGGGACGGTGACCATCTCGACGCCGAGGCCATCGCCTCGGGCGTGCGGACCCGGGTCGGCCACATATCACTGCAAGCCGTGTACGAGGCCCTCAACGCGCTCACCACGGCGGGCCTCGTACGCCGCATCGAACCGCCGGGCAGCCCCGCACGGTTCGAGGGCAGGGTCGGGGACAACCACCACCACCTGGTGTGCCGGTCCTGCGGCGCCGTCTTCGACGTCGACTGCGCGGTGGGTCACGCACCCTGCCTCACCGCGTCCGACGACCGCGGTTTCGCGATCGACGAGGCCGAGGTCATCTACTGGGGCCTGTGTCCCGACTGTTCCACCGCACGCACGGCCTGAGCACCGAACACCCGGAAGGATTCGCATGTCTGAGAACACCCCCGCCGCAGAGGCGAAGTGCCCGGTGGCGCACGACCGCGCCCTGCACCCCACCCAGGGCGGTGGAAACCGCCAGTGGTGGCCGGAGAAGCTCAACCTGAAGATCCTTGCCAAGAACCCCGCGGTGGCCAACCCGCTCGGTGAGGACTTCGACTACGCCGAGGCGTTCCAGGGCCTCGACCTCGCGGCCGTGAAGCAGGACATCGCCGAGGTGCTCACGGACTCCAAGGACTGGTGGCCGGCCGACTTCGGTCACTACGGCCCGTTCATGATCCGTATGGCCTGGCACAGCGCGGGCACCTACCGCATCAGCGACGGCCGCGGCGGCGCCGGCGCCGGTCAGCAGCGCTTCGCCCCGCTCAACAGCTGGCCGGACAACGGCAACCTGGACAAGGCGCGCCGTCTGCTGTGGCCGGTGAAGAAGAAGTACGGCAAGAGCCTGTCCTGGGCCGACCTGATGATCCTCGCCGGCAACGTCGCTCTTGAGTCCATGGGCTTCGAGACCTTCGGCTTCGGCGGCGGCCGCGAGGACGTCTGGGAGTCCGAGGAGGACGTGTACTGGGGTCCCGAGAAGGTCTGGCTGGACGACCAGCGCTACACCGGCGACCGTGAGCTGGAGAGCCCGCTCGGCGCGGTCCAGATGGGCCTCATCTACGTCAACCCCGAGGGCCCGAACGGCAACCCGGACCCGGTCGCCGCGGCCCGCGACATCCGCGAGACGTTCCGCCGCATGGCGATGGACGACGAGGAGACCGTCGCCCTGATCGCCGGCGGCCACACCTTCGGCAAGACCCACGGTGCCGGCCCGGCGGACCACGTCGGCGCCGACCCCGAGGCCGCGCCGATCGAGCAGCAGGGCCTGGGCTGGAAGAGCACCTACGGCACCGGCAAGGGCGGCGACGCGATCACGTCCGGCCTGGAGGTCACCTGGACCGCCACGCCGACCCAGTGGAGCAACGGCTTCTTCAAGAACCTCTTCGAGTACGAGTACGAGCTCACCGAGAGCCCGGCCGGTGCGAAGCAGTGGGTCGCGAAGGACGCCGAGGCGATCATCCCCGACGCGCACGACCCGTCGAAGAAGCGCCTGCCCACCATGCTCACCACCGACCTCTCGCTGCGGTTCGACCCGGTCTACGAGCAGATCTCGCGCCGCTTCTACGAAAACCCCGACCAGTTCGCGGACGCCTTCGCCCGCGCCTGGTTCAAGCTGACCCACCGTGACATGGGCCCGAAGTCGCTGTACCTCGGCCCGGAGGTCCCGGCGGAGACGCTGATCTGGCAGGACCCGCTGCCGGAGCGCGAGGGCGAGCTCATCGACGCCGCCGACGTCACGGCCCTCAAGGCCAAGCTGCTCGACTCGGGTCTGTCCGTCGCGCAGCTGGTGTCCACCGCGTGGGCCTCCGCCTCCACCTTCCGCAACAGCGACAAGCGCGGCGGTGCCAACGGCGCCCGGATCCGTCTGCAGCCGCAGGCCGGCTGGGAGGTCAACGAGCCCGACGAGCTGGCGCAGGTGCTGCGCGTCCTCGAGGGCGTCCAGCAGGAGTTCAACGCGAACTCCGGCGCGAAGAAGGTCTCCCTGGCCGACCTGATCGTCCTCGGCGGTGCCGCCGCGATCGAGAAGGCCGCCAAGGACGGCGGTCACGAGATCGAGGTGCCCTTCACCCCGGGCCGGGTGGACGCCACGGAGGAGCACACCGACGCCGAGTCCTTCGAGGCGCTGGAGCCCACCGCGGACGGCTTCCGCAACTACCTGGGCAAGGGCAACCGGCTGCCGGCCGAGTACCTGCTGCTGGACAAGGCGAACCTGCTGGGCCTGAGCGCGCCCGAGATGACCGTCCTGGTCGGCGGTCTGCGTGTCCTGGGCGCCAACTACCAGAACTCGCAGCTCGGTGTCCTCACCCAGACCCCGGGTTCCCTGACGAACGACTTCTTCGTCAACCTGCTCGACCTGGGCACCACCTGGCGGGCGACCTCGGAGGACCAGAACACCTTCGAGGGCCGCGACGACGTCACGGGCGAGCTCAAGTGGGCGGGCAGCCGCGCCGACCTGGTCTTCGGCTCGAACTCCGAGCTGCGCGCGCTGGCCGAGGTCTACGCGAGCGACGACGCGAAGGAGAAGTTCGTGAAGGACTTCGTGTCGGCCTGGGTCAAGGTCTCGAACGCGGACCGCTTCGACATCGCCTGATCCCGCTGTAGGTCACAGACGCCCGGGCCGGCCCATCAGGGCCGGCCCGGCCGTTCGTGCGGGGACCTACCTGGCCAGTTCGGCCGGTTCGTCGAGCCGTGTCAGCTTCTCCGGGTTCGCCACGGCGTGGATCCGGGTGATCCGCCCGTTCTCCACCACCAGGCTCACCGCGGCCGACCGGCCGGCCAGTTCGACGCGGCCCGCGGGCGAGCCGTTGAGCCACACCGCCGACACCACCCGGTCGGGGCGGGCGAGCAGCCGTGCCACCGGCTCGGCGCCCTGCACGGGGGCCGGAGCGGCGCCGGCCAGTCCGCCGCCGTCGGCGACCAGGACCACGTCCGGCGCGAGGACCTCCATGAGCTCCCGCACACGCCCGGTGCGCAGGGCGGCCAGGAACCGCTCGACCACGGCCCGCTGCTCCGCCGGGCTCACCCGGGTCCGCGGCCGCCGCGCGGCCACGTGCTCCCGGGCCCGGCGCGCGATCTGCCGCACCGCCGCCGCGGACTTCCCCACCGCCTGCGCGATCTCGCCGTACGGCAGCTCGAAGACCTCACGCAGCACGAACACCGCCCGCTCGGTCGGCCCGAGCGTCTCCAGCACGGTGAGCATCGCGATCGACACGCTCTCGGCGAGCTCTACGTCCTCGGCGACGTCCGGGCTGGTCAGCAGGGGTTCGGGCAGCCACTCCCCGACGTACTCCGCACGGCTGCGCGCCAGCGACCGCAGCCGGTTGAGGGCCTGCCGGGTCACGGTCCGCACCAGATAGGCGCGCGGGTCGCGCACCCGCGTCCGGTCGACGTCGGCCCAGCGCAGCCAGGACTCCTGCAGCACGTCCTCCGCGTCGGCCGCCGAGCCGAGCATCTCGTAGGCGACGGTGAACAGCAGGCCGCGGTGGGCGACGAAGGCGTCCTCGGTCATGCGGCCGGCTTCCCCGGACGGCTCGCGAGCGGGATCCCGCAGGCGTCGGAGTAGCCCTGCGAGGCGATGCCGTGCGCGAGGTTGCACCTGGCCGCCAGGTTGGCGAAGCCGATGAACACGGTGAGTTCGACCAGCGCCGCCGGACCGAGCCGCTCCAGCAGCCTCGCGGACAGGTCGTCGGTGACGGTCGGGGGCGTGTTCGTCATCGCCTCGGCGTACTTCAGCACGTCCCGCTCCAGCGGCGTGAACACCTCCGCCTCCCGCCAGCGCGGCACCTGGCTCGCCTTGTTGAGGTCCAGCTTCTGGTTCAGGGCGTGGAAGTAGTTGACGTCCAGACACCAGCCGCAGCCGACCTGGGCCGCCACCGCCATGTGCGCGAACGTCTTCAGGCTCGCGTCGGCGGCCTCGCACTCCGCTACCCGGGCCGCGAACTTCTGGTTGGCCTCGGCGAGTTCGGGGTGGTTCCACAGCACTTCCACGGGCTCGGGCACGGCCCCGAGCTGCTCGACCAGAGCGTCCCTGAGCTCCGGCGCGAGCTCCGCCTTCGGCACACGCAACGTCACGGTGTCCTCCTCGTCCATGGCCCTGTCGGCCGTTCGCCATGAAGACACCGCCAAGGACACCCATGTGACACCGACCCGTCCTTGCGGCCCGCGCGCATTCCGTCTGCTCGGTGATCGGGTCGGGGCCCGGGTGTCAGTCCGGGCCGGGGCCGAGCATGCGGCGCGAGAGCTCGGCGAACTGGAGCAGCTCCGGCATGGTCCGGTGCTTGGAGTAGGCCAGCGCGACCATGCGCGGGGCAACGCCCTCCAACGTCAGGTAGACGACGTCGTCCCGACGGTAGAAGCCGGCCATGCCGGCCGGCATGACATAGCACCCGGAGCCGAAGGCCACGGCCTCCAGGCATTCCTCGATCGTCGCCGGGAAGCGCCCGCCGTCCCCCGGCGACGCCACCGGATCGCGCGGGACACGACCGCGCCATTCCGGCACGTCCCGCGGATCCTGCAGCAGGGCCATGTCGCGCAGGTCCTCGACGTGCACCGCCTTGAGTTCCGCGAGCGGATGGTCACTCGACAACGCCACCACGCGCGGCTCCGGAAAGAGCGGAACCACCTCGAACATGCCCTCGGGCAACGGCAGTCGGACGTAGCAGACGTCGACCCGCCCGTCGATCAGGAAGTCGACCTGGTCGGTGATCGACGTGTGCACGACCTCGATGTCGAGCTGCGGCGCCATCCGGGCGAACTCCCGCACGATGGAGGTGACGACGACACCCGGCATGAAGCCGATGGTGAACTGGTTCACCTCCCGGTGCGCCGTCCGCACCCGCTGCTGCACCGCCTGTGACATCGCCAGCATCGGCCGGGCGTCCTCCAGCAACTGGTGTCCCGCCCGCGTCAGTACGGTGCCCTGCCGGTCCCGCAGGAAGAGGACCACGCCCAAGTCCTCCTCCAACGCCCGGATCTGACGGCTGAGCGCCGGCTGGGTCATGTAGAGGCGGCTCGCAGCCCGCACGAAGCTGCACTCCTCGGCCACGGCCACGAAGTAGCGCACCCGGCGTAAGTCGAGATCCATGAGGCCAATCGTAGCCACACCCCGTCGCGGCACACCGGGACGGCTTCGGTATCGAACAGCCGGACAGCCGGACAGAATGTCAGGGAGCACCGTCCCGATTGCGCCAGCTCAGCGCGTAGGCCGCCCGGCGGGCACGCATCAACTCTCCCAGGGGCCGATGCTCCGTTGCCGCGATCCAGGGGTTGAAGCTGCTCTTCTCGACGGTCTCGGCCAGTTCGTCGTCCGGGGCCTGCCGAGGCAGACGCAGCCGCGCCACGGTGAGCCACGGCGCGTCCCAGCGGACCGAGGAGTCCTCGATCGGCGTACGGCTCTCGTCCTCGAAGAACTGGGCCTGGAGAAGGAACTCCAGATCGTCGTCCGCGAGTCGCCCGTAGATGTCGGCGGCCAGGTCCTTACGGGCTTCCTTGTTGATCGTCGTCGAGGCGGCGCACAGCTTCAACCGGGCCGCGTAGTCACCGAACGCGATGGGCATGATGCTGAAGAAGTCGTGCGTGGCGAATCCGCTGAACGGCTTCACCATGTCCCGGACGTTCGCGAAAGCGCTGCGGGTGAGCCGTGGATTGGTCGCGGCCTTACGGAGCGCGGCTCCCGGCCCACTCGTGGAGAGATCGACGATTCCGACGACATCCGCGCTGCCGCTGACCCGCAGGGTCTCCTGACTGACAAAGGTGAAGTTCTGCTCGACATCGGCGGACGTCGGCGTGGAGGCCCCGAGCACCTTGATCGCGAACCCGCGGATGTCAGGAGCCCGGTCGACGGAGAAGTTTCCGTTGGACAGCCGTACATGTGCGTCAAAGACCGCGGGAGAGGCGAAAATCCCTTGCCTCGCATAGTCGGGAAGATCCTCCTCCACCGCCAACGCGGCCTTGAGAGCGGCCACTTGACTGCGGTGCAGCGCTCGCCCGTGCCCATGCTCTTTCAGTCGCTTGCGTTGCAGTTCACTGAAAACGTGTATCTGCTCCGCATGCTGGGTGCTCTCGTCCGGCAGGAGTACCTCACGCCATTGAGTGCTCGGCATGTTCTGAGACCTCTTCAATTCGCGTCCTGAGTTCCGTCTCCGCAGATCATCACGGCCCCGCACTCGACACGCCAATGCCGATTCCCTCACCCGTCATGCCGATCGGGCATGACGAACCATGATGGTCCGCCTTCTCATTCCGGATCGGCATGGAGGGAAGCAGGATCGGCATTGGCGGACCGAAAGAAATGTCCGCCAGAGTCGTTGTCGCGAGATTCGACTGAACGGCTCGAGAGGAAGAACAACACATGAAATCCACCGCCCGCACCAGAGCACTTGCGGCTGCCGGACTGGTGAGTGCTGCAGTCGTGGCTTCACTGGCCGTGACGAACGCGAGCGCCGTCACGCCCGGGACGATCGATCACACCGTCACCGCGCAGCCGGCGCACCGCGCGAAGCCGACGGTGGTCCTGGTCCACGGGGCGTTCGCCGACTCCTCCAGCTGGAACAGCGAGATCGGCTACCTGCGGGGCCACGGCTACCCGGTCTACGCGATCGACACCCCGCTGCGCGGCCTGCCCTTCGACAGCGCCTATGTCGAGGCACAGCTCAAGACCGTCAAGGGTCCCGTGGTGCTGGTCGGCCACTCCTACGCGGGAGAGGTCATCAGCCAGGTCGCCGCGAAGACACCGAACGTCAAAGCCCTCGTGTACGTGGCCGCTCTCATCCCCAAGGCGGGAGAATCCGCCGGCGCCCTGATCGGACAGTTCCCCGGGTCGCAACTCACTGCGGAGAACTTCCGCACCGTCCCCCTGCCCGGCGGTGACACCGACGTGTACCTCAAGCCCGAGAAGTTCGGGACCGTGTACGGCAACGGGCTGTCGGCGTCCGCCATCCGCACCGCCTCGGTGACCCAGGAACCCATCGCCCTCTCGGCGTTCACCGACAAGGCCACGGTCGATCCGCCGGCGAAGACGCCGAAGTGGGCGGTCATCTCGACCGAGGACCACGCCGTTCCGACGGCCGCCCAGAAGTTCGAGGCCAAGCGCGTGGGCGCCCACATCACCTACACCCGCTCGGGCCACGACGTTCCGTCGATCAGCCCCGCAGCGGTCGACCGAGCCATCGTCGCCGCCGCCAACTCCATACGCTGACCGACCCCTACGGCGGGCCGCACCTGCGGGTGCGCCCCGCCGTAGTCCGCGCACTTTGCCAAAACCGCGACTCAGGAGCCCTGTGCAGCCGGCTCCAGAATCGCCACGCACTCCACGTGGTGCGTCATCGGAAAGGCGTGCGGTTTGAGCCATTCCAGGAAACATGCAGGTCAGAGGTGATTTCGAGGGCGAAATCCAGCCTTCCGGAGCCCCTCATGCGTCATACGTGCGTCACCGCCACGACGATGCGCCAGACGGGCGCGGCCCCCGACCGGTGCCCTGCCCGCAGGCTACGCGGCGGAAGGCCGTGTGCTGGGCCTGTGCGAGTTTGCGGCTCTCTCTCCAACGTCCGTGGAAGCGACGGGGCAGGCCGGCAGATCAGCCGCCGCGGCCCAATGTCCCGGCGGCGATGCACTTCCTGGACGGAGCTGACGGAACCGCGGTAAAGCCGCTTTATAGGGCGACCTTATAAGGAACATCGGCATTGCGTCTTGGCTGCCCGGCCCGCTGCTGGAATCGGCCCCATGACGAACCCAGAACCACCGCATCACCCTCATCCCCGGTGACGGCATCGGGACCGCGGGACCGAGGTCCTGCCGCCCGCCCGGTTCCTGCCGTTCGGCCGCGCCTACTGCAAGGCGAAGGAGAAGTCGTTCTGAGCCGATACCCACGGCGGTGACACTGCGCAGACTTCCGCCACGTGATCGTGGGAAGTCCCCACCGCCCTGGCGGATGCTCGCAGACCCGTCCGTGCCGCTGGATGCGCCCGTGGCGACCGATCCGCTCGTGGATGTCGGACGTCCGAGCCTTGGCAGCCGAACGGGTCACGAGGGCACGTTGCGGGAGCATACAGCTGAGCTTTCAGCTCCCCTTGGACCGATCGGGGCCATGAATGCCCCTCTGGCCTCCCGACTGACACAACGTCCGAACATCGTGACCGCGACGGACAGATCACGCGTGGGCTCCGTGCGGGGCGTCAGAAATACTCGATGGGCCGGGGCAGTCGCACGCTCCACACCGCCGGCGCAGGCCGGTTCCAGCATCATGCCCGGCACGGTCGATCCGGTGCTTGCCGAGGCCGCCCATCAGGTCGCCTTCGGTGATCGGCACGCCTCACCACCACCATGGCGGCGGAGGACGGACAGCACCACCTCAACGCCTTCGATGCCGATCGTCCGGCACTTCATGTCGGAGTCAACACCCGTGGCGGCAGCCGTCAGGCCCCACTCCGAGATGCGTGATGAGTCTGGTCGAACTCGGCCCGGTGCCGCCCGTTATGTCCGCTTCCGATTTTCGTCGTCGTCACATCCACTGGAGGAAGAACATGTCGCTCCTGAAGACCATCGATCCCACCCCCTCCTTCGCGCCCCAGGAGTCCGGCCCGCTGCCGGAACGCCTGATTTCCGGCAACCCGACTTACAAGACCTGGGCCCAGGACGCCGCCCGCGGGGAGACGATCAAAACGGGCGTCTGGGAAGCCACGCCCGGCGAGACGCACTCGATCAAGGGCGAGCTCTTCGAGTTCTGCCACATCCTTTCCGGAGTCATCGAACTCACGCCGGAAGGCGGCGAACCGGTGATCTACAAGGCAGGCGACAGCTTTGTCATGAAGCCGGGCTACGTCGGTGTCTGGAAGACCATCGAAACCGTGCGCAAGATCTACCTGACCGTTTCATAAGCCCGGCTCAGCGAAGCGGTACGGGGCGATGGGACCGGGCGGCTGCCGGCCGGTCCCTCCATGCTGCTCGGCGTCCGGGTCCAGCCAGGTGCCGCAAGTCGGAGAAAGAAAAGCGAGTAGCACGCGCCCCGACCGGTAGGAGTCACCGGCAGAGGCGCGTGCTGCTCGCCTTCAGGCTGGGCGCGTGTCGTCGACCACGTATCCGCGCCGCTTGTCCACCACGTTGCGCAGCGGCCGGCTTTCGATGTGCCGGGCGAAGTTGTCGAGGAACACCTCCACGAGCGCCTCCCGCTCGCTGGTGGTCTCGCCCGCCGTGTGCGGGGAGATCATCACGCCGGGCATGTTCCACAGAGGCGATTCGGCAGGCAGCGGCTCCCGGGCGAACACGTCCAGGGCCGCGCCGGCGAGCCGTCCGGCGGCGAGGTGGTCGACCAGCGCCTCCTCGTCGACGAGTCCGCCCCGGCCTACATTGATCAGCCGCGCCCCCGGCTTCATGGCGGCGAGCACGGAGGCGTCGACCATGGCCCGGGTGTCCTCGGTGAGGGGTGCGGCCAGGACGACGTAGTCCGCTTCCGTCAGCGCATGGCGCAGGGTCCTCGCACCGTGGACCGTGCCGAAGTCGGGGTCGTCCGTGCGGGACTTGCGGCCCGCGCCGCTCACCCGCATTCCGACGGCGCGCAGCAGCCGGGCGATGGCCCGGCCGATCGGCCCCGTCCCCCAGACCAGCACGGTGCGTCCGGTAATGCCGTCACTGGGGCGCGGACGCCACTCGCGGCGCCGCTGGTGCTCCCACGTGCCGGGGAAGTCCTTGGCAAGGGCGAGGATCAGGCCCAGGACGTACTCGGCGGTCGGCTGCTCGTAGACCCCGCGGGCGTTGGTCAGGACAACCTGCGGATCGTCCACCAGGGCGGGGAACATGAAGGAGTCCACGCCTGCGGAGGACGCGTGGACCCAGCGGGGCGCCTTCTGCGGATCGTCGGGCCACGCCTCCCGGATGGCCGGGGTGATGGTCACCCAGGCCAGCAGGACGTCGGCGCCGGCTAGGAGGTAGGGCAGTTCCTCCTCGGTCGCGTAGACGGTTTCCGCGAGGCGCTCGATGCGGTCGGTGGCGGGGGGCCGGTTGCCGCGGTAGAGGACGACGAGTCGCTCGCGCATGTCAGGCTCCGACGGGGACGGCCATGTACTTGTACTCCAGGAACTCGTCGATGCCGATACGTCCGCCTTCGCGGCCCAGGCCGGACTGCTTGACGCCGCCGAAAGGCGCGGCGGGGTTGGAGACCAGTCCGGTGTTGATGCCGATCATGCCGCTTTCGAGGCGTTCCGCGACACGCAGGGCACGGTCGAGGTTCTGGGTGAACAGGTAGGCGGCCAGACCGAATTCGGTGTCGTTGGCGGCGGCGACGGCCTCGTCCTCAGTCTCGAAGGCGCGGATCGCGGCGACGGGGCCGAAGATCTCGGTGTCGATGATCGCGGAGTCGGGGGCGATACCGGTGAGGACGGTGGGCGGGTAGAAGCAGCCCGGTCCCTCGGGGAGTTCACCGCCGGTCAGAGCGGTGGCACCGCGCTTGACGGCGTCCCGCACCAGGTCGTGCGCCTTGCTGCGGCCGGCGAGGTCAATGAGGGGGCCGACGTCGGTGCCGGGTTCGGTGCCGGGTCCGACGGTGAGGGCGGCCATGCGGGCTGCGAGGCGGGAGGCGAACTCCTCGGCGACGGAAGTCTGGACGAAGATGCGGTTGGCCGCGCAGCAGGACTCGCCCATGTTGCGCATCTTGGCGACCATGGTGCCCTCGACGGCCACGTCGAGGTCGGCGTCGTCGAAGACGATGAGGGGTGCGTTGCCGCCCAGTTCCATGGAGGTGCGGATGACAGTGTCGGCGCACTGGGCCAGCAGGATCCGCCCGACCTGGGTGGAGCCGGTGAAGGAGAGCTTGCGGATCTTCCCACCGCGAAGGAGGGGTTCGACGACGCCGGCGGCGTCGGAGGTGGTGACGATGTTCAGCACCCCGGCCGGCAGGCCCGCTTCAGTGAGGATCTCCGCCAGTGCGAGGGTGGTCAGGGGGGTCTGGGGGGCGGGTTTGAGGACGATGGTGCAGCCTGCGGCGACGGCGGGGCCGATCTTGCGGGTGCCCATCGCCAGGGGGAAGTTCCAGGGGGTGATGAGCAGGCAGGGGCCGACGGGCTGACGGGTGACCAGCAGACGGTTCCTGCCGTCGGGGGCGGTCATCATGCCGCCGTCGATGCGCACGGCTTCCTCGGAGAACCAGCGGAAGAACTCCGCGCCGTAGGCGACCTCGGCACGCGCCTCGGCCAGGGGCTTGCCCATCTCCAGGGTCATCAGCAGCGCGAGGTCCTCAGTGCGCGCGATGATGATGTCGTAGGCGCGGCGCAGGATCTCGCTGCGCACGCGCGGCGGGGTGGCGGCCCAGGCGGCCTGCGCGGCGACCGCCGCCTCGACCGCACGCCGACCGTCGTCGGGTGAGGCGTCGGCGACCTGGCACAGTTCCTCGCCGGTGGCCGGGTTGTCGACGGACAGGGTCCGGCCGGACTCCGCGTCCTGCCAATCGCCGCCGATGAACAGCTGCTTGGGAACATCACGGACGACAGTCATCGTGGGTGTCTCCTTATAGGTGTAGAGAGGCTGCCGACCGGTCAGCGGATGCGGTCGAGCGTCTTGTAGTAGGCGCCCGCGAAGGGCAGGAACCAGGCAGTGCCGTTGTAGAGGGGGATGCGAGGCGGGGCGATGTCGCGGACGGGGCTGACCTCGGGGTGGCCGTCCATCACCTCGGCCATGACGTGCCCCATGTGGGTGGCCATCTGCACGCCGTGGCCGGCGTATCCCATGGAGTAGTGGACGCCGTCCTCGGTCTGCCCGGCGTGCACGATGCGGTCCATGGCGAAGCCGACGGAGCCGCCCCACACGTACTCGATCCTCGTGCGGGAGAGCTGGGGGAAGATCTCGCACATCTCACGGAACAGGACGGCCCCGCTCTTCTTGTCCGAGGTGGGGTCGGACGGGGCGAAACGGGCGCGGCCGCCGAACAGCAGCCGGTTGTCCGGGGTGAGCCGGAAGTAGTGGCAGACCTTGTTGGAGTCGACGATGAGGCGGGCCTTGGGGATGATGTCCCGGGCGAACTCCTCGCCGAGCGGCTCGGTGACGATGATGAAGCTGCCCACGCAGACCTGCTGTCGGCGCAGCCACGGGAAGTTCTTGTCGGTGTAGGCGTCGGTGGCCATCATGACCTGCCCGGTACGAATGACACCGCGCTCGGTGCTGACCTCGAACCGGCCGGCGGCGGTACGCCGGACGCCGATGGCCGCGTTGCGCTCGTGGATCTCGACACCTGTGCGCTCGCACGCCTCGGCCATACCGCGCACGAAGCGGCCGACGTGCAGGGCCGCGCTGAACGGGTCGAGCAGGCCGCCGTGGTAGGCGTCGGACCCGATCTCGGACCGCAGCTCGGCCTTGCCGATCAGAGTGGTCTCGTGTCCGAAGTACTTGGCCAGGTCACGTTGTTGGGCCTTCTTGCTCTCGAAGTGGGCGGGGCGAGACGCGACACCCAGGCGTCCGACGCGGCGGAACTGGCAGTCGATGGACTCCTCGTTCACGAGCCGCTCGACGGTGTCCACGGCCTCGCCGTAGGAGTTGTAGATCTCGCGGGCCCGTTCGATTCCGTACCGGCGGATGGCCTGGCCCACGCCGATGGTGAAGCCCAGGTTGGCCATACCGCCGTTGCGGGCGGAGGCACCGGAGCCGATCTGGCCCTTTTCGACGAGGGTGACGCGGGCGCCCTTGCGGGCGGAGTGCAGGGCGGTGGACAGACCCGTCAGGCCGGCGCCGACAACCACCAGGTCGGCGTCCTCGGTCAGCGGCTTACCGGATCGGTCGGGAAACGCCCCGGCGGTTTCTATCCAGTAGGGAATCGTCTTCATTTCGGGTCCTTAGCGGGGAGTTTCGAAGGAGGCGCGGCCGGGCAGCACCGGGGGCCCCGCCGACGGCGATGTCAGTTCTGAGGGCGAGGACGCCAGGGCGATGAGGACCGCGCTGACCGGCTGTGACGGTCGGGGCGACGTCGAAACGGCGGGCGTTGGAGACCATCGGCAGGGCGCGGGTGTCACGCCCACCGCGGTCGGTCAGCGTCTCCTCCAGCCTCGCTGCCGGAGCCGCTGCCACCTGCCGGAGCCGCTGCCTACAGCACCCTTTCGAGGAAGGCCTGGGTTCGTTTCTCACGGGGGTTGGCCAGCACTTCACGGGCGTCACCGCGCTCGACTGCGATGCCTTCGTCCATGAAGAGCACTTCGTCGGCGACCTCGCGGGCGAAGCCCATCTCGTGGGTGACGAGCAGCATGGTCATTCCGTTGCCGGCGAGGTCGCGCATGACGGCGAGTACTTCACCCACGCGCTCGGGGTCCAGCGCGCTGGTGGGTTCGTCGAACAGCATGATGGTGGGTTCCATCGCCAGCGCGCGGGCGATGGCCACGCGCTGCTGCTGGCCGCCGGAGAGTTGAGCGGGGTACTTGTGGCCACAGCCCTTGAGGCCGACCTTGGCCAGCAGCTCCTGTGCCTGCTCCCGGCAGGTGGCGCGGTCCTTCTTCTGCACCAGCACCGGTCCGGACATGACATTGCTTTCGGCGGTCATGTTCGGGAACAGGTTGAACTGCTGGAACACCATGCCGATGCGGGCACGCTGCTCGGCCAGCCGCTGCGGGCGGACGGCGTGGTAGGCGTCGTCCTTCTCGACGTAGCCGAAGTCCTCTCCATTGACCCGCAGGACTCCGCGGTCGACGGTCTCCAGACCGTTGACGCACCGCAGCAATGTCGATTTCCCCGATCCGCTCGGCCCGATGATGCAGGAGATCTCCCCGGCCGCGACGGTCAGGTCGATGTCACGCAGGACCTGGTGACGTCCGAAGCTCTTGCACAGCTTGCGTGCGACGATCGTTCCGTCGGCGTTCACAGCAGGGACTCCCTCGTGGTGGGAACTGGCTGGCCCGCCCCCGGCTCGGCCGACGTGGCGGCCGGGGTCAGCCGTGCCCGGGTCGAGCGGGAGAAACGGCGCTCGATCATGGACTGCGGCACGCTCAGCACCAGCGTCATGATCAGATACCAGAGGCTGGCCACGATCAGCAGCGGGATCGTCTGGTAGTTGCGGGCGTAGATCGACTGTGCGCTGTTCAGCAGATCGGCGACGCCGAGCACGCTCACCAGCGAGGTCTCCTTGAGCATGCCGATCACCTGGTTGCCGGTGGCCGGGATGACCGCCGGCATGGTCTGCGGGATGATCACGTGCCGGAGCTTGGTGAACCCCGACATGCCCAAGGACTCCGCCGCCTCGTGCTGTCCCCGACTGACCGAGGCGAACCCGCCGCGGATGATCTCGGACATGTAGGCGGCCTGGTTGAGCGTCAACCCGACGATGGCCGCGGTCATCGGCGTCATGATCGCGTTCACGTTCACCGGCGTGGAGATGTCGGTGAACGGGATGCCGATCGAGAGGTGCGGGTACAGCGCCGCGATGTTGAACCAGAAGACCAGCTGCACGAGCACCGGGGTGCCGCGGAAGAAGGTGATGTAGAGCTGGGCGAGCCCGGAGACGGGCCGCTGGTGCGACATGCGCATCACCGCCAGCACCAGCCCGAGCAGCGTGCCCAGGGCCATGCTCGCCGCGGTCAGAAGGAGCGTGATCAGCAGGCCGTTGAGGATGGTCTCGGTGGTGAAGTAGCTGAACACCACCGACCAGCGATAGTTCTCGTTCGTCACCGCGGTCCACACCAGACCGGCGACGATCGCGATCGCGACGGCCCAGGCGACGTAGTCACGCGGACGTTTCGGCGTGATCCGCTTCTTTTCTTCGGCCAGCAGTTGTGACACCGGTCGGCTCCTGGTCTTCGTACCGATCAGATCCGTGGACATGTCAGTCCTGCGGGACTGCCATGGCCGCGGTCTTGATCCCGAGGTCCTTGAGACCCCAGCGGTCCAGCGCCTGGGTGTACTTGGGGTCGTCGATGATCGACTGGATGGCAGCCTTCACCGCGGGGGTCAGCGGCGAGTCCTTCTTCAACGCGACGGTCGCGGGCTTGGTGGCCACCAGGGGCTTGAGGACGTCGAACGTCTTGGGCTGCTGCGCGGCCGCCCACTCGAGCGAGATGAAGTCGTACATCACCGCGTCGATCCGCTTGGAGACCAGCTGGGTCAGAGCGTCGTTCACGCTGGGCAGGCTCACCGACTTGATGGCCGGCTTGCCCTTGTTCGTACAGTCCTGCTTGGACAGCTGGGGCAGCCACTGCAGCTCCGCGGTGCTGCCGGAGGGGACGGCGACGCGGTGCCCGCACAGTGTGTGGGTGCCCAGCTTCTGCGGGTTGCCGTAAGGGACGGACACGCCGGTCCCGGAGTTGACGTAGTCGACCATGTCGAGCACCTTCAGCCGGTCGCTGGTGGCACCCATGGTGGAGGCGGTGAAGTCGTACCGATCGGCCTGCAGTCCGGTGATGATGGTGTCGAACTTGACGTTGTTGATCTGGAGTTTCAGGCCGAGCTTGGCGGCGATCAGCCGGGACATGTCCGGGTTGAACCCGATCGGGGTCTTGTTGTCCGATGCCATGAACGTGGTGGGCGGATAGGCCAGGTCCATGGCCACCGAGAGCGTGCCCTTGGCCTTCACCACCGCGGGCAGCAGCTTCACCGCGTTCTGGTCCGGCGTCACGCCCACCGAGATGTCGTCGGTGTGCTCGGCCGACGCGCCGGATCCCCCGCCCTGCGTCGTGCTCTTCGCCGCCGCGTTCTGTGCGGTGCCAGTTGCCCCGCACGCGGCGAGCGCGAGGGCCAGGGCGGTGGTGACGATCGGGATGCTCAGGTGTCTGTTGACCTGCATCGCGGCGGCCACGGCGCCTGCGGTGCGGAATACGTTTCTGCGGCCTGTCCGGTTGGTTTCCATGGCGGTGCCTCCTGGAGAATCCTGGGGATACGGGGATACGGGGATACGGGGATACGGGGATACGGGGAATCCGTGATGCGGGGACGACGTGCGGATCGGACGGGGGGCGGGTGCGCGTCGCGCGTCAGATGCCCAGCATCTGGTTGAGCTCGTCCAGGGACTTGACGGTCACGTAGTCGTAGCCGTGGGTGACCGGGTCGCAGCCGCGGTCCAGCAGGACGAGGTTGCGGAAGCCCATGTCGTGCATCGGCATCAGGTCGTAGCGGGTGTGCGAGGAGACGTGCACGAAGTCCTCGGGGGACGCGTCGAGCTGGTCGAGCATGTACTCGAACGCGGCGTAGCGGGGCTTGTAGTAGCCGGCCTGCTCGGCGGTGAAGACGGCGTGGAAGTCGGCGCCCAGCCGCGGCACGCTTTCCGCGAGGAAGGAGTCGTCGGCGTTGGACAGGATCACCAGCTTGTAGTGCTCACCCATCTTCTTCAGCGGCTCCGGCACGTCCGCGTGCGGCCCCCAGCTGCGCACACCGTCGGCCAGCCGCTTGCCCGCGTCCGGGGCCGCCGTGACGCTCCACTTGCGGCAGACCCGCTCGAAGGCGGCCTGCAGCGTCTGCTCGTAGGGGTAGTACTTGTCGAGGACCGAGTCGTAGCGGTAGCCGCGGAACTCCTTGACGAACTGGTCCCAGTGCTCGGCCTGGATCTGGTCGCCGACGAGCTCACGCGTGATGGGGGTCATCGGCCACTCGATCAACGTGCCGTAGCAGTCGAACGAGACGTACTTCGGGCGGAACTGGAACGAGGGAATGGGCATGGAGGTGCTCCACTTTCTTGCGTCGGGGGACCGGTCAGGGCCAGCGCGGACCCTCTTTAGGCATGCTCATGACAGAGATGTCGGGAGTGGGGAGTGGGGGGCGATGACGTCGACCATCGCCGGGGATCAGGCGGCGCCGACTCCTGCCGGAGCAAGGAAGTCGACAGGGTGCTCCGTGGTGCCGTAGAGCGCCAGGTCGGCGGCGATCTCTCCCATCGCGGGCGAGAACTTGAAACCGCTGCCGGAGAACCCGGCCATGACGATGATGTCGTCCTCGCCGGGGAGATGACCGACGATCGGGTTTCCGGACTCCGTGTAGCCCTCCATGTAGGCCGACGTCCTGATGGGATCGGGGTTCAGGTCGGGCATGAGTTCACCGATGAGCTCGCGGAAGACACCGAGTTCTTCGGGGCGGACGGTACGGTCGAGCCGATCGGGCTCGGGCACCGGCGCATGGTATTTGAAGGAGAGGCCGAGCTTGACGGAGATGCCGTCGGGCGACGGGATTCCGAAGCAGTCGTGGGGTGCGGCGCGCACGAAGGAAGGGGCACCGCCCGCGAACCAGTCGTGGCGGGTGGGCAGGTGCCAGGAGCAGAGCACCCGGCGGACGTCAACGGTCCGGGGGAGGCCCGCGAGCAGGGTGTTGATCCAGGGGCCCACGGTCACCACGGCGGCGTCCACGTGGTCCGTGCCCAGGTCGGTGACGATCTGCACCCCGCCGCCCGCCGCGGGGACGACCTCGCGCACCGTGGTGTAGCGGTGCAGCCGGGCGCCCAGGTGCTCGGCACGGGCGGCGGCGGCCTGGATCGACGCCTCCGGCCTGATGACGGCGCCCAACCGGTCGAGGACAGCGGTGTGTCCGCCCGGGAGCCGGTGCTGCGGGTAGCGGCGGCCGAGTTCCTCCCGGTCCAAGACCTCGTGATCCAGCCCGTGCGCGGCGCTGGTGGACAGGAGGAGGCGCATGGACGGAGAGGCGGTCTCTCCCATCACGAGGCTGCCGCTGCGGCGTCGCAGCGACCGGCCCGTCTCCGCCTGGAGCTGCTCCCACATCCGGTCCGCCAGCCGCAGCAGCGGAATGTACGCGGGCTCGCCGAGGTGGGCGGCTCGGTAGATCCGGCTCTCGCCCCCGGCCGCGCCTCGGTCGTGCCCCGGTGCGTAACGGTCGTAGCCGATGACCTCGGCTCCGCGGGCGGCCAGTCGCCACATGGCCTGGCTGCCCATGCTGCCGGCACCGATCACGGCGACGCGCTTCGGGATGCGCATGAAGTCGCTCCTCTCGATGGTGTGGTCCGGGTGGCAATCGGGCCCCAGCACGGTGCGGAACACCGTGCGGACCTTTCCAGTCCGGATCCTGCTGGGGATGGCGTTCACTTTCCGCCCGGCAGAACCTGCAGGTCAACCCACACAGTGTTCCGACTCGGGGCCTTCTCGAGACGGTCTGTCACTGCGGACGGCCGGACTGCACAAATGAGGGCTCTCCTCTTGTCACGATGAGTGGCCGGTGCGAAGGTGAGCCCGATTCCCTCGGATGAAAGACCCCCTATGCCGCCCAGACACCATGCAACCGGGCACTTCCCTACCCTTAAGGAGGTACTGGGCCTGCCCGTGCTCGCCGAGGGGATGCCGCGCGTGCTGGCCGGCGAGTCGCAACTGGACAGCCCGGTGCGCTGGGTGCATGTCACCGAGCTGCTCAACCCCGCGGACTTCCTGGAGGGCGGCGAGCTGATCCTGACGACCGGTGTGCCGCATCCAGAGGACGCCTCCGAGCTGCGCGGCTATGTCGACCAGCTCGCGGATGTCGGCGCGGCCGGCCTGATCGTGGAGCTCGGTTACCGGTACCAGAAGGTGCCCCAGGAGCTGGTGGCGGCGTGCCGCGCTCGTGACGTGCCGCTGGTCGAGCTGGCCCGGGGCGTCCGGTTCATCGACGTCACGCAGACCGTGCACGCGCTCATCCTGGACGCCCAGGGGGCCCTGCTGCGCCGCGGACGGGACATCCAGGACATCTTCACCGCTCTGACGCTGCGGGGCGCGGACCCCGAGGAACTGGTGCACACCACCGCGGAGCTCACCGGAGCCCCCGTGGTACTGGAGGATCTCACCCACCGGGTTCTGATGTGCGAGCTGCTCGGCCGGCCGTACGAGCCGGTGGTGTCGGCCTGGTCGCGGCGTTCGCGGGCCGCCCCGACACCGGAGAGGATCACGCCGAGCGGCCCGGAGGGGTGGCTGATCGCGCCGGTGCAGGATCACCACGGCCCGTGGGGGCGGCTGGTCCTGCTGGAGGACCGGCTGAGCGCCGAGCCCGACCCGGAACACGTCCTGGTGCTGGAGCGTGCGGCGATCGCGCTGACCATGGCGCGTCTGGCGGGGCAGGCCTGGTGGGAGCGCCGAGCCCACCGCTCCGTACTGCGGGACCTGTACGAACGGCGTTTCCGCTCCCCCGCGGACGCCCGTGCCCGCGCCGAGGCACTGGGACTGCCCACCCTCGGACACCGCCTCTTCGCCGTGGTCATCCGCCACCCGTACACCGGCACCGAGGGGGAACACCTCGACGAGCGGATCGCGAAGGCGCTGACGCACACCGGTGTCCGCGCCCTGGTCGGCGATACGGCCCCGGGCCGTATCGGTGTACTCATGGCCCTGGCACAGGCGAGCGCCTGGCAGCCGGTCGCCGAGCAGATCGGCCGCCTGACCCGGGAAGAGCTCGGACCACGGGCAGTCGTCGCCGTCGGCCCCGGGGTGACCGACCTCGGCGGGATCGCCCGGTCGTGGCAGGAGGCGGAGCAGACGGCCGAGGCCATCACACCGGCCTCCCCCGAGCGGTGGTTCTACGTCCCCGCCGACGTCCGGCTGCCGGAGTTGCTGGGCATCCTTCGGGAAGACACCCGTCTTCAGCGGTACGCCGAACGGCAACTGACCCGCCTCATCGAGCACGACGACCGCAACAGCGGCGATCTGCTCCCGGCACTGCGCGCCTATCTGGCGGCGGCCGGGAACAAGTCGGTCGCGGCGAAACGCGCCGGCATGTCCCGACAGGCGTACTACCAGCGCCTGCACACCATCGAGCGGCTCCTCGGCTGCGACCTGGAATCAGGTCTGGAGCGCACGTCCCTGCACGTCGCGGTGCTGGTTCTGGACGCGGGAGAAGCAGCTGTTCCCGGCGTATGACGAGCACGTCGGCCGTAACCCGCGTCGCGGCGACCGGTACCCGAGGAGACGCCTTGTGTACGTGCGTCGGGTCCGACCTCACGTTCACCGCATGGCCCGGGCGCGCGGGGGGCGACCGGTGGGCGGCGTCGTCCCTTCCGCCCACCGCGGAAGAACATGGCTCAGAGGAGCTCGATCAGCCTGTCGGTGAACTCGGCGGTGGTCGCGGTTCCGCCCAGGTCACGGGTGCGGGTATCGGTCTTGGCCAGGACCGACGCGATCGCGTCCGTGATGTCCTTGGCCGCGGCTGGATGGCCGAGGTGGTCGAGCATCATGGCCGCGGACCAGATCGCGCCCAACGGGTTGGCGATGCCCTGGCCTGCGATGTCGGGCGCTGAGCCGTGTACGGGCTCGAACATCGAGGGGAAGTCACCCTCGGGGTTGAGGTTGGCCGCCGGGGCGATCCCGATGGATCCGGCGACCGCGGCCGCGAGGTCGCTGAGAATGTCGCCGAAGAGGTTGGAGGCGACGACGACGTCGAAGCGGGCGGGATCGAGGACGAACTTGGCCGCCAGCGCGTCGATGTGCTCCTGGTCCCAGGTGACGCCGGGGTGCTCGGCGGCCCGCTCGGCGATCAGCTCGTCCCAGAACGGCATGGTGTGAATGATGCCGTTGGACTTCGTGGCGGAGGTGAGCTTCCCTCGGCGGCGGGCGGCGAGCGAGAACGCGTAGTCGGCGATACGGGTGACCCCGGCCCGGGTGAACACCGCTTCCTGGACGGCCAGCTCCTCGGGCGTGCCCTGGTTCAGCCGTCCGCCGATCTCGCTGTACTCGCCCTCGGCGTTCTCCCGCACGACGACGAGATCGACCTCGCCCGGCTGTGCGCCGCGCACCGGACTGTCGATGCCTGCGAAGACACGGACGGGCCGGAGGTTGACGTACTGGCGGAAGCTGCGCCGTATCGGGATCAGCAACCCCCACAGCGAGACATGGTCCGGCACCCCCAGGTAGCCGACGGCGCCCAGCAGGATCGCGTCTTTGTCGCGCAGCTGGTCGATCCCGTCGGCGGGCATCATCGCGCCCTCCCGCAGGTACCGCTCGCACGACCAGTCGTACGACGTGTAGGACAGGCTGAAGCCGTGGCGGCGGCCGAGCACATCGAGCACCTGCTGTGCTGGGGGCAGTACCTCGGCGCCGATGCCGTCGCCGGGGATCAGGGCAATGCGGTGGTTGGTCTTCATGCCGTCGATTGCAGCAAGGCGGTCCGCGGGGCGTCCAAGACGCAAAGCGGATATCCCTTATAAGGGGCGCCTATCAGCTGCCGGCGGCCGTGACGAACGCGGCAGCTGCCGGCGACAGGCTGCCGCGGCGGCTGACGAGAGCGATGTCCAAGGTGGTCTCCGGCTCGATGTCCAGGACGCGGGCGCCCAGCTGCCGGGCGAGGTCCCGCCAGGAATCCATGACCACCGCGAGCCCGACACCGGCCAGTACCAGGGGCATGAGCGACACCCGGTGCTCGGTCTCGGCGGCGACGGTGAACTCGATGCCCTGTTCCCGCAGCGCGTCGACGTAGGCGCGCATCCCGGTACCCGGCTGCCCGACGATCAGCCGCTGTCCTGCCAGCTCCTGGCACTCCACCGCCGTCCGATCAGCGAACGGGCCGTCGGCCGGCACCATCAGCACAAAGCGCTGCCGCCCCAGCGCATGGGAGACGACCTCCTTGTCGGAGAGCGGCCCGGCGGACGCCAAGAGCCCCAGTTCCACGGCACCCGAGCGCACCATGTCGATCACATCACGCGAGGTGAACGCCGCTTTGATGGCCACGGAGACGCCCGGATACCGGTGGCTGAAGGCACTCACCAGACTCGTCAGCGGCTCCACCGCCTGCGACGGCACGGATGCCAGGTCCAGGCGCCCCTCACGCAGCTCATGCACCGCCGCGACACTCGCCCGCGCCGTCTCCAGACTCCGCACGGCCTCCCGGGCAGGCTCGATCAGAGCCCTTCCGGCCTCCGTCAGCACTGCCCTACGCCCGATGCGATGGAACAACTCGGAACCGAGATCACGCTCCAGTGCCCGCACGGCCTGCGACAGCGACGGCTGCGACACGTACAGAGCCGAGGCCGCACGGTTGAACCCCCCACGATCAACGATCGCAAGGAAGTACTCCAGCTGCCGAATATCCATTACGCCCCCTCTGCCCTTCAGCGAAGCAGCCGACGACTCGATGGTCCCGACCATGGTCGCGTGAAGGACAGCCTCGACGAAGCACGGACCCCCGATGCACTGACCGTTTCTGTCACCGAAGCACCGCCCGATTGAGGCGCTGAATGGCCGGCTGGTTCTGTCGGTAATTGGTCACGTCAGTTGTTCGTGAAAGCTGACGGCACCAGGTGACGGCCCAGAAAGACGTTCGCGAATTCCGACGTCACCGTCGGGGATGCGGTGTCAAGTCGAAGGCCAGGGACGCAACGTCCTGGGAGGAACCGCGCGGTCCGGCCAGGGATTGAGAGTCCGGTGTTCATACCTTGCTCGCGACCACCATGTAGTTCTCGGCGTCAAGATCGAACGTGCTCAGTTCCGTCTGGAGTCCGACCCGGTGCAGCTCGACTTCGAGTTCCTCGTACCGGTAGGGCCAGCAGGACAGCACTTCCGAGCGGACAAGAACCAACCCGGTCGCATCAACTTGCGCGATCGCAATCTCGATGTGGTGCTCCTCCTCCCAATGCGGCGCAATCTCCCAGCGGTAGACCACGACGGCATCGCGACCGTTCCGGCGGACGAGTCGGTCACTGATCTCCAGCCGGGAACCTCCGGCCCTCACGACTTCCCAAGTGCGGGATGTGAGTACCAAGCGCCCGCCTGGGCGCAGGAGTCGTGCCATCGACTCCAGAGCAGCACCCCTGCCTGTCGCGCCCGTGGCATGGTGAAGCGAGTTGCCAACGCAGAACACCATGTCGAACGTGTTGTCCTGGAAATGGTCGGGCAACTCTTCCCAGTTCGCCCGTAAGGCCCGGACGGATGCCCCGAACTCCTCGGACAACGCTGCAGTCCGACGAACCATCGCCTCGCTGGCGTCAGTTGCGACAACCTGGATGCCACGACCGGCGAGACCAACCGCCAACTGTCCGGTTCCGCACGAACAGTCGAGGACCTGAGCGTTCGACGGCAGGAGATTCAGGACGTCGTCGAACGTCGCAGCGAACTCGGCCGGAGGCAACTTTGCATCCGAGATGAGCCATTCGTACACCTCGGCAAGCACGTCATAACCTGTCACAACCACTACCTCCGTCACGCGGCAGACTCACGGTAGAACGTCAGTCCATCAGCGGAGCAATCCGGGCACCAATGGTTTTCGCAAGGCACCGAGTCCTGCCGCCTCGCTCACAGCCGCGAACTCGCCCACTAATCCATCCCCACACCATCCGGACTGCCGTCAGAATTCACCAACATCCAGCCGGCCCGAGGTCACGAACCGCCGTCAACTTTCACGGCCAAACGACGTCAGCATTCCCGGTCAAAGCCAGCCGGCTGAGGTGCTGGGTCACAGCCGTCTCCCGGCGGAGGTCCGAAGACCGGCAGTAGATCAGCGTTCCGTGAGCGCCATGCTGCAGGCGCTGCGCCCCTCTCACCTCGGTGATGGGCTTGGACGAGGCAATCGTGGCCGCCATACGGGCCCACTGCGGCTCGGACTCCGTCACCGGCCTCCCCGAGGGACGTGACTGGACGTACGGCAGCGCCGGAGAACCTGGCCGCTTACCTGCGCGACTTCCGCAAGCTCCTGACCCAAGACGCGAGGGAGCGAGCGGTGTGGGAGCCTGTGCGGTCGCCAACAGGCGGACCGTCGCCGCGGTGACGACCGCACAGGAGCCCTCGGTGCGCGCAGGCCGGTGCGGCCGGAAAGGACGGCGCCCCGGCCCGACCGTGTCAACGCCGCGCCGCTCCCGATGTGCCGGCCTCCACCGCGGCCGCCCATGCCTGAAGGCCCTGGTCCACCGCCGTCTCGTCGATCACCAGGGCCGGGATCATCCGCACGACCTGGTTCCAGGCGCCGCACAGAAGCAGGAGCAGGCCCTGGTCGACAGCGGCGCGCTGCACGCGGGCGGCAGTCTCGGGGTCCGGACTGCCGTCCTCGGTGACGAACTCGGTGGCGAGCATGAGCCCGAGGCCGCGTACGTCGCCGATGCCTACGGTCCGGTCGGCCACCGCCTCCAGGCCTTGGCGAAGGCGCTTGCCCATCGCCTCGGCGTTCTCGACGAGCCTCTCGTCTCGGACGACGTCGAGGGTGGCGCAGGCCGCGGCGCAGGCGACGGCGTTGGCGCCGTACGTACCGCCCTGCGAGCCGGGCCACGCCTTGGTCATCAGGTCCTCGGAGGCGGCGATTCCTGACAGCGGGAACCCGCTGGCCAGGCCCTTGGCGGTGACGAGGATGTCGGGCGTGACGCCGAAGTGGTCATGACCCCAGAAGCGACCGGTGCGGCCGACGCCCGTCTGTACCTCGTCGAGGATCAGCAGGAAGCCGTGGCGGTCAGCCCGCTCCCGCAGGCCCTCCATGAAGGCGCGGTTGGCGGGGACGTATCCACCCTCGCCGAGCACCGGCTCGACGATGATCGCGGCCGTGTCGGCGGGCGAGGAGATCGTCTGGAGCGTGTAGTCCAGCTCCTTCAGGGCGAAGCGGGTCGCGGTCTCCTCGTCCCAGCCGTACCGGTACGCAGACGGGAACGGAGTGACGACGACACCGCTCATCAGCGGGGAGAAGCCGGACCGGAAGCGGGTGCCGGAGGTCGTCATGGAGGCGGCGGCGACCGTACGGCCGTGGAAGCCGCCGTGACAGACGATGACATTGGGGCGGCCGGTGGCCTGCCGGGCCAGCCGCAGCGCCGCCTCCACCGCCTCGCTGCCGGAGTTGGTGAAGAACAGGCTGTCGAGCCCTTCGGGCAAGACCCCGCCCAGCTTGTCGACAAGCCGCTGCAGTGGCTGGTGCATGACTGTCGTGTACTGGCCGTGGACGAGGGTGCCCACCTGTTCCTGGGCAGCCGCTACGACCTTGGGGTGGCAGTGCCCGGTGCTGGTCACGCCGATACCGGCGGTGAAGTCAAGGTAGCGGCGGCCGTCATCACCGTAGAGGTGGACGCCCTCTCCCCGGACCGCCACCACGGGCGTGGCCTGGCGAAGGTGCGGCGACAGTGCAGTCATGTTCGTCTCCCGGCGGGTCGTCGGTCTGGCTCCGGTCCGGTCGAGCATCTCCGCGTACCTCGGTGACGCCAATGCTCGATCTGTCCGCCCGCGCCGCGGCATCCGGACGTTGTGTCAGCCGCACCGGGCATCACGCCCCGCTCGTTCTGCTCAGCGGCCCATTCATAGCTCTTGCGCAGGTCAGTGAGGCTTGTCAGGGTGACGGAGCACCCAGGGAGGTCCCATGCTCGAGAAGCACCACACGGCTGCAAGGCCCTTCACCGACGGTCTTGGCGCCTCCTTGGCAGGCCCGGACATGGCCACCGCGGGCCATCCGCTCACCGTGGCCGACGTTCTGACCCTTCCCGTCCTGTCCGCCGGGCAGCCGCAGGTCGTCACCGGAGCAGACCTGCTCGACCGTCCCGTTCGCTGGGTTCACATGACCGAGCTGACCGACCCCGCCTCTTTCCTCAAGGGCGGCGAGCTCGTACTGACCACCGGTATGCCCCTGCCCGAGGAGCCGGCCGGCGTACGCCGCTACGTGAACGAACTCGCCGACATCGGCGCGGCGGCCTTGGTCATCGAACTGGTCCGCCGTTACCACCGCCCGCCCGACGCCCTGGTCCATGCCTGCGAGGCCCGCGGGCTCCCCCTCGTGACCCTGGCACAGGACGTCAACTTCCTTGAGGTCACACAGGTCGTCCACGCTCTCATCCTCGGCAACCAGGCCGAGGAGATGCGCCGGACCCAGCGCATTCACGAGGCGTTCACCGCCCTCACCCTGCGCGGCGCTGTGGCCGAGGAGGTCGTACGTGCCGCCGCTGAGATGAGCGGCCACACCGTCGTCCTGGAGAACCTGGCCCACCAGGCACTGATCTGCGCGCCCTCCGCAGACACGGTCGAGGCAGCGCTCAGCGACTGGGAACGGCGCTCTCGAGCGACACCTCCCGCCGGCCGCACATCCGTGTCCGGACCCGGCGGCTGGCTCGTGACATCCGTGGAGTACCAGGGCGAAAGCTGGGGCCGGGTGGTCATGCTGCCCGCCCCGCCACGCCAGCCCACCCCGTCGACGTTCGGCCCCACCGCTGTGACGGTCCTGGAGAGAGCTGCGATGGCCCTCACCATCGCCCGCGTCATCCACCCCGTGCCCTGGGAACGCACCGCACACCGCAATCTCCTGCGCGACCTCGTCGGACAACGTCACCACTCTCCTACGGACGCCGATGCCCGGGTCGCCGCACTGGGCCTGTCCACCAAGGACTGCAACTTCATGGCCGTGCTCGCGGACTTCCCTCAGGAGACCGACGCGACGAAGAGCGAGGCCCTCCTCTGCGAAGAGCTGAGGAAGCAGGGGACACAGGCCCTCGTCGGCGTGCTCGGCCCCACGCGCCTCGGCATCCTCCTGTCCCTGCGCCCCGGCCGGCCCTGCCCACCCGTGGTCGAACACCTGAGCCGCACCGTACTCGAGTTGGCGCCGGGGGCCACCGTCAGCGCAGGCAGCGAGGCGGCGGACCTCTTCGATGTCGCCCGATCCTTCCGCGAGGCGACCCGCGTCACCGAAGCCACCGAGCCCGGCCGGCCGCTCCCGCCGGGACGCTCCTACCACAAGCCATCCGACATCGGCCTGCGCCGCCTGCTCTTCGCGCTCCGGGAGGACACCCGGATCCAGGACTTCACCGAGCGCCGGCTCAGCCGGCTCCTCGACCATGACGCCCGCCACGGAACGGACTTGCTGACGACCTTGCGCCACTACCTTGACGCGGCAGGCAACAAGACCCTGGCAGCCCGCTCCGGCTGTCTGTCCCGCGAGACCGTCTACCAACGTCTGCGCAGCATCGAGCGGATACTCGACTGCGATCTCGAGTCCGGCGAACACCGCACCGAACTGCACGTGGCACTCACAGCGCTCGACGTCCTACGGGCCAGGTGAGCGGGAAGGACGAAGCGGTCCGCACACGACGCGTGGACCGCGGTCTCTACGGTCGGCTTCAGGCGCCCTCGACAGGGTCAAGCGGACCCGTCCGCGACATCGCGCTCCTTCATCGAGCGGGGGTTCGATGCACTGGACCCAAAATGGAGCGGAGGACGCCCGAGGGCGATCAGTGAGCGGCTGCGTGAACACATCCGCCTCGCAACAACCAACGCTGGACCCGCACCTGAGCGACCCTGCCACAAACCAAGGGGGAAGCCGTGACAGCTCACGGTGCGGCTTCTCCCGCCCTTCCGCAAGGACATCGTTGCTGGTCCCGGGGCGCCGCCGTGGTGGCGGCCCCGCGATCGGGATGCTCGCCGCGGTGCATCCGGCGCCCGCCGAGGCGGCGCGGGTGAACACCGTAGCCAAGAGTCTGTCCTCCTCAGGGCTGAGCAGACTGCGGCAACCAGCTCACCTGGGCATCCGCCCTCGCTCGCTTGCGACACCGGCTCGCACTCGGCTGCCGCCATCCCGGAGTGCGGGTGCGCGTCGCCTTCCCACCGACAGGACGTGCCGGCTGGCGATTGACCCGCGCTATCTGGTCCGGGACAACCGCGTCACGCTCCGTCAGAATCAGCGTCGAACGAGCGTCAAGACATTCGCCGAACCCGGCCCTCACGAAGTTGAGGCAGAGCGTTCTCGACCCGCGCCCCGCTGCGAAACCGCAGGTGGGGCAGGTGGCAGTAACCTGCATCATGCTCCACGGGGTGGAGCTTCAGAAACTTGTCGGCACGACCCGCCCGCAACCTGGGAAATCAGAAGAGCAGCAGGTCAGACGCCCTTTGTCGCGGGTTCCAGAATCGCCACACACTCCACGTGGTGCGTCATCGGAAACAGATCGAACGCCCGCAGCGTCCGCACCCGGTACCCCCCGTCCCTGAAGTACCCCAGGTCGCGGGCGAGCGCCGCGGGGTCGCAGGCGACGTAGGCGATGCGGCGGGCGCCCAGGGAGGAGAGGTGTTCGACGGTCTTGCGGCCGGCACCCGCGCGCGGGGGGTCCAGGACGATGAGGTCGACCTCGGTGATGCCGGTACGGGGCAGGACGGACTCGACCTTGCCCTGCTCGATGCGGACCCGGTCGAAGTCGGCGAGGTTGTGCCGGGCGTCCTCGACGGCGCGCTTGCCGGACTCGATGCCGAGGACGGCTCCCTTCTCGCCGAGCCGGTCGGCGAGGGCGCCCGCGAAGAGACCCACTCCGCAGTACAGGTCGAGCGCCGTCTCGCCCTTGCGCGGGAGCAGCCCCTGCATGACCGCGGTGACCAGGGTGTCGGCGGCCTTCGGGTGCACCTGCCAGAAGCCGCCGCTGCCCACGCGGTAGGTACGGCCGTCGGCGCGCTCGCGTACGAAGGGGCGGCCGTGCACCCGGTGGATGCCGCCGTCCTTCTCGCCGACCCGCATCACGGAGACCGGCTTGTCCAGTTCGACGATGGGCAGCCGGGCGCCCGGCCTCGGCTCCAGGATGACCTGGCGGTCCTGCGAACCGGTCGCCGCGATCGCGTCGATGGACGCCATGCCGGTCCAGTCCCGCTTCTCGATACCGAGCTCGCTCACTCCGGCGGCCGCGATCATGCAGTGGTCGATCGGCTCCACCTCGTGCGAGCGGTGCCGGCGCAGCCCCGCCCGTCCGGAGGAGGCGTCCACCGCGTACTGCACGCGGGTGCGCCACTGCGGCACCTCGCCCGCCGGCAGCTTGTCCCCCTCGGCCGGCATCACCGTGCCGTCCCAGCCGGCCTCCTCGGGCGTCAGCCCCGCGAGCCGGCGCAGTTGCTCGGCGACGACCTCGCCCTTCAGCCGGCGCTGCGCTCCCGGCTTGGCGTGCTGCCAGTCGCAGCCGCCGCAGCGGCCGGGACCGGCGTAGGGGCAGGGCGCCTCGACACGGTCCTTGGACGCCTCCAGCACGGACACGGCGTCCGCGCGCAGGAAGCGGGCCCCCTCCTCGCCCTCGGTCACGCGCGCCACGACCCGCTCACCGGGCAGCGCGTGCCGGACGAACAGCACCTGGCCCTCTTCCGTGCGGGCGATGCAGTGCCCGCCGTGGGCGACGGGGCCGACCTCGACCTCGTACTCCGCCCCGACCAGCGACTTCTTCGGTTCTGCCTGCATGGCGGGGTGACTCCAGAGGTGAGAAAGAACGGCGGCCGGACAACAGCCCACCAGTCTACGTGGGTGCCGTCCGGCCGTTGACCGGCGAGCGTCAGCCCTGCGGGCCCGGCGTACCCGAGGTGCCCGAGGTGCCCGAGGTGCCCGAGGTGCCCGACGGCTCCTTCGCCCGGCCCGCCTGGGCGGGGCCGCGCCGCACCGAACCCGGCGCGTTCCACTCCTGCCGCTTGCGGGCCCGGGCCCGCGCCAGCTCCGAGGACTGCAGCTGGTAGGGCACGGACGTCACCATGATCCCCGGCGTGAACAGCAGCCGGCCCTTCAGCCGCAACGCGCTCTGGTTGTGCAGCAGATGCTCGTACCAGTGGCCGACCACGTACTCCGGGATGATCACGGACACCGCGTCGCGCGGCGACTCCTTGCGCAGGCTCTTGACGTACTCGATGATCGGCCGCGTGATCTCGCGGTAGGGCGAGTCCAGCACCTTCAGCGGTACGTCGATCCCGCGCCGCTCCCACTCCTCGCGCAGCGCCTTGGTCTCTGCCGGGTCGACGTTGACGGTGAGCGCCTCCAGCGAGTCCGAGCGCATCAGCTTGGCGTAGGCGAGGGCGCGCAGCGTCGGGCGGTGGATCTTGGAGATCAGGACGACGGAGTGGATGCGGGAGGGCCGCACGCTGTCGTCGCTCGGGCCCTCGGGGGCCGCGATCTCCGCGGCGACGCCGTCGTAGTGCTTCCGGATGGCGGTCATCGTCGCGTAGAAGATGCACATGCCCAGGAGCGCCACCCAGGCGCCGTGCGTGAACTTGGTGACCAGGACGACGACCAGCACCAGGCCGGTGAAGAAGGCACCGAAGGTGTTGATCGCCCGCGAGCGGATCATGTGGCTGCGCTTGGCGGGGTCCTTCTCGACCGCGAGGTGGCGGTTCCAGTGCCGGACCATGCCGGTCTGGCTGAGGGTGAAGGACACGAACACGCCGACGATGTAGAGCTGGATCAGCCGGGTGGAGTCGGCGCCGTAGATCACGGTCAGCAAGGTCGCGGCGCCGGCCAGCAGCACGATGCCGTTGGAGAAGGCGAGGCGGTCGCCGCGGGTGTGCAGCTGGCGGGGCAGGTAGCGGTCCTGGGCGAGGATCGAGCCGAGCACCGGGAAGCCGTTGTAGGCCGTGTTGGCGGCCAGGAACAGCACGAGCGCGGTGGCCGCGGCGAGCACCACGAAGAAGAAGCTGCCCTTGCCGAAGACTGCCTCGGCGACCTGGGTGATCACCGGGTTCTGGACGTAGTCGGCGCCGACCCCGACGCCGTGCTTGAGCAGGTCGGTGGCCGGGTTCTCGGCCATGCGGACCTTGGTCGTCAGGGCGAGGACGATGATGCCGCAGAACATGGTGACGGCGAGCAGACCCATCGCGGCCAGCGTGGTCGCGGCGTTCTTCGACTTCGGCTTGCGGAAGGCCGGCACGCCGTTGGAGATCGCCTCGACACCGGTGAGCGCGGCACAGCCGGAGGAGAAGGCGCGCAGCATCAGGAAGACCAGGGCGAAGCCGGCCAGACCCTGGTGCTCGGCCTTGATCGTGTACTGGGCGGTCGGCGCGCGCATGGTGTCGTTCAGCACCAGTCCGCGGAAGGCGCCCCACGCGATCATGACGAAGACGCCGCCGACGAAAACGTACGTCGGGATCGCGAAGAGCTTGCCGGACTCCTTGACGCCGCGCAGGTTCATCAGGGTGAGCAGCACGATCACGCCGACCGCGCACAGCACCTTGTGCTCGACCACGAAGGGGACCGCCGAGCCGAGGTTCTCGATGCCGGAGGCGATCGACACGGCGACGGTCAGGACGTAGTCGACGAGCAGGGCGCTGGCGACGGTGAGGCCCGCCTTGGAGCCGAGGTTGGTCGTGGCCACCTCGTAGTCCCCGCCGCCGCTGGGGTAGGCGTGCACGTTCTGCCGGTAGGAGGCGACCACGGTGAACATCAGCACGACGACCGCGAGGGCGATCCAGGGGCTGTAGTGGTACGCCGACACGCCCGCGATGGACAGGACCAGCAGCACCTCTCCGGGGGCGTAGGCCACGGAGGACAGCGGGTCGGAGGCGAAGACGGGGAGGGCGATGCGCTTCGGCAGGAGCGTTTCGCCCAGCCGGTCACTGCGCAGTGCGCGCCCGATCAAGATCCGTTTGGGCACGTCGGTCAGTTTGGACACAACAGAGCATCGTAGGCGTTCGAACGGGTGCTCAACCACCCTCCCCCGCTCTCGACACGCCCGAGCGGCGGTCCCCCGCCTTCCATCTGCTCACCGGGTGAAATCCACAAGCGCTTCCGCTGCGGATTCCGCAGGCGGCCCGGCCTTCATGCCTATATGACTGACTCCCGCCCGTTTCCCGGCCGTAGCCGCCCTCCGGAGGTCCCATGCACGCCACGGCGGAAGTGATCGGCGCCGCCGCGACCCTCGTCGGCCTCGGAATCCTGACACTCGCGAGCGCGCGGAGCATCAGCCGTCGCCGGGACACCGGGAGTGACGGCAACCGTGCACAGGGGTGCCGACGTCCTACCGCGCGTGTGTAGCTTGGGCGTCGGTCTGAGACCCTGATGCTGAGCTGTAGTTTTTGGACACCGGAAGGACGGTCGTGCACATCGTCATCATGGGCTGCGGAAGAGTGGGTTCCGCTCTGGCCCAGACATTGGAGCAACAGGGGCACACGGTCGCCGTGGTCGACCAGGACCCCACCGCCTTCCGCCGTCTCGGCCCCGGCTTCGGCGGCCGCCGGGTCACCGGGGTCGGCTTCGACCAGGACACCCTGCGCGAGGCCGGCATCGAGGAGGCCGGCGCCTTCGCGGCCGTCTCCAGCGGTGACAACTCCAACATCATCGCGGCGCGCGTCGCCCGCGAGATGTTCGGCGTGGAGAACGTCGCGGCCCGGATCTACGACCCCCGCCGCGCCGAGGTCTACCAGCGCCTGGGCATCCCCACGGTCGCCACGGTCCGCTGGACCGCCGACCAGATGCTGCGCCGACTGCTCCCCTCGGGCGCCGAGCCCCTGTGGCGCGACCCCAGCGGTGGTGTCCAGCTCGCCGAGGTGCACACCTCGACCGCCTGGGTGGGCCACAAGATCAGCAGGCTCCAGGAGGAGACGGGCGTCCGCGTGGCGTTCCTCACGCGGCTCGGCGAGGCGATCCTGCCCACGTCGCAGACGGTGCTGCAGGAGGGCGACCTGGTGCACGTGATGATGCGCACCGACGAGGTCGACAAGGTCGAGGCGTCCTTCGCCAAGGGTCCCGAAGAGGAGGGCGGTCACTGATGAGGGTCGCCATTGCCGGTGCCGGCGCGGTCGGCCGCTCGATCGCGGGCGAACTGCTGGAGAACGGCCACGAGGTCCTGCTCGTGGACAAGACGCCGACCGCCATCTCGGTCGAGCGGGTCCCCCAGGCGGAGTGGCTGCTGGCCGACGCCTGCGAGATCACCTCCCTGGACGAGGCGGCGCTCCAGCGCTGCAACGTCGTGATCGCCGCGACGGGCGACGACAAGGTCAACCTGGTCGTCTCCCTGCTGGCGAAGACGGAGTACGGCGTCCCGCGCGTCGTGGCCCGGGTGAACAACCCGAAGAACGAGTGGCTCTTCAACGAGTCCTGGGGCGTCGACGTGGCGGTCTCCACCCCGCGTCTGATGTCGGCCCTGGTCGAGGAGGCGGTCTCGGTCGGTGACCTGGTCCGCCTGCTGCGCTTCAGCCACGGCGACGCGAACCTGGTCGAACTGACCCTCCCGGAGGAGTCGGCCCTCGCCGGCACCCAGGTGGGCGACGTGGAATGGCCGGAGGACACCTCCCTGGTCACGATCATCCGCGGCACCCGGGTCCTCACCCCGTCCCGCGACGACTCCCTGGAACCGGGCGACGAGCTGCTGTTCGTCGCCGCGCAGGCCAGGGAGGAGCAGCTGGAGGACCTGCTGTCGGTGCGCCGGGAGGACGCGGCGGGCTAGCGGTCTGCGGTACGACGACGAGGGGCGCCCCCCCCCCCGGGGGGGGGCCCCGGGGGGGGAACCGTGTGGATGGCACTAGGCGGTGGCGGGCCCCCGCCCCCCCCC
>NZ_JBEXXQ010000060.1:0-65635 GCF_040630525.1 Streptomyces sp. NPDC005799
CCCCGCTGGGCGCGCCCCTGGGGGTGGCGGGGGGAGACCCCGGCGGGGGTGAGTTAGTTCCGGCCCTCCACCCCCCCCCCCCCCGGCGGGCCGCCCCCGCCCCGCTTCAGCTCGTCCAGGGCGAGCCAGTGCGAGGTCGCGCGGCGCCCCCGCAGCAGGCCCGCCCCGGCGAGCAGCAGGGAGCCGGTGCACACGGACGTGGTCCAGGTGCTGGTGGCGTCGGCGGCGCGGATCCACTGGAGCAGGGCCGCGTTCTCCATCTGCGGGCTCTGCCCGGGCCCGCCCGGGACGACCACGACGTCGGGGGCCGGCACGTCGGCGAACGTCCGGTCGGCGGTCAGCGCGAGCGTGCCGTTGTCGGTGCGTACGGGGCCGCACCGCTCGGCGACGAAGAGCAGTTCGGCGTCGGGGAGCCGGCCGAGGGTCTCGTAGGGGCCGACGGCGTCGAGGGCGGTGAAGCGGTCGTAGAGGACGATGGCGATCTGCATCGTGAGCCTTTCAGCCGGTGGGTACGGGACGGAAGCGGCGGCGGTACTCCGCGGGCGCCGTGCCGAGGGTCCTGACGAAGGCGCGGCGCATGGCCTCGGAGGTGCCGTAGCCGCAGGCGCGGGAGATCTCCTCGACCCCGTCGGAGGTGTCCTCCAGCAGGCGCCGGGCGTGTTCCAGCCGGACCCGGTCGACATAGCGTCCGGGTGTCATGCCGGTCTCGGCCTGGAAGGCGCGGGCGAAGTGGCGCGGCGACAGGCTCGCGCGGGCCGCGAGGGCTTCGACGCCGAGGTCGCCGTCGGGGTGCTCGGTGATGAACTGCTGGACCTCCCGCAGTGGTTCACGACGGGCCGTCTGCGCGGCGAGCTGGGCGCTGAACTGGGCCTGGTTGCCCGGCCGGCGCAGGAAGACGACCAGGTGCCGGGCGATGGACAGGGCGGTCTCGCGGCCGGTGTCCTCCTCGACCAGCGCGAGGGCCAGGTCGATGCCGGAGGTGACGCCGGCGGAGGTGGCGAGGTGTCCGTCGCGGATGTAGATGGGGTCGGGGTCGACCTCGACGGCCGGGTGGTCACGGGCGAGCCTCCCGCACACCGACCAGTGGGTGGTCACCCTGCGGCCGTCCAGCAGGCCGGCCCCGGCCAGCAGCAGCGCGCCCGTGCACACGGACACCAGCCGCTCGGCCCGCGGGCCGTGCTCGCGCAGCCAGTCCACCACCCGTGGATCGGGGTCGCGGGTGCCCGCGCCGCCCGGGACCAGCAGGGTGTGCGCGGCGGGGGCGTCGGCGAAGGAGTGGTCCGGTACGAGGGTGAGCCCGCTGGAGGTCCGTACGGCCCGGCCGTCGGCGCTGACGGTGCGGATCCGGTACGTGCCCGGGCGGTGCAGTTCGGCGCCGTTGAAGACCTCCACCGGGCCGCTGACGTCGAGGCTCTGCACGTCGTCGAAGAGAACGACCAGGACGGTTCGCATACCGTCCATCCTTGGGCGCCCCTGCGATGGCCGCAACGACGAGCACCCCACCTTTCCTGCCATCCGAGGGGCGGGCCGCGGAAGCTGGGTACCCGCATGCCTCCGGCCGTGGCGGCCGGGAGAGGAAAGGGGAAGTTCCGTGTTCCGTGCGACAGCCGACGTACTGCGCCAGATCGGTGGCGCGATCGCCACCGTCGTGACGCTGCCCTTCCGGGCCCTGGCCCGGCTCTTCGGCGGGGCCTCGGGCTCCGCGCGGGGGCACCGGGCCTGATCCCGCCCGTCGCGGCCCGCCGGGTGCCGCCCTGATCCCCGACTGTCGGTGCCACCTGCCACAATTGCGGCGCAACCTCAGTGAGAAGGCGGTACGGGATCGTGACGACACCCGGGTCTGCGGCAGCAGGGTCCATCGAAGGCAGGATCGCCGAGGAGCTCGGCGTACGGGAGCGGCAGGTCAGGGCCGCCGTCGAACTGCTCGACGGCGGTTCGACAGTGCCCTTCATCGCCCGCTACCGCAAGGAAGCGACCGAGATGCTCGACGACGCGCAGCTGCGCACGATCGAGGAGCGGCTGCGCTATCTGCGGGAGCTGGAGGAACGGCGGACGGCGATCCTGGACTCGGTGCGTGAGCAGGGCAAGCTCACCCCCGAGCTGGAGGCGCAGATCCGGGCCGCCGAGACCAAGGCGCGCCTGGAGGACATCTACCTGCCGTACAAGCCCAAGCGGCGCACCAAGGCACAGATCGCGCGCGAGGCGGGCCTGGAGCCGCTCGCCGAGGGGCTGCTGGCAGACCCGACGGTGGAACCCCTCGCCGCCGCGGCCGCATTCGTCGACGCCGACAAGGGCGTCGCCGATCCGCAGGCCGCCCTCGACGGCGCGCGGGCGATCCTCACAGAGCGGTTCGCGGAGGACGCCGACCTGATCGGTGAGCTGCGCGAGCGGATGTGGGTGCGCGGGCGGCTGGCGGCGAAGGTGCGGGAGGGGAAGGAGGAGGCGGGCGCCAAGTTCGCCGACTACTTCGACTTCGCCGAGCCGTTCACCGAGCTGCCCTCGCACCGCGTCCTGGCGATGCTGCGCGGCGAGAAGGAGGAGGTCCTCGACCTCGTCCTGGAGCCGGAGGAGCCGACGGACGGGCCCTCGTCCTACGAGGCGATCGTGGCCTCGCGGTTCGGGATCGGCGAGCGGGGCCGGCCGGCCGACAAGTGGCTGACCGACACGGTCCGCTGGGCCTGGCGGACCCGCATCCTGGTGCACCTCGGCATCGACCTGAGGCTGCGGCTGCGGACGGCCGCCGAGGACGAGGCCGTCCAGGTGTTCGCCGCCAACCTCCGCGACCTCCTGCTCGCCGCCCCGGCCGGCACGCGCGCGACGCTGGGCCTGGACCCCGGCTTCCGTACGGGCGTGAAGGTCGCCGTGGTCGACGCGACCGGCAAGGTCGTCGCCACCGACGTCATCTACCCGCACGTCCCGGCCAACAAGTGGGACGAGGCGATCGCCAAGCTCGCCCGCCTCGCCAAGGAGCACGCGGTCGAGCTGATCGCGATCGGCAACGGCACCGCCTCCCGCGAGACCGACAAGCTCGCCGGTGAACTCATCACCAGACATCCGGAGTTGAATCTCACCAAGGTGATGGTCTCCGAGGCCGGCGCCTCGGTGTACTCGGCGTCCGCGTTCGCCTCGCAGGAACTGCCCGAGATGGACGTGTCGCTGCGCGGCGCGGTGTCCATCGCGCGCCGGCTGCAGGACCCGCTGGCCGAACTGGTCAAGATCGACCCGAAGTCGATCGGTGTCGGCCAGTACCAGCACGACCTGTCCGAGGTGAAGCTGTCGCGCTCGCTGGACGCGGTGGTGGAGGACTGTGTGAACGGCGTCGGCGTGGACGTCAACACGGCGTCGGCCCCGCTGCTCGCCCGGGTCTCCGGCATCACCTCCGGGCTCGCCGAGAACATCGTGGCCCACCGGGACGCCAACGGGCCGTTCAAGTCCCGCACCCAGCTGAAGGGCGTCGCGCGGCTCGGTCCCAAGGCGTACGAGCAGTGCGCGGGCTTCCTGCGGATCCGGGGCGGCGACGACCCGCTGGACGCGTCCAGCGTGCACCCGGAGGCGTATCCGGTCGTGCGGCGCATGGTGAAGACGTCCGGGCAGGAGGTGGCCTCGCTCATCGGGAACACGGGCGTGCTGCGCTCGCTGCGGCCGGTGGACTTCGTGGACGAGACGTTCGGGCTGCCGACGGTCACCGACATCCTCAAGGAGCTGGAGAAGCCGGGGCGTGACCCTCGGCCCGCCTTCAAGACGGCCACCTTCAAGGAGGGCGTCGAGAAGATCTCCGACCTGTCGTCCGGGATGGTGCTGGAGGGCGTGGTCACCAATGTGGCGGCCTTCGGTGCGTTCGTCGACGTGGGTGTGCACCAGGACGGGCTGGTGCACGTCTCCGCGATGTCGAAGAACTTCGTGAAGGACCCGCGCGAGGTGGTGAAGCCCGGGGACATCGTCAAGGTGAAGGTGCTGGACGTCGACATCCCGCGCAAGCGGATCTCGCTCACGCTGCGGCTGGACGACGAGCCGCCCGCGCAGGGCGGCCGGCAGGGCGACGGGGGTGAACGTCGCCAGCGGGGCGGGCGTCCGCCCCAGCAGCGCCAGCAGGGACGCGGCGCGGGCGGTGGCGGTTCTCGTCAGGCACCGCCGCCGGCCAACAGCGCGATGGCCGACGCCCTGCGCAAGGCGGGTCTGCTCGATCCCAAGAAGCGGTAGCCGAAGGGTTCGTGACCGTGATGTCCGCTTCACGTGCCATCACCTGGGAAGTGGTCGGCAGCCGGGGCTACGAGACCGCCTGGCTCGACATCGGGGACGGTGAACTGCGGGCCCGTGGGCGGGCCGTGGGGACCGTCCCGGAGCCGTACTGGGTGACGTACGAGCTCGAGACCGGCGCGCGGTTCGTGACGCGCCGGCTTCGGGTGACGGCGGAGACGGAGGCGGGGGCGCGGAGCCTGGATCTGGTGCACGACGGGCACGGCCGGTGGACGGCGGACGGCGAACCGCTGCCCGGTGTCGACGGCGCGCTCGACTGCGACCTGGGGCTGTGCCCGCTCACCAACACCATGCCGGTGCTGCGGCACGACCTCCATCTGGAGCCCGGGGAGCGGGAGTTGCTGATGGCGTGGGTGTCGGTGCCGGGACTGGTCGTACGGCCGTCGCTGCAGACGTACACCCACCTCGGCCGGACCAATGGCGGTGGGCAGGTCCGCTTCGCCTCCGGTGACTTCCGCAGCGACCTGGAGTTCGACGCGGACGGCTGTGTCGTCGACTATCCGGGGCTGGCCCGGCGACTGCGCGCGGGCGCCTGAGCGGGCGAGGCCCCGCCCGTTGCCGCTCAGCTCCCCGCGGGGGGCGGAGCGGTTCCGTTCATCCGGGCGCGGTTCTCCGCGAGCAGTTCCTGGACCCGGCGTTCGACCTCCACCGGGTCCACGCCCAGCGCACGGCCCATGTGCACGGCCCAGACCTCCGAGCGGACGTTGGTCTCGAAGTCGAGGTCGGCGCGGACGTTCTCGCGGGCGGCCTGGCGGTTCTGGCTCACCATGACGAAGGTGGACAGGAAGATCGCCTCCAGACTGACGATCATGGTGAGCAGGCCGAAGGGGTACGGGTCCCAGACGGCCCCCTTGCCGAACGCCCCCTCGTTGCAGACGATCCACACCGCGAACCACGCGGCGTGCAGATAGACGAAGGTCATGGTTCCGGCGAACGCGGTGATCACGTCCGCGATGCGGTCCTGGGTGCCGCGCATCCGCGCGACGACGACCTGTTCGTGCTTGATCCGCACCGCCGGCCGTTTCGCCGAAGGTCCCATGGCCTCTCCCTGACTCGAGCCGCTAGCGTTCGGTGACCTTCCCCGCCGACACCTCCAGGCGGCGGGTGACACGCACCGCGTCCAGCATGCGACGGTCGTGGGTGACCAGGAGCAGGGTGCCCTCGTAGGAGTCGAGGGCGGACTCCAGTTGCTCGATGGCCGGCAGGTCGAGGTGGTTGGTCGGCTCGTCCAGGACGAGCAGGTTGACGCCCCGGCCCTGCAGCAACGCCAGGGCGGCGCGGGTGCGTTCCCCCGGTGACAGGGTCGCCGCCGGGCGCAGCACATGCTCCGCCTTCAGGCCGAACTTGGCGAGGAGGGTGCGTACCTCGACCGGTTCGGTGTCGGGAACCGCGGCGGAGAACGCGTCCAGCAGGGACTCCGTGCCGTGGAACAGCCGGCGGGCCTGGTCGACCTCGCCGACCAGGACGCCGGAGCCGAGGGCGGCCGCGCCGGCGTCCAGGGCGACGCGGCCCAGCAGGGCGCCGAGCAGGGTGGACTTGCCGGCGCCGTTCGCGCCGGTCACGGCGACCCGGTCGGCCCAGTCGATCTGCAGGGAGACCGGACCGAAGGTGAAGTCGCCGCGCCGTACCTCGGCGTCCCGCAGGGTGGCCACGACGGACCCCGAGCGCGGGGCCGACGCGATCTCCATGCGCAGCTCCCACTCCTTGCGGGGCTCCTCGACGACCTCGAGGCGTTCGATCATGCGCTGGGTCTGGCGGGCCTTCGCGGCCTGCTTCTCGCTGGCCTCGCTGCGGAACTTGCGGCCGATCTTGTCATTGTCGTTGCCCGCCTTGCGGCGCGCGTTCTTCACGCCCTTGTCCATCCAGGAGCGCTGCGTCTGGGCCCGGTCCTGGAGGGCGGCGTGCTTGTCGGCGTACTCCTCGTAGTCCTCGCGGGCGTGCCGGCGGGCGACGTCCCGCTCCTCCAGATAGGCCTCGTAGCCGCCGCCGTAGAGGTTGATCTGGCGCTGCGCGAGGTCGAGTTCGAGGACCTTGGTGACCGTGCGGGTGAGGAACTCGCGGTCGTGGCTGACGACGACGGTGCCGGCGCGCAGACCCGAGACGAAGCGTTCGAGACGTTCCAGGCCGTCCAGGTCGAGGTCGTTGGTGGGCTCGTCCAGGAGGAAGACGTCGTAGCGGGACAGCAGGAGGGAGGCGAGGCCCGCCCGGGCCGCCTGGCCGCCGGACAGGGAGGACATCGGCTGGTCCAGGTCGACGGCGAGGCCCAGTGAGTCGGCGACCTCCTCGGCCCGCTCCTCCAGGTCGGCGCCGCCGAGGTTCAGCCAGCGGTCCAGGCTCGTCGCGTAGGCGTCGTCGGCGCCGGGCGCCCCCTCCACCAGCGCCTGGGTGGCCTCGTCCATGACGCGCTGGGCCTCGGCGACGCCGGTACGGCGGGCGAGGAAGGCGCGGACGGTCTCGCCGGACCGCCGCTCCGGCTCCTGCGGGAGATGCCCCACGGTCGCCGTCGGCGGGGACAGCCGCAGCTCGCCCTGCTCGGGCGCGAGCAGCCCCGCGAGCATCCTGAGCAGCGTGGACTTGCCCGCTCCGTTGGCACCGACCAGCCCGATCACGTCGCCGGGGGCCACGACGAGGTCGAGCCCGGAGAACAGGGAGCGGTCACCGTGCCCGGCGGCGAGGTTCTTGGCGACGAGAGTGGCGGTCACAGGGGGCGATCCTAACGGGCGGGGAGGATCGGAGGCGTCGGGGTTCCCGTGGGCGGGGACGCCGGTGTCCCACAGCCCTGGGCGGTCCCAGGGCCCGTTGCGAACGTCCCGCCTGCCCCGCGACGCCCGGCACGCTCCCCGCTGACGCCGCAGGGCCCGCCCTCCGGGCGGACGACGGGACCTTCGCAACAGGCACCTAGCGGGGTGTCATGGCCTCCACCAGCACGCTGCCCGTCGTCCGTGCCACCACGAAGGACTCCCCTCGCACCGCCTTGGCGTCCAGGGCGATGCGGTGCCGGCCCGGTTCGAGGACGCCGTCGAAGACCTCCAGGACGTGGGAGCGGTAGAGGCGGTCCAGGCGGTACGCGGTGAGGCGCACCCGGCAGGGGGAGGTGACCTCGATGCCCGCCTCACCGTCGGCGGCGACCAGCCGGGTCAGCCGGCGCTGTTCCACCGGGCTGCGGTCCAGGGCGTTCTCGATCTGGGCGACCAGGAGCGGGATGATCGGGGCGAGGCCGTCGACGTAGGCGACCTGGACGCCGGCCTGCTCGAAGGCGCGGCGCACGGCGGCCCGTTCCTCCTGGGTGACCGCGCGGCCGAAGGCGACGGCTCCGTAGGCGCGCAGTTCGTCGGCGTGGACGTCGGTCGCGTCATGGGCGATGTCGGCGCCGATGCCGATGGTGCGCAGGGCCGCCGCGAGCTTGGCCAGTACGGCGACGCGGGCGCCGATCAGCAGGACGCGGCGCCGCCCGCCCCGTGCCTCGGCGGCGAGCAGGGCCTGCCGGTACTCGGCGCCCCGGAACCGGAACGGCCCTATGCCGTGGTAGCCGTTGAGCTCCAGGTCGGCGTGCTCGTCGGTCTGCCAGGCGAAGTCCCGCCAGACGTAGTCCTCGCCGTCCCGGTCGATGACCGCGGTGACGGCACCGCAGGCGAGGTCCGCGCACTCGGGGCAGCCGTAGACGATGTGACGGCCACCCGGAAGCGGCGCCTGGGCCTCCAGCAGCAGACCGCGGACCTGCTCGGTGAAGAGGGCGGGCGGGATGTCGGAGGCGAGTGGGGAGACGGCGTCGAGATCGGAGAGCCGGAACAGCAGCGGACGTCCGTCGACGAGGAAGTCCACGAAGTCCCGGTGCACCTGGTAGTCACCGTTGGCGAGGACGTCACCGGCACGCATCGCCGGTGCCAGGCCGAAGGTCGCGTACTCGGCAGACATGCTGTGAGTATTCCCGCCCCGGAAACACTCCGTGCACGGCATGGGGCATTCCGCTGCCGCCGGTGGGGAGCGCGTGCCGCGGGCGGCCGGAGCGGTGGCCCCGGCCGCCCTACGCGCGCTCAGCCGTCCTGGCCCGCGGGGCCGGGAACGCGATGCGTGCCGCTCGGCTCGCGTACGCCGTCCAGGCGCCGGGGTGACGCGGTCGCCGACGCCTTGCCCGAGGTGGCCCGGGCGAAGGCCGCCGCGCCGCCGACGAGCGGGACGCGGGCCGAGGTGCGGGACAGGTCCAGGGTGAGGGTCGGCTTGTCGGCCGGCGGGTCGATGAGGTCCTTGTCGGTGCCCGCGACGATCAGCGCGAGACGGTGGCCGGCCGGGACGACATGGTCGCTGGCCGCGAGGTCCAGGGTGATGGTGTACGCCTTGCCCGGGGTGAGCGGGACGCCCTTGCGGTCGGAGGCGTAGTTGCCGAGGTCCGCCCAGCCGCGGCTGAACACGGTGTAGTCGACGCTCGCCTTCTTGGCCGCGGTGTTGCGGAAGCAGGCGCTGTCGCCCGAGGTGCTCGCGCCCCAGCAGGAGCGGTCGGTGAGGGTGGTGATGCCCTCGGCGGCGTCCGCGTAGTCCCGGACGGTGTCGGGGCCGAGGTCGACCAGGACGGCGGAGAGGTGGGCCGTCGGGGTGGTCGGGGTCGCGGTGACCGTCACCTTCGAGGAGCCGGACAGACGCAGGTCGCGCGTGAGGGGCTTGGTGATGAAACCGGCCTTGTCAGGGGTCGTTCTGTCGATCTGGGCCGCCCAGTCGGTCTCGCTCAGCCGGGGGTTGTCGGTGAAGGTCGCCGTGCCGGAGCCGCGGGTCGGACCGAGGGCGCCGACGCCCGGCTGGGTTCCGGCGGCCGGACGCAGAGTCGTGGTGGCCGTGCCCCGCGGCGGCCAGACCGTGGAGGTGACCCACTGGTCCGGGTGGCGCTCGATGTCGGCCATCGGCTCACGGTCGACGCCGTTGTCGTAGCCGAGGAGTTCGTGGTCGAACCAGCGGTGCAGGGTGTCGACCCAGGCGCCGCGCCGGTAGTCGAAGGGGTCGACGTGGCCGGTCTGGGAGAGCCAGATCTTGCGCTCGACGCCGTGCTTGGCCAGCGCGTCCCACCACTGCCCGAAGTGCTTGGTGCGGACGTTGAGGTCCTGCATGCCGTGCACCAGGAAGACGCTCGCCCGCACCTTGCCGGCGTCCTTGACGTAGTCCCGCTCGGTCCACAACGGCGTCCAGTCGCCGGTGCGCGGAGCCCCGGCCACGATCCTCTGCTGGACGGCCGCGCACCGGGCCCGGGCGTCGGGGCTCTCGACGTAGTCGGAGAGCCAGTCGGGGCCGGAGTCGTAGAGGGGGGCGCCCTTGGCGAAGTAGTAGTCGTACCAGGAGGAGATGGCGCTGATCGGGACGATGGTCCGCAGGCCCCTGACGCCGGTGGCGGCGACGCCGTTGGCGATGGTGCCGTCCCAGCTCTTGCCGATCATGCCGGTCCTGCCGTTGGTCCAGTTCGCCGTGGCGCGGACGGTTCCGGCGCGCGTCGTGTACGCCCTGGCACGGCCGTTCAGCCAGTCGACGACGGCCTTCGCGGACTGGATGTCGCTGCGGCCGCCGACGTCCACGCAGCCGTCGGAGCGGTTGGTGCCGGCGAGGTCCACACCGACGAAGGCGTAGCCGCGCGGGACGAAGTAGTTGTCGTAGAAGAGCGGCATCTGGACGACGTCGCCGTTCGCGTCGTACGTCTTCTTCTGGCTCTCGTTGCCTCGGCCGCAGCAGGAGTAGTAGGGGCTGGCGTCCATGATGACCGGGACCCGGCGGTGGTGCTGGGCGGGTTCGCGAGGGCGGACGATGTCCACGGCCACACGATCGGTCTTCCCGTCGCCGTCCGCGTCGAGGCCGGTGTCCACCCATACGGCCTCGCGGATGGCGTTCGCATAGGAGTAGACGGGTTGGCTCTTCCGTGGGGCCGCGTGGGCCGCCACCGGGGTGAGGAAGGCTGCCATCAGGACGGCGATGGCCGCCGTCGCGAGCGGTCTCCAGGTCGTGAAGCGCGTGCGTGTCGGCATGCGCGGGACGCTACATCGGTCAACTCCCGTGCAGAAGAGGGCAGTAGACGGCCATGTGGGGCGGGTGTGGCCGAATGACGCCCCTGGCGCGGTATCGCGCGTGACGGCCGAATGGCGATCGTGTGACACATGCGGCCATGGACATGCTCCGTCCCACAGGGACTCAATAGGCTCCGCACATCCGAACAGACCCATGTGCCCCTACCACTTGGAGCTTTCGTGCACCGCAGAATCATCGCGCCGGGCGCCCTCGCCGCAGCCACCCTGATGCTGGCGATCCCGGCGTCGGCCGCGAGCCACACCCCCGGCGCTCCGGGCATCGGCGATCCCTACTACCCGGCCTACGGCAACGGCGGATACGACGTCTCCCACTACGACCTGCGCCTGCAGTACCAGCCCGCCACCGACGAGTTGGAGGGCACCGCGACGATCCTCGCGAAGACCACGCAGGACCTGTCGAGCTTCGACCTGGACTTCCTGCTGGACGTCAGCGAGGTGCGGGTCAACGGCGCGAAGGCCTCCTTCACCACATCGGGCCAGCACGAGCTGGTGATCACGCCGAAGACGCCGCTGGACAAGGGCACGTCGATCACCGTGGTCGTGCGCTACAGCGGGGTGCCGTCGACGAAGAGCGCGTACGGCTTCAACACCTGGCACCGGACGCCGGACGGGGCGATCGCCGCGGACGAGCCCGAGGCGGCCTGGTGGTGGTACCCGAGCAACGACCACCCGCTCGACAAGGCGACGTACGACGTGTCGGTGGCGGTGCCGGACGGGACGCAGGTCATCTCCAACGGGCTGCTGCAGTCGACGAGTTCGAAGCTCGGCTGGACGCAGTACAACTGGCGGGAGAACAAGCCGCAGGCGACGTACCTCACCACGCTGGCGATCGGGAAGTTCGACATCACGACGGGCACCTCCGAGGACGGGGTACCGGTCGTCAACGCCTACAGCAAGGACCTCGGCGACAACGACGGGGCCGCGCGGGCGAGCGTGGAACGCACCGGGGAGCTCGTCGACTGGCTGAGCGGCTATTTCGGGCCGTATCCGTTCAGTTCGGCGGGCGGGTACGTGCCCAACACGACCACCGGGTACGCGCTGGAGACGCAGACGCGCGTGTACTACAGCCCGAAGCAGTTCGCGAACGGCGCCAACACGTCCGTGGTCGTCCATGAGTTGGCGCACCAGTGGTACGGGGACAGCGTGTCGCTCAAGGGCTGGAAGGACATCTGGATCAACGAGGGGTTCGCGCGGTACGCGCAGTGGCTGTGGTCCGAGCACGAGGGTGAGGGGACGACGCAGGAACTGGCCGACTACGTGTACGACTCGCATCCGGCCGACGACGCGTTCTGGACCGTCAAGCCGGGGGATCCGGGGCCGGACGACCAGTTCGACATCGCTGTCTACGACCGAGGGGCGCTGGCGATCCAGGCGTTGCGGAACGCGGTCGGTGACGATGCGTTCTTCGCCATTCTGAAGGGGTGGCCCCAGGAGCACGCGTACGGCAACGCTTCCGTGGCCGACTTCGAGGCGTATGCGGAGCGGGTGTCGGGGAAGTCGCTGGGGGCGTTGTTCGACACGTGGCTGTTCCAGCCGTCCAAGCCGGCGGCGCGTGCGGCGCGGGGGGCGGCGATCACTGGTTCCGCGGTCGCTGTGCGGCCGAAGTCCTGGAAGAAGATCGCGGCTACCAACAGCGTGCACTGAGGGGGTGCCGGGTTCGGTTGGGTGGGGGCTGCGGGGCCGTTGTGGTTGGTCGCGCTCGCGCGGCCGTAGCCGCATATCAGACGCAGCCCCGCGCCCCTATGGGGCGCTGTGGTCGTACACGGTGACTTCGATGCCACGTTTTGTCAGGCGCTCGGTGATCAGGGGCTCGATCCGCGACCACTTGCCGCCTGCCAGACCGCAGCCTATGCGGGGCATGTGGACGGAGGCGCCTAGTTCCAGGGCCTTGTCGGCGAGGCCGGCGAGGGCCGTGTCGATGGCCTCGTAGCGTACGGGGACACCCTTACTGCCCGTTCTGATTCCGCGCTGTCCGATCATGTTGGCGACCCACACGTACGGCTCGACCTGGACGAACTGGACCGCGCCCAGCCCGAAGTCGTTTCCCGCGCGGCCCCGGTGCCAGGCGCGGTAGGCGGCCTCGGGCTCCGGCCAGCGGCGGGACACGGCGAGCACGAATCCCCTGCCCCATCCCCCGATGTCGTTGCAGACGTGGGCGATCACCTTGACGCCCTTGACCGACGGAACGGTGGCGTCACCCCGGACGTAAGCGATCTCCGACATGACGCCAGCGTACGGCCCGGCACTGACAGCGGGCCCCTGGTCATCGCGTCGGCTGTTCCCTGTCCGCGCCGGCTTCGACGCGGCGGCGGACGCCGAACCAACCCGCTACCAGCATCGCGGCGATCACCGGGATCAGGAGCAGGGTTTTGCGGCCCACCTCGGGGTCGTTCCACATCAGGGCGAGGACGGCACAAGGTTTCGCAGCACTGGTGTGACAGCGATACTGCTGCACATGACGACCGACACCGGGGAGCCGACGCTCACCATCGACGAACTGGCCGCGCGGGCCGGCATCACGGTCCGCACGGTCCGGTTCTACAGCACCAAGGGCCTGCTCCCGCCCCCGGTGATCGGTCCGCGGCGGGTCGGTCACTACGGGCCGCAGCACGTGGCGCGGCTGGCGCTGATCGAGGAGCTGCAGCATCAGGGCATGACGCTGGCGGCGATCGAGCGCTACATGGAGCAGCTGCCGGCCGACCTGAGCCATCACGACCTGGCGATCCACCGGGCGGTGGTGGCCTCCTGGGCTCCGGACACCGTGGAGACGGTGACGCCCGAGGAGCTGCGGCGCCGGGCGGGGCGGGCGCTGAGCGGGGACGAGGTCGAGCGGCTCGCCGCGATGGGCGTGGTACGGGCCGACGGGGACGCCTACCGCGTCGACTCGGGCCTGCTGCGGCTCGCCGTGCAGCTGCTGGACGTACCGCTGTCCGAGGAGGCGATCCTGGCCGCGCGCACGGTGCTGATCGAGCACTCGCGGGCGGCGGCGCACGAGCTGTCACAGCTGTTCCGGGGCGAGGTGTCGGAGCGGGCCGAGGAGGACGTGAAGTCGCTGTCCGCGCACATGCAGCCGCTGGTGGTGCAGGCGCTGCTGACGACGTTCCAGCGCTCGCTGAAGGAAGAGGTGCTGGGCTGGCTCACGGACGCGCAGGACGGCCGGCCTGCCTGACCCGCGCGGGCCCGATCACGTCCGTAGGGGTACGTCGACCAGCAGCGGGCCCGTCAAGCCGCCCGCGCCCGCGACGAGTTCGCGCAGATGATCGGCGCTGTCCGCCCGTACCGCGTCGACGCCGAAGAATCGGGCCGCCTGGGTGAAGTCGAGGTGCCCCAGGTCGGTGCCCGGGCAGGGGCCCTGGTGGCCCATCGCCTCGTAGGTCTCCTGCACGGTGCGGTAGGCGCCGTTGCTCATGACGACGAACAGGACGGGGGCGTTCTGGCGGGCCGCGCTCCACAGGCCCTGCAGGCCGAACAGGCTGGAGCCGTCGCCCAGGACGGCGACGACCGGGCGGCCGGGTTCGGCGAGGGCGCGGCCGACCGCGGCGCCGATGCCCCAGCCGAGCCCGCCGCCCACGGTGTGGGTGTAGCTGCCGGGGCGTTCGAGGCGGACGAGACGGCGGACCAACAGGCCGACGGTGATGGCCTCTTCGACGACCACGGCGTCGGGCGGGAGTCCGCGGGCCACGGCGTGGGCGGCGGCCCAGGGGGCGAGGGGGGCCGGGGAGTAGGCGGCGCGGGCGGCCGACTCGGTGCTGTCGCGTTCGGCGGTGTGCTGTTCGCCGACGCGGAGCGTGCGGGACTTGGCGGTGTGGGCGGGGACGCGCTCGCGCAGGAGTTCGGCGAGATGGTCCAGGGAGGGGGCGAGGGCGCCCACCAGCCCCGCGGCGGCCGGGAAGTTGCGGCCGATCTCGTCCGGGTCCGAGTCGAGCTGGACGACGGTGAGACCGGGCGGAAGTGCCGGACCGGGGGTGTAGGCGTGCGGGGTGAAGGCGTGCGCTCCGGCGATCAGCACGGTGTCGTACGGGGCGAGGGCGGCGCGGATGGCGTCGTGCCGGGGCGGCAGCATGCCGGCGTACAGGGGGTGCGTGGTGGGGAAGTTCAGGCAGTCGCTCATGGGTTGGTGGTGGACGACGGCTCCGCACGCCTCCGCCGTGCGGACCAGTGCGTCGAGGGCACCCTCGCGGCCGACGCCGTCCCCGGCGACGATCGCGGGGCGGGTGGCGGCGCCGAGGAGAAGGGCGGCGCGGTCCAGGCCGGCGGCCGGGGCGAGCGGTGGCGTGGGGGTGCGGGCCGGGACGTCGACCTCCATGTCCTCGGCGTACAGGTCCGTGGGGACGGACAGGAACACCGGTCCGGCGGGGGGCCGTACGGCGAGGGCGAAGGCCCGGCGGAGGGCGAGCGGGAGGTCGTGGGCGTGCTGGATGTCGTACGCCGCCTTCACGGCGGGGGTGGCGATGGCGATGACGTCGCCGGAGAGCATGGGGTCCTGCTGGAGGTGACGGCGGTCCTGCTGGCCGGCCGTCACGACGAGGGGGGTGCGGGAGCGGCGGGCGTTGAGCAGGCCGATGAGGCCGTTGGCGAGGCCCGCCGCGATGTGCAGGCTGACGAAGGCGGGGCGCCCGGTGCCGCGGGCGTAGCCGTCGGCCATGGCGACCACGGAGCCCTCGTGGACGCCGAGCACGTAATCGGGTGCGTCGGAGGTGTCCGACAGGGCTGCCAGGAACGGCAGTTCGGTGGTGCCGGGGTTGCCGAAGACGCGGTCCACGCCCTCGTCGCGCAGGATGTCCAGGACGGCGAGGGCGGGACGGTATCCCATGGGGGGCTCCTCCGGGGGGGGACCTCGGGACCGGTTCACGGATCAGGGTGCGGGGGTCGGGCGCCGGAGGCAAGGCGCCGTACGGCCAAGCTGTACGGCTTGCCCACGACGGCCCTCACCCCACGACGGCCCTCACCCCACGACGGCCCCCACCCCGTCGCCGGTCCGCCCCGTCAGGCGTCCGTGAAGCGCTCCCCCTTCTCCGCCTTCTCCACCAGCAGGGCCGGCGGGGTGAAACGCTCCCCGTAGTGGTCCGCCAGCTCCCGCGCGCGGGCGACGAAACCGGGCAGTCCGACACCTGCCCCGGCGCCGCCGTCGTATCCGTTGATGTACTGCAGGACACCGCCCGTCCAGCCGGGGAACCCGATGCCGAAGATCGACCCGATGTTGGCGTCGGCGACGGACGTCAGGACGCCCTCCTCCAGGAGCCTGACCGTGTCGAGGGCCTCGGAGAAGAGCATGCGTTCCTGCATGTCCTCGAACGGGATCTGGTGGCCCGGCTTGGTGAAGTGCTCGCGCAGGCCCGGCCACAGACCCGCGCGCTTGCCGTCGTCGCCGTAGTCGTAGAAGCCCGCTCCCCCGCTGCGGCCGGTGCGGCCGAACTCGTCGACCATGCGGTCGATGACCGCCTCGGCCGGGTGCGTGGCCCAGGTACCGCCCGCTTCCTCCACGGCCCGCTTCGACTCGTTGCGGATCTTGCGCGGGAGGGTGAGCGTGAGCTCGTCCATCAGGGACAGCACCTTGGCCGGATAGCCCGCCTGGGCCGCCGCCTGTTCCACCGACGCGGGCTCGATGCCCTCGCCGACCATCGCGACACCCTCGTTGATGAAGTGTCCGATCACACGCGAGGTGAAGAAGCCCCGGGAGTCGTTGACGACGATCGGGGTCTTTTTGATCTGGCGGACCAGGTCGAAGGCGCGGGCGATGGCCTCGTCGCCCGTGCGCTCGCCCTTGATGATCTCGACGAGCGGCATCTTGTCGACCGGCGAGAAGAAGTGCAGTCCGATGAAGTCCGTCTGGCGCTCGACGCCTTCGGCCAGCGCGGTGATGGGCAGGGTGGAGGTGTTGGAGCACAGCAGGGCGTCCGGCTCGACGATGTGCTGGATCTCCTGGAAGACCTTGTGCTTGAGTTCGGGGTTCTCGAACACGGCCTCGATCACCGCGTCGCAGCCCGCCGTGTCGGCGGGATCGGCGGTGGGGGTGATGCGGGCCAGCAGGGCGTCGGCCTTCTCCTGGGTGGTACGGCCCCGGGAGACGGCCTTGGCGCACAGCTTCTCGGAGTAGCCCTTGCCCTTGACCGCGGCCTCGAGGGAGACATCCTTCAGGACGACCTCGATGCCGGCGCGGGCGCAGGAGTAGGCGATGCCGGCGCCCATCATCCCGGCGCCGAGGACGGCGACCTTGCGGACCTGGCGCGGCTCGACGCCCTGGGGGCGGTTGGCGCCGGAGTTGACGGCCTGGAGGTCGAAGAAGAACGCCTGGATCATGTTCTTCGAGGTCTGGCCCGCGGCCAGTTCGACGAAGTAGCGGGCTTCGATGACCTGGGCGGTCTCGAAGTCGACCTGGGAGCCCTCGACGGCCGCCGCGAGGATGTTGCGCGGGGCCGGGTAGGGGGCGCCGCCCGTCTGCTTGCGCAGGCTGGCCGGGAAGGCGGGCAGGTTGGCCGCGAACTTGGGGTTGGCGGGGGTGCCGCCGGGGATGCGGTAGCCGGGCTTGTCCCAGGGCTGTTGCGACTCGGGGTGGGCGTCGATGAAGGCGCGGGCCCGGGTCAGCAACTCCTCGGGGGTGTCGACGACTTCGTCGACGAGACCCTGGGAGAGCGCGCGCCGTGGGTCGTACTGGGTGCCCTGGAGCAGCACCTTCAGGAGCGCGTCGGCGATGCCGAGGAGGCGGACCGTGCGGACGACTCCGCCGCCGCCGGGCAGCAGCCCCAGGGTGACCTCGGGGCAGCCGATCTTGGAGCCGGGCGCGTCGAGGGCGATGCGGTGGTGGCAGGCGAGGGCGATCTCGTAACCGCCGCCGAGGGCCGCGCCGTTGATCGCCGCGACGACCGGCTTGCCCAGGGTCTCGATGCGGCGCAGGTTCCGCTTGACCGCCATGCCGCCGTCGAAGAGGTCCTGCGCGGTCTCGGGCGTGACGCGGATGAGGTCGCGCAGGTCGCCGCCCGCGAAGAAGGTCTTCTTGGCGGAGGTGAGGATGATGCCGCGGATGGAGTCCTTCTCGGCCTCCAGACGGTCGGTGATCACGGCGAGGGAGTCGCGGAACGCCTGGTTCATGGTGTTCGCGGACTGGTCGGGGTCGTCGAGGACGAGGGTGACGACGCCGGTGCGGTCCTGTTCCCAGCGGATGGTGGTGGGCTCAGTGCTCATGAGGGGTGTGCTCCGTGTGATCCGTGGGAGGGGGTCAGATGCGCTCGACGACGGTGGCGATGCCCATACCGCCGCCCACGCAGAGCGTGGCGAGGCCGTAGCGCTTGTCCTGGCGCTCCAGTTCGTCGACGAGCGTGCCGAGGATCATCGCGCCGGTGGCGCCGAGCGGGTGGCCCAGCGCGATCGCGCCGCCATTGACGTTGACCTTGTCCAGCGAGAGGCCCATGTCCCTGACGAAGCGCAGGACGACGGCGGCGAAGGCCTCGTTGATCTCGACGAGGTCGATGTCGTCGATGGTCAGCCCGGCCTTGGCGAGCGCCTTGCGGGTGGCGGGCGCGGGGCCGGTGAGCATGATGGTCGGCTCGGAGCCGGAAACGGCCGCGGAGACGATCCGCGCGCGGGGGGTGAGCCCGTAGCGCTCGCCGATCTCCTCGGTGCCGATGGCGACCAGGGAGGCGCCGTCGACGATGCCGGAGGAGTTGCCGGCGTGGTGGACGTGGTCGATCCTCTCCACCCAGTGGTACTTCTGCAGCGCGACGGCGTCGAAGCCGCCGAGGTCGCCGATGTCCGCGAAGGACGGCTTCAGTTTGGCGAGGGAGTCGGCGGTGGTGCCCGGGCGCAGGTGCTCGTCGTGGTCGAGGACGGTCAGGCCGCTGCGGTCCTTCACCGGGACGACGCTGCGGTCGAAGCGGCCCTCCTTGACGGCCGTGGCCGCCCGCTCCTGGGACAGGGCCGCGTACTCGTCGACGTCCCGGCGGGAGAAGCCCTCGATGGTGGCGATCAGGTCGGCGCCGATGCCCTGCGGCACAAAGTTGACGGCCAGGTTGGTCATCGGGTCGTTGAACCAGGCGCCCCCGTCGGAGGCCATCGGCACCCTCGACATGGACTCCACGCCACCCGCCAGGACGAGATCCTCGAAGCCGGAGCGGACCTTGGCGGCGGCCATGTTCACCGCCTCCAGGCCCGACGCACAGAAGCGGTTCTCCTGCACGCCCGCCACCGTGTCCGGCAGCCCGGCGGCGATCGCGGCGATGCGGGCGATGTCGGAGCCCTGGTCGCCGACCGGGCCGACGACGCCGAGCACGATGTCGTCGATCGCGGCCGGGTCGAGGTCCGGGAAGCGGCCGCGGATCTCGTGGATCAGGCCGACGACCAGGTCGATGGGCTTGGTGCCGTGCAGGGCGCCGTTGGCCTTGCCGCGACCGCGCGGGGTGCGGATCGCGTCGTACACATACGCTTCGGTGCTCACGTGGAACGCCTTTCGAGGGTGAGGGTCAGCCCAGCAGGGAACGGCCGATGATCTCCTTCATGATCTCGGTGGTCCCGCCGTAGATGGTCTGGATACGGCCGTCGGTGAAGGCCCGGGCGACGGGGTACTCGCTCATGTAGCCGTAGCCGCCGTGCAACTGGAGGCAGCGGTCGGTGACCCGCTTCTGCAGTTCGGTCGCCCACCACTTGGCCATGGAGGCGTGCACGGCGTCGAGTTCACCGTTCGAGTGGTCCTCGATGCAGCGGTCGAGGAAGGTCCGGGTGACAGCGCACTCGGTGGCCATCTCCGCTATCTCGAACCGGACGTGCTGCTTGGTGGCGAGCGGCCGGCCGAAGGCCTCGCGCTCCTTGACGTACGCGGTGGTGATCTCCAGCAGGTGCTCGGCGGCGGCGATGGCGGAGACCGCGATGCTGAGGCGCTCCTGCGCGAGGTTCGTCATCAGGTGGCCGAAGGCGCCGTTCGGCTCGCCGAGCAGGTTCTCCTTGGGAACGCGCACGTCGTGGAAGAACAACTCGGCCGTGTCCTGCGCCTTCTGGCCGATCTTGTCGAGGTTGCGGCCCCGCTCGAAGCCCTCCGTGTCCCGCTCGACGACCAGCAGCGACAGCCCGTGCGCACCGCCCTCGGGGGTCGTCCTCGCGACGACGATCACCAGGTCGGCGAGGATCCCGTTGGAGATGAACGTCTTGGAGCCGTTGAGCACCCAGTGGTCGCCGCGGTCCTCCGCGTGCGTGCGGATGCCCTGGAGGTCGGAGCCGGCGCCGGGCTCGGTCATGGCGATCGCGGTGATCAGCGTGCCGTCGCAGAAACCGGGCAGCCAGCGTGCCTTCTGCTCCTCGGTGGCGAGCGAGGTCAGGTAGGGGCCGATGATGTCGTTGTGCAGGCCGAGGGCGAGCCCGGGTGTGCCCGCGCGGGTGAACTCCTCCGCCAGGACGGCGCTGTAGCGGAAGTCGGCGGTGCCTCCGCCACCGTACTCCTCGGGCACGGCGAGCCCGAGCAGCCCCTGCTTGCCGGCCGCCCGCCAGGCCTCACGGGAGACGATGCCGTCCTTCTCCCACTGCGCGTAGTGGGGCAGCACCTCTCTCGCCAGGAAGGCGCGCACGGTCTCGCGGAACGCGTCGTGCTCGGGGGCGAAGATCAGCCGCTTCATGCGGGGCCCTTCAGGAGGTCCGGTACGTCCCAGTCGCGCGCCACGTCGGCGGTGTCCGCGCCGGGCCGGGCGGGGTCGGTGCGCACGGCCGTCGGGGTCGCGGAGAAGCGGGGCGCGGGCGCCGGCTGGGTGATGCCGCCGTGGTCGGTGAAGGTGCCGCGGGCGGCCAGATGGGGGTGGCCGGGGGCCTCGCGCAGCGACAGTACGGGCGCCACGCACGCGTCGGTGCCCTGGAACAGGGCCGTCCACTCGTCGCGCGTACGGGACTTGAAGCGGGCCGCGACCGCCTCGCGCAGCTCGCCCCAGCGGGTCCAGTCCTTGCGGTCGCCGGCGTGCTCGGGAAGGCCGAGCAGGGTCACGAACTCCTGGTAGAACTGGGGTTCCAGGGCGCCGACCGCCATGTACCCGCCGTCGGCCGTCTCGTAGGTGCCGTAGTACGGGCAGCCGCCGTCCAGGAGGTTGGCGCCGCGCCGGTCCTGCCAGCCGCCGGCGGCGAGCATGCCGTGGAGCATCGCGGAGAGGTGGGAGGTGCCGTCGACGATGGCGGCGTCGACGACCTGGCCGGTACCGCCCGCGCGCGCGTGGTGGAGGGCGGCGAGGACGCCGACGACCAGGTAGAGGGAGCCGCCCGCGTAGTCGCCGAGGAGGTTGGCGGGGACGGCCGGGGGCCGGTCCGGTTCGCCGATCAGGCCGAGGGTGCCGGTGAGGGCGATGTAGGCGATGTCGTGGCCGGCGCGCGGGGCGAGCGGGCCGTCCTGGCCCCAGCCGGTCATGCGGCCGTAGACGAGCCCCGGGTTGCGGGCGTGGCAGGCCTCGGGACCCACGCCGAGGCGCTCCGCCACGCCCGGGCGGTAGCCCTCGACGAGGATGTCGGCACGTTCGACCAGGTCGAGGACGCGCGCTGGGCCGTCCGGGGCCTTCAGGTCGACGATCACCGAGCGTTTGTTGCGGTTGGTGACGTCGAATTCGGGTTTGATCGCGAGGCCCACGCCGCCGGGGCGGTCGACGCGCACGACGTCGGCGCCCAGGTCGGCGAGGAGCATGGCGGCGAACGGGCCCGGCCCGATGCCGGCCAGCTCGACCACGCGCACGCCGGCGAGCGGGCCCTGCCCGGGCGGCGTCCCTGCCGTTGCCATCCAGCCCCCAGCGCTGTGACACAACTGATGTAACACCAGTGATGCTAAGAACACGTTCCACTGAACACAAGACCTGGGCGAGCAAGCGCTTAGCCAATTGTCGGGGTCCGCGTCGGCTCCGCCGTCTCCTCACGCTAGCCTCGGCCACCGACAACGGCGCGTGGTGCGGACCGAGGAGTGTCATGAGCAGGCTGAACGGGACGGACCGTCCGTACGACATCGTGCTCTTCGGAGCCACGGGCTTCGTGGGGACGCTGACCGCGGAGTATCTCGCCGCGCACGCCCCCGAGGGACTGCGCTGGGCGATCGCGGGACGCAGCGAGCGGAAGCTGGAGCAGCTGCGCGAACGGCTGCCCGCCGCAGAGAAGGTCGGGCTGCTGCGCGCGGACGTGGCCGAGCCGGACTCGGTGCGCGAACTCGCCGAGCACGCGCGCGTGGTGGCCACGACCGTGGGGCCGTACACGAGCTACGGCGAGGACCTCGTCGCCGCCTGCGCGGACACCGGCGCCGACTACCTGGACCTGACCGGTGAGCCGGAGTTCGTGGACCTGACCTACGTCCGGCACGACGCACGCGCGCGGGAGACCGGCGCCCGGCTGGTGCACGCCTGCGGATTCGACTCGATCCCGCACGACCTGGGCGCCTACTTCACCGTCCGGCAGCTGCCGGAGGGGGTCCCACTGACGGTCGACGGGTTCGTCACCGCCGACGCCACCTTCTCGGGCGGCACGTTCGCGTCCGCGCTGAACCAGTTCTCCCGGCTGCGGCCGATGCTGGCCGCCGAACGGGACCGGCGGCGGCACGAACCGCGCCTGGTGGGCCGGCGGGCGGCGGCGCCGACGGGGGCGCCGCGGTTCGCGAAGGAGATCGGCGCGTGGGCGCTGCCGCTGCCGACGATCGACCCGCAGATCGTGCACCGGTCGGCGAAGGCGCTCGACCGCTACGGTCCTGACTTCCGCTACCGCCACTACGCGGCCGTACGGCGTCTGCCGGTGGCGCTGGGCGGGGTGGCGGCGATGGGCGCGCTGGTCACGGCGGCCCAACTGCCCCCCGCCCGGCGCTGGTTGTCCGACCGGGTCAAGCCGGGGGACGGACCGAGCGCGGAGAAGCGCGCCAAGAGCTGGTTCTCGGTGCGTTTCGTGGGCGAGGGCGGCGGCCGGCGGGTGTTCACGGAGGTCGCGGGCGGCGATCCCGGGTACGACGAGACGGCGAAGATGTTCGCCGAGTCGGCGCTGGCCCTGGCCCTCGACGACCTTCCGGAGACGGCCGGCCAGGTCACCACGGCGGTCGCGATGGGCGACGCCCTGACCGAGCGGCTGCTCCGGGCCGGCCTCACCTTCCGGGTCGCCGCGAGCCGCTGACGGGCCCTACAGCGACCAACCGGCCACGGTGTAGATCATCCCGCAGATCCACCCCAGCCCCGCCAGCACGGCGAGGACCAGCGCGAGGTTCACGGCCCGCTCGACGGGACGGTTCGGGTCGGCGAGGGGCCGGGGCTTGGCGGCCCGGGCACGGTGCGTCGTCATGCGGCCAAGCCTGCCGAGCGGGCATGTGCGCCCACATCCGTACGGATACTCAGTCCGGGTACTCAGTCGGCGGCCGCTCCCCCAGGGCGTCGACGATCCGCTCCCTCGCCTCGGCGTCCTCGGTGATGGTGGCGAAGCGCCAGGCCAGCGGGCCGATCTGCCATCCCGCGTGGTGGTCGAAGTACGGCGGCGGCCCGGCCACGTTGTGGGCGAGCTTGCCCACCACTTCCGCGAGCCGGAACAGGATCCGCTCCCTCTCGGCGGGCTGCTCGCTGTCGAGCGGCCTGCTCCCTCGCACCAGTTCGAACACCTCGCGCCCCCGGTGCCACCGGTCGCGCTCGCCGGCCAGTTCCAGGGCGGCCCGTATGCCCGGTTCCGGGTCAGGGCCGGCCGCCGCCGCGAGCACCCGGCCCGCCCAGGTCACCGGGTCGCGCCGGCTTTCGAACAAGGCGCGCCCCCAGGACCGGGTGGGATCGGCCGCCGCCGCGTCCGCGACCGGCTGGGCCGGCGAGATCGCCTCCCGCAGGGCCCGGCGGCACAGGGTGTCCGCTCTGCGGGTCGTTTCCGGGAGGCGGTAGGTGGGGGTCAGGGCGAGGACGTGGGCGCAGGCGTTGTCGAGGGTGGCGCGGTGGCCCACGGAGACGAAGACCGGCTTGACGGACTCCCGGGTGCGCAGGGCGCGGCCGACCTCCTCCGTGCCCGCGAGGAGCGGGGAGGCGCTGCCGCGCGGGGCGGGCGGGTCGTCGTAGGCGAAGGTGAACGGGTTCTTCGCGACGCCGATGGCGGGCAGGCCGGTCAGGACCCCGAGGTGGCTGGCGAGGCCGAAGCGGCGGGGGTGGGCCAGGCCGTAGCCGTCGCAGACGACCAGGCCGGGCTCGCACGGCAGGCTTTCCAGGGCGGAGAGGACCGTGGGGAGCTCGCGGAAGGCGAGCAGGCCGGGGACGTACGGGAAGGAGACGCGGCCGACCGCGGTGGACTCGGCGACCACGTCGAGGGTCGCAGCGTCCAGGACCACCGCGGCGGCCGCCACGAGATCCAGCTCGTCGTCGTAGGCCACGTCGACGCCGGTCACCCGCCCCGTACCGGGCGGCGGCCCGGTCTCGTCCAGCACCACCCGCGCCCGCAACTCGTCCTGCACGGCACGGGCCTGGTCCTCGGTCGCGGGCCAGCCCGCGGGAGCGCGTACGGTCGTCATGATGGGACCGAGCCTACGGGCCCGTGCCAAAGCTGCGTAGGCTCGCGATCATGTTCGTACTGGAACTCACCTACACCGCCCCGCTCGACGCCGTGGACGCCCTGCTTCCGGCCCATGTCGCCTGGCTGGACGAGCAGTTCGGCAAGGGCGTCTTCCTCTTGGCCGGGCGCAGGAACCCCCGCGACGGTGGGATCATCCTCGCCCTCGCCGAGGACCGGGCCCAGGCCGAGGAGATCGCCGCCGGCGACCCGTTCGCCACCGGCGGCGTGTGCGCGTACCGCGTCACCGAGTTCGACGCGACGAGGACGGCCCCGGCCCTGGAGCGGTTCCGCGAGACCGAGGGCTGAATCGCGCGGCTCAGCCCTTCTTCGAGTTCAGCGCGCGCTGCAGCTGGTCCTTGTTCATGTTCGAACGGCCTTCGATACCGCGCTGCTTGGCCTCGTTGTAGAGCTGGTCCCGGGTCGGCCCCTGGGAGCCGGTCCGGTTGCCCGACCGCTGACCGCCGCGCCTGCTGGAGGACATGTCCTTCGTCGAGCTGCGGCTGGCGGTCTCCGACTCACCGGACCGGGCGCGTTCCTTGTTGACCGTGCGGGCCGCGATCTCCTTGGCGCGTCCGGTGCTCTCGCCACGGTCCTCGGCGCTCTCCTTGATGTGCTCGTACTGACGTTCACGCTTGGGGCTGGAACCTGCGGGCATCGTCGCTCACTCCTTTCGCAGTCGGCGACCGGGTACCCGGATTCCGGCACGTCACCGCTGCAGACGTGCCACCCGCCCCTGCTCCCCCGCCGCCCAGCAGCCATGACCGGCGCAGTCCACGGTGTCGTAAGAGCCCGTGTCGACCGTCCGCCAGGTGCGGCCGCCGTCGGTGGTGAGGTCGGTTCCGGTGGGGCCGACGGCGAGGGCGGCGGTGCGGCTGTGCGGGAGCCAGGCCACGCCGGAGCGGTAGGCGGGCGGCGGCCGGTCGGCCGGCTGCCAGGTGCGGCCGGCGTCGCCGGTGCGGGCCGCGGCCTGCGGAGAGGCCTGGTCGGGGCGGTAGTCGCCGCCGACCACGAGGCCGTGGACGCGGTCACGGAAGGCCAGCGCGAAGACGCCCTTGGCGGGGTCGCCGGCCGGGATCGGCGTGTCGGCGGCCGTCCAGGTCAGTCCGCGGTCACGGGAGTGCAGCACACGCGCGCGTGCCCCGCCTCCGGTGGCCAGCCACACGTCCGACGGTCCGGAGGCGACCAGGCACTGTCCGCTCGCCGCGAAGCCCGCCTCGCCGTCGAGGGCGGCCGGCATGCCCTTGCCGGGGAGCACCTTCCAGGAGCGGCCGCCGTCGCTCGTCGACAGGATGCGGAACCGGCCGTCCACCGGGTCGCTCATCGCGAGGCCGTGACGGGAGTCGAAGAAGGTGAGGCAGTCGTAGAAGGCCGCCGCGTCGGAGTTGCGGAAGGACTCGGTCCAGGTCGCGCCGCCGTCGTCGGTGCGGTAGACGCGGGACGCCTCGCCCTCGCCGATGGCCAGCACCACGGCCCGGCGTGCGTCGAAGGCCTCGATGTCGCGGAACTGCAGGTCCGAGGCGCCGGGCGGGGAGACGTCGCGCCAGCTCGCCCCGCCGTCGGTGGTGCGCAGCACGGTGCCCCCGGTTCCCGCCACCCACGCGGTGTCCCGGCCCACGGCCGACAGCCCGCGGAAGCGAACGTCCGGCTTGCCGGTGTCCTTGAGTTCCCAGTGCGGTGCCCGGTGTCCCGGCTCGTGCGCCTGCGCCGGTACGGCGGTCAGGGCCGCCAGTGCCGCCGAGCACACGGCCACCACCGCCATCGCCCGAACCGTCCGTCTCGTCCCTCGTGTCTTCCCCGAGCGCCTCATGGCGGGCGAAGCTAGCCGACCGGCCGGACGGCGTCCAGAGGGCCGCGCGGGTCACAAGTGCCCACCGGGGCACGGGAGGTGGGACTCGTCACTTCTGTGAATGAACGCGGTGACGGAGGTCACTCGACATTCCTGTGCACGGATCGGCCGGTTCCGGCGTCTCTAGCAGTGCCCGGTCCGATCACTCCGCCAGGCCCGTCCAGCCGCAGCAAGGGAGCAAGGCGTTGTCCACTGTCATCGATCAGCCCGTCGAGGCCCGCCTCGTGGCCGCCGCGCCGCGTATGCCGAGCATCCCGGCCACCCTGCACTACGACCGCCGCGACCCGTTCGCGGTCAGAATGACCTTCCCGGCGCCTGCCACGCTGGAGGGCGTGGAGGTCTGCTGGACCTTCTCGCGCGAACTTCTTTCGGCAGGCCTCGAGGAGCCGGAGGGGCACGGCGACGTCCGGGTACGGCCGTACGGGTACGACCGCACCGTCCTGGAGTTCCACGCCCCCGAGGGCACGGCCGTGGTACATGTGCGCTCGGAGGAGGTACGGCGCTTCCTCGGCGCGGCGAACGAGCTGGTACCCGTCGGCCTGGAGCACCTGCAGCTGGACCTGGACAACGGCCTGGCGGAGCTGATGCGGGACGCCTGAGCGTCAACACGCCCCGCCCAGCAGGGTGTTGAGCTCGCCGTAGTCCAGCCCGCCGGCCAGTGACCCGTAGGTCCCCGCCGTCAGCAGTTCCCGCGCGGCAGCACGCACCAGGGCATGGACGGCCTGGGCGATGGCGGAGCCGGTGCTCACACGGGCGACGCCCAGGGCGGCCAGCTCCGGGACGGACGGCGCGCCCGGGCCGGCCATCACGTTCAGCGGTCCGTCGACGCCGTCGACGAGGAGCTCCACCGTCCCCGGGTCGACCGCTCCAGGGACGAAGACCCCGTCGGCTCCCGCGGCCAGGAAGGCCTCGGCGCGTTCGAGGGTGGGGGCCACTTCCGCGGGACCCCGGAGGTAGGTGTCGATCCGGGCGTTGATGAACAGGGGCAGGCCCGCCTCGTCGGCGGCCGTGCGGGCTGCGGCGATCCGCTCCGCCTGCTCGGCGACGGGACGCAACGCCGGTGCTCCCGGCTCGTGGAGCGCGTCCTCGATGTTCACGCCGACCGCGCCCGCCTCGATGACCGCGCGGATGGTGTCGGCGACGCCCGCCGGGTCCTTGGCATAGCCGCTCTCGATGTCCGCGCTGACCGGCACGTCCACCGCGGCCGTGATGCGGGCGACGGCGGCGAGGGCGGTGTCACGGTCCAGCAGGTCGCCGTCGGCGAAGCCCAGGGCCCAGGCCAGGCCCGCGCTGGTGGTCGCTACGGCCGCGGCACCGGCGTCCGCGACGATGAGGGCGCTCGGGGTGCCCCAGGCGTTCGGCAGGACCAGCGGATCACCGGGGACGTGCAGGGCACGGAAGGCGAGGGCGCGGTCGCGCCGAGTCGTCGTCATGCGCCTCAGCCAACCAGCCGTCGCAGGGCGGGGGCTGGCAGGAATCCGACATCAATGCGGCACGGTCGCGAGGGCCGAGCACAGCTCACTCAGGACCCCGCTCACCCCTGTTCGTCCGATCAGTTCCTCGACCCGATCCTTGTGACGCTCTCGGTCCCCGTCCGGCAGCAGCGCGGGCAGCCCTGCCGCGACCGCCAGGGCCACGGCGGCCGCCTCCTCCTCCGAGACCTCCGCGACCGGCGGCGTCCGCTCCAGAAGGCCTCGCGCCTCCTGCCGCAGCGACTCCACGACGTCGGTGCGTTCCAGTACGTGATCCACACTCGGGAAGACTCCGAGGACCCGTTTACGCTCCGCCCGCAGACAGCCGTCGGCGGTCAGCTGCTCGCGTACCGCGTCGGACGTCACGCGCGCGTGCAGCGTCACCCAGGTCCGCCACCGGTGCGGCAGGGACTCGCGGACGAGTTCCAGGAGACCGTCGAGGACCGGGTCCGCGGTGAGGCTGTCCATGTCGGCCGGGGTGACGATGCCGTCCTCGTCGGTGAGCAGGCCACGCCGGGCCAGTTCGGTGAGGGCCCCGGCCCGCACCAGATGGGCGGTGCCCATGGCCTCGGGCATGGAGTCCCAGGCCAGCAGGCACAGCCGGGCGGGGAGCGAGAGCGAACCGTGCGGCACGAGGTCTCCTTGGTGCGGTGCGATCGGCGGGGCGATCCGGGGGTCACGTTAATTCGTTGACGGCGCTCAGCGGCGCTCGTACGGTGTATGACGGTTCTGTTGCCGTCGATCGGAGAAGGACGTTGCTCCTCTGAGGTCCTGAGACACCGTGTCACCCACCACTGGTGTGTGCCGTGTGCGACCTCGGCAGGTGAGCCGTCCCCGGCGGAGCAGGGCTTTTTTCATGCCCCCTTCCTCGCAGGGCTCTTTCGGCCGTCCGTGGTCGCCGGTGTCTCGATACGCGTTTGCCCCTGACCGCATCGAGCAACCGCGAGGTCCTGTATGTCTGCTTCCATCACTGTCACGTCCCTCTTCTTCGCCTGGCCCGACGGCAGCCCCGTCTTCGAGGACCTGGACGTCTCCTTCGGCCCCGGCCGGACCGGGCTCGTCGGGGTCAACGGGTCGGGAAAATCCACCCTGTTGAAGCTGATCGCCGGTCAGCTCACCCCGGCCGACGGCCTGGTGCGCGTCGCAGGCGAGGTCGGGTACCTCCCGCAGAACGTCACGCTCGACACCCGGCTGCGGGTCGACGAGGCGCTCGGCATCGCCGCGCAGCGGGTCGCGCTGCACGCCATCGAGGCGGGTGACGTGGCCGAGGAACACTTCGAGACGGTCGGCGACGACTGGGACGTGGAGGAGCGCGCGCTCGCCACCCTGGGCGAACTCGGGCTCGGGCACATCCAGTTGGACCGCACCATCGGCGAGGTGTCCGGCGGCGAGTCGGTGCTGCTGCGGCTTGCGGCCCTGCTGCTGCGCCGCCCGGACGTCCTGCTGCTTGACGAGCCGACCAACAACCTCGACCTGTACGCGCGGCGGCGGCTGTACGCGGCCGTGTCCGCCTGGCCGGGGGTCATGGTGGTAGTCAGCCACGACCGTGAACTCCTCGACCTCGTCGACCAGATCGCCGATCTGCGCTCCGGGGAGGTCACCTGGTACGGCGGCAACTTCTCCGCCTACGAGGAGGCGCTGGCGGTCGAACAGGAGGCGGCCGAGCGGATGGTGCGCGTCGCCGAGGCCGACTTCCGCAGGCAGAAACGCGAACTGGCCGACGCCCAGGTCAAACTGGCCCGCCGCAAGAGGTACGGGCAGAAGATGTGGGACCAGAAGCGCGAGCCGAAGATCGTCATGGGGGCGCGCAAGCGGGCGGCGCAGGAGTCCGCGGGCAAGCACCGCATCATGCACGAGGAGCGGCTCGGCGAGGCGAGGGAACGGCTCGACGAGGCGGTGGAGGCGGTACGGGACGACGACGAGATCCGCGTCGACCTGCCGTACACGGCCGTCCCCCCGGGCCGTACCGTGCTCACCCTGCTGGACCTGGAGCTCGCGTACGGCGCGCGCGTGGCGGGCGGGCTCGATCTGCGCGGGCCGGAGCGGGTCGCGCTGATCGGGCGCAACGGCGCGGGCAAGACGACGCTGCTGCGCACGATCGCCGGGGAGCTCGCGCCGGTGTCGGGCGAGGCGCACGCACAGGTGCCGCTCCGCTTCCTGCCGCAGCGGCTCGACGTGCTCGACGACGAGCTCACGGTCGCCGAGAACGTGGCCCGGTTCGCGCCGGGGGCCACCAACAACCGGGTGCGGGCGCGCCTTGCCCGCTTCCTGTTCCGGGGCGCCCGGGCCGACCAGAAGGCGGCGACGCTGTCCGGCGGCGAGCGGTTCCGGGCGGCCCTGGCGGCGCTGATGCTCGCCGAGCCGGCCCCGCAGCTGCTGATGCTCGACGAGCCGACGAACAACCTCGACATGGCGAGCGTCCGGCAGCTGACCACGGCCCTGGAGTCGTACGAGGGGGCGCTGATCGTGGCCAGTCACGACCTGCCGTTCCTGGAGTCGATCGGGATCACCCGGTGGCTGCTGCTCGACGGCGAGCTGCGGGAGACGGCGCCGGAGGAGATGGGCCGGCCCGGTCTCAACAGGGGCACAGCCTGACCGTGGGGGTTTTGTCTGCGCGGATCCGCCCTGCATGATGGCGGACCGGGTCCCGTACGGGGCCCGGTCCACCGTCCCGCCGATACGGAGTCCCGTCGTGCCCAGCAAGAAGGCCCTCGTCCGCCGCCCCAGCCCGCGCCTCGCCGAAGGTCTGGTGACGCACATCGAGCGGGAGAAGGTCGACACGGACCTCGCGCTGGAGCAGTGGGAGGGCTACGTCGAGGCACTGCGGGAGCACGGCTGGGAGACGGTCGAGGTGGACCCGGCCGACGACTGCCCCGACTCCGTGTTCGTCGAGGACACGGTCGTCATGTACAAGAACGTGGCGCTGATCACCCGGCCCGGCGCCGAGTCGCGGCGCGAGGAGACGACGGGGGTCGAGGAGGCCGTGGCCCGCCTCGGCTGCTCGGTGAACTGGATCTGGGACCCGGGCACCCTGGACGGCGGTGACGTGCTGAAGATCGGCGACACGATCTACGTCGGCCGCGGCGGACGCACCAACGCGGCCGGGGTGCAGCAGCTGCGGGCCGCCTTCGAACCGCTCGGCGCCCAGGTCGTCGCCGTACCGGTGAGCAAGGTGCTGCACCTGAAGTCGGCGGTCACCGCGCTGCCGGACGGGACGGTCATCGGGCACATCCCGAAGGTCGACCGGCCCTCGCTGTTCCCGCGCTTCCTGTCGGTGCCCGAGGAGGCCGGCTCCCATGTGGTGCTGCTCGACGGCGGCAAACTGCTGATGGCCGCGAGCGCGCCGAAGACGGCCGAGCTGCTGGCCGACCTCGGCTTCGAGCCCGTTGTGGTCGACATCAGCGAGTTCGAGAAGCTCGAAGGCTGTGTGACATGCCTCTCGGTGCGGCTCAGGGAGCTGTACGCCTGACGGGTGAACGCCTCGCCCCTTCGGCCCCGGACCTGCGGGTCCTGGGACTGTCCGGGACACTCCCGGACGCCGTTGACAGGGGCCTGATCAGCAATCTTTACAGCGCGCTTAACCTACGGAATCGTAACCTACGGATTCGTAGCCTACGATTCCGTAGGTTCCGGCGCCGCTCGCCGGTGATTCCCCTGTGTCGCCCGTCCCCTGGAGTCCCCGTGACGATCACTTCCCCGCACCTCGGCAGCCCTGCCGTCTGGACCGACGCCCGGCTGCTGTACGCCCTGGAGGAAGTGGTCGAGCAGGAACTCAACCGGCATCTGCAGGTCGCCAAGGACTGGATGCCGCACGAGTACGTGCCGTGGTCGGACGCCCGTAACTTCCCCGGCCTCTTCGAGGACGGCGAGGCCTGGGACAAGGAGCAGTCCAGCGTCACCGAGATCGGCCGTATCGCGCTCGTGGTGAACCTCCTCACCGAGGACAACCTGCCCAGCTACCACCACGAGATCGCCTCGCTCTTCGGCCGCGACGGCGCCTGGGGCACCTGGGTGCACCGCTGGACCGCCGAGGAGGGCCGGCACGGCATCGTGATGCGGGACTACCTGCTCGCCTCCCGCGCGGTCGACCCGGACAAGCTCGAGCAGTTCCGCATGGCCCACATGAGCGAGGGCTTCGAGTCGGACAACCGCCACTCGATGCTGCACTCGGTGGCCTACGTCGCCTTCCAGGAGCTCGCGACCCGCATCTCGCACCGCAACACCGGCCACCAGTCCGGCGACCCGGTCTGCGACCGGATGCTGGCCCGTATCGCGACCGACGAGAACCTGCACATGGTCTTCTACCGCAACCTCCTCAAGGCCGCGTTCGAGCTCGCCCCCGACCTGACCATGCAGGCGGTCCGGGACGTCGTCGTCAACTTCCGCATGCCCGGCCACGGCATCCCCGGCTTCGAGCGGGCGGCGGCGCAGATGGCGATCGGCGAGGTCTACAACCTGCGCATCCACCACGACGACGTCCTGCAGCCGGTGCTGCGCTTCCTGAAGGTCCTGGACATCGACGGCCTCGGCGGCGAGGGCCGCCAGGCGCAGGAGGAACTCGGGATGTTCATGGGCGGGCTCGACGCGGAGGCCTCGAAGTTCGACGAGAAGCTGGCGGCGCGCAAGGCGCGCATGGCGGCTCGGGCAGGGGCCTGACGACAGCCGAATCTCCGGTGCGGATCGCCGACCACCTGGGTCATCATGCGGCCATGCATGATGACGGCACGACACAGCGGGCGGTCGGCTTCCTGCTGCGGATGCTCGACACCGAGGACGCCGACCGGGTACGGCGGCGGATCGGCGTGCCCGCGGTCGCAGCGGAGGAACGCCGGATCACCTACGCCGTCCTGAAGCAGTCCTGGGTCCCGGCCTCGGTGCTGCTGTGGATCCTGGAGCAGGACGACCCGGAGCTCAACGCCGTCGTGTACGGGCACGTCTCGGCCGACCCGGCGATGCGGCGGGCGGTGCTGCGCGGCCTCCCGTTCGGGCCGGGCCGCACGGACAGCCTGCCGGTGGACGACGTACTGCTCCGGCACGCGGACGAACCGCCGGAGCCGGAGGGTTTCGCCGGGCGGGGACTCGTCGCGACCCTGCGGGCCGTCACCGCCATGAAACCCGCCCGACAGGCAGCCTCCATGGTCCTCGGACACCGCGACTGGCGGACGGTCACCGAGGCCGACCGCGAGCAGCCGCTGCCCGGGTACGCCCGTTGGGCGCTGTCGGTGCGCCCGGACTGCCCGCAGGCCCTGCGCGCGCAGTTCGGCAGCCACGCCAAGTTCACCCACCGCGTCCGCCAGGCCGGGATCCTCTCCGGCCCCGGTGAGTACGCGACCGCGCACGGCCCCGCCGCGCAGGTGCTGAAGGTGCTCTCCCTCGGCCCCGTGATGTTCCCCGCGCGCGTGCACGAGGCGGAGGACGCACTGCGCCCGCTCGTGCGCGACCACCTGGCCGGCCGCGAGGAGGCCTGGGCGGTGCTGGCCCAGCTCCTCGGGACGTTCCACGGCACCGCTCCGGAACTGATCATGACGGCGGGAGCGATCGCCTGACCCGGCGCCAGGAGGGGGCGGGGCGGCTGGATTCGAACCAGCGTGTCCCGGTTCTGGAGACCGGTGCGCCTGCCTCTGCGCTACGGCCCCGCCCTTGCCGCCCGAGCGTAATGCGTTGGCCCGTTGTCAGTGGGCGCTGCTACCAATGAGGCACGGGGGAGATCCGGTACGGGGGGCTCGTCATGGTGTACGGAGAGCGGGGGCGGCGTGTCCCCGTGGTCGGCCTGGGCGACCGCAGGGCGCTGGAGCGGTACCGCCCGGCGGAGGCGGCCGTGATCGAGGAGGCGCGGCGGCTTAAGGAGGCCGCGCTGCTGGACTTCGGGCTCACGGAGTCGGCGGTGGCGTCGTGGCTGTACGCCAAGTGCCATCACCAGATCCCGACCACCGCCGTCGACACGGCGGCCGTGGTGGCCTCCGGCGACGGCTCCTGCCTGCTGCTCTACAACCCGGACTTCTTCGTCGGACTCGGCCTGGACGGCGTCAAGTTCGTGCTGTTCCACGAGGCACGTCATCTGGTGCACCGGCATCTGTTCGCCGACCCCGAACTGCGCGCCGACCCGGTCTTCGACCTGGCCTGCGAGGTGTCCATCAACCATGTGGCGTTGGTCCGGCTCGGGCGGCGGGACCTGCCGCTGCTGGCGGGCCGGCCCACGGGCGTCGACCCGCGCGCGGTGTACGAGGCGTACGTCGCGGACCTGACGGCGCACGCTCTGCAGCCGGTGCCGTACGACACGTTCACCGAGACCGACATGAGGGTGTACGGCGAGCTGAAGCGGATGCACCGCCCGCCGGTGCCCGAGCGCCGGCTGTGCGTGCACCTGCTGGACGGGGCCGTCCCCGCCGACCAGGAGACCGTCGACGCGGTGGCGTCCTCCGCGCTGCTGAACGCCCTGCTGGCGGCCCGGCGGGGGCACGCGGGCGCGGAGCGTGAGCTGCTGGACCTGATGGGCCGCACCGAGGACGGCAACACCCGGGCGGCGCGGATCTGGGGCAGCCTCGGCGCGGGCGCGCTGCGCGGCGAGACCACCCGCACGGGCACGGTCCACTGGTGGCAGCGCTGGCTGGTCGACGTGCTGGGCTCCAAGCTCCGCGACGGCGAGCGACTGGTGTACCCGAAAAAGCGGGGCGCGCTGCTCGCCGCGCTGGGCCAGGACCCGATGCTCTCCCGGCGCGGCCCGGTGCGGGAGAAGGTGCTCGTCATCGCGTATGACACGTCGGGCTCGATGCCGGAGCACGTGGTCGAGTGGCTGACCCGGCTGGTCGGGCGGATCGACGGGGTCGAGGCGCACTGGCTGTCCTTCGACGGGCAGGTGATGCCGTTCAAGCCCGGCGAGCGGGTCCTCGGCGGGGGCGGAACGAGCTTCCAGGCCGTCGCCGACTACGTGGAGGGGCGCACGGCGGTGAACGGGCGACGGTTCGACGTCACCCCGGACGCCGTCGTGATGCTCACCGACGGATACGCCCCGCCGATCACGCCCGCCGAACCGGACAAATGGATCTGGCTGATCACGGAGGGCGGCAGCGAGTGGCCCGAGGCGCACGACCCGGCGATGGACTGCCATCGCGTCACGACTGGATCGGGGTGAGGGACGGATGACCACCGAGGCACGGCCGTCAGGGACGGCCGCGGACGGGCGCGGGGCCGGGGAGGTCTCCCGCCTCGAGGCCTTCATCGACGCGATGATCGACATGGAGCAGACGGGGCAGGTCTTCGGCGAGCACGGCATCGGCAAGACGGCGACGTTCTTCTCGCACATCGCCCGCGCGTATCCGGACGCGACCCTGGTGTACGTCCCGGCGGCGAACCTGACCCCGGACGACCTGCTCGTCAACGCACCGGTGCGTGACCCGCACACCGGCGAACTGGTGCTGCGGCAGCTGGTGATGAGCCAGCTCAAGCCCGGCCGGCCCTTCGTGCTGCTCATCGACGACTCCCTGCAGGCGGGCGAGACGATCCAGTCGCAGCTGATGCAGATCGCCTGCAACTGGACGCTCGGCGAGCACGATCTGCGCGCCCTGGGCTGCGTCGGCGTCTTCCTCACCGACAACGAGTCGCTGGCCGAGACCTCCGCCCGGCGCAGCGACCTCGCGCTCCTGGACCGCATGGTGACGCTGCGGATCACGGCCAACGACACCGCGTGGCGGCGGCACCTGTCGGCCAAGTACCGCCGGTGGGACCTGCGTCCGGTGTTCTCGCTGTGGGCGTCCCTGTCTCCCGCCCTGCGCGAACTGCTGTCCCCGCGCACCCTGGACCACGTCCTGGCGAACGCCGGGGAGGGCTTCCCGCTGCGCTGGGGTCTGCCCCTGGTCGACGGGGAGCGGCTGCGGCTGGCCGAGCCGGGCCCGGACGGCAGCCCCGGCCAGAACCGTACGGCCGAGATCCTGGACCGTGTCGCCGAGGCGCTGGGCGTGCCCAACCCGGCGACGGTCCCCGACCCGGTGCGCCAGGTCGTGCGGGCGGCGCTGCGCAACCGCTGGACGGTCCTGCTGCAGGGGCCGCCGGGCTGCGGGAAGACGGAGCTGGTGCGGGAGACGGTGCGGGCGGGGCTGGGCCGTGACGCGCTGTACTTCTCGCTGCCGGTGACGAATGTCGAGGACCTGTGCGCGCCGATCCCCTCCGCCGACGGCACGCTCGACAATCTGCTGGCCGCCAAGTTCACCGGGCCGGAGCCCAAGGCGATCGTGTGGGACGAGTACAACCGGCCCAAGGACAAGGCCGCCTTCGCCAAACTCATGGAGATCACCCAGGAGTGGTCGCTGGCGGGCCGGCGGATCGAGAACCTGCGCGCTCAGATCGCGGTGCAGAATCCGCCGTACCATCTGGGCCGCAAGATGCTGGTGGCGCGCAACAACATCGCCCAGGCGACCCGTTTCACGGCCTCGCTGCAGGTGGAGCCGGAGGACATCCCGGCCAACGAGTGGCTGCTCGCCCGTTACGGCACGGACGCCGAGACGGTCCTGGAGTGGTGGAAGCACGACATCGACGACGACGGACGGGCCTGGATCACCAAGCGCACCCTGGAGCGGCTGATCAAGCTGCACCGGCGCGGTCTGCCGCTGGAGATGGGCACGGTCTACCTCGGCGACGGCGAGTACGCGCCCGTGCCGCTCACCGCGCTGATCGACCGTTTCAAGGGCCGCCCGGTGACGGGGCTGCGTGAGCTCGCCCGCGAAGCGGAGCTGTGGGAGGCACGTCTGCGCCGTGCCGCCGACCACTCCACGGAGGGCGGCGACGACAGCGACATGGTCCACCAGATCCTCGCCAACGCCGAGCTGTCCCAGCTCAAGAAGCACCGGGGCGTGGTGACCCGTCTGGTGGCCCTGCTGCCGGCGAAGCTGCGGGCCACCTATCTGGTGGGGGCGTCCGTGCCCCAACAGCGCTTCTGGACGGAGGTGTTCATGGCGATGCGGCGGTGACGCCGTCAGCCGCGGGCCGGCGGCGGGGTGCGGTGCACGCTGCGTACGGCCGCCACGTCCGCCGGGACCGACGGCGGCGGGACATGGGCGCTGAGGGCGTCCAGCCGGCGCTTGACGCTGGCGGCGATGCCCCGGCCCAGGACGAACCGGGTGGCCGTGGTGGCGCGCGGGGCGGTGTCCAGGAGGCGGTGGGCCTCGCGGCTGCGCATGCCGGTGTGGCTGAGGACCAGATGGGTCAGCCGATGGCCGGGAGTGTCCGCGAGGGCGTCGGCGACGGACTGGGCGGCGGCGAGGTCGAGATGGTTGTCCGCCGCGCCGAGCACCGCGGCCGCCCGTACCCGGCCGAGGTCCAGCAGCCGCACCCCGGCGGCGGTCGCCGCCGTCACCAGCCGGGCCACCGCCGACGGGCCGATGCCGTTGCTCGCGACGGACAGACGGGTGAGCCGTCCGTGCGGTGCCGTTTCCAGGGCCTCGGCGAGGCAGACCGCCCCGCCGTCGCCCAACCGGGCGGCGGACACGTACAGTTCGTCGATCGCGCCCGCCCTGATCAGTTCGGCGAGCGGCCGTGCTCCGGCCTCCCCCAGCGGGTTGCCGCCGACGAAGAGCCGCTCGATCCGACGGCCGTTGCCCGCCGCCGCCAGCAGCGCGTCCGCCAGCACGGCGGCGCCCGTCGCGTCCAGGCCGGTCTGGACGAGGTCGAGGGTGCGCAAGGACCGTGCGGCGTCGATGAGTTCGGCCGCCGCCCGGCCGCCCCCCGCGCCCAGTGGATTGCGCTTGAGCCACACCCCGGTGACGACCTGCGGCGAGGCCCGCAGCTGGTCGGCGATCCGGCAGGCGCCGCCCTCGGTGATCCCGTTGCAGCCGAGGTAGAGCGTCTCCACGCCGGTACCCGAACCGGCCACGACGGCCGCCCCGTCATCGCCCAGCCCGTCGGTCCCGAGCAGCAGATGCCGTACCGGCGAAGGCCCCTGGGCGAGCGCGTCGGCGACCAGGGCGGCGCCCTGCGCGCCCAGGCCCTGTTTGCACAGGTCGAGGCGCCCGTCGGGCAGCGCCGTACCCGCGGTGAAGTCCAGCCGCTCACCGGCGGGTCGGCCCGCGCGCAACCAGTCGAGCAGCGGGGCCAGTTCGGCGGCCGGACGGGGCACGAGGGACGGCACTCCGGCGAAACCGGCGGAGGCCGCGCCCGCGCCCTCCTCCACGAGGTCCTCGGGTTCCTCGCTCACCACTCCGCCTCCCGGTAGTCCTTCAGGAACACCCCCGACACGGGATCACCCGCCTCGCCGCGCACGATGGGGTCGTACACCCGCGCCGCCCCGTCCACGACGTCCAGCGGCGTGCGGAAACCCGCGTCGGCCATGCGCCGCTTCTTCGGGGCCGGGTTCTCGTCGGTGATCCAGCCGGTGTCGACGGAGCACATGTGCACGCCCTGCTCGGCGAGTTCGGCGGCGCCGGTGCGGGTGAGCATGTTGAGGGCGGCCTTGGCCATGTTGGTGTGCGGATGGCCGGCCATCTTGTTGCGGACCGCGAAACGGCCCTCGACGGCCGTCACGTTGACGACGTAGCGGCGCGGGTGCGGCGAGGCGAGCAGCAGGGGCAGCAGGCGGTCGCACAGCAGGGCCGGGGCGAGGGCGTTGACCAGCTGGGTCTCCAGGACCTCGGCCGGGTCGAGCGCGCCGAGCCGGGCGGACCAGGAGTTGTCCGGGGACGGGTCGGGCAGCAGGCCCGCCTCGTCGGCCTCGCGCAGGGCGGCCGGCAGCGACGCCACGCCGCCGGTCAGCGCCCGCATCGACGTGAAGCCAGGCGCCCGTCTGGCCCCCTCGGGCAGCGCGTCGTACTCGCCCCCGACCAGCAGCGCGTACGACTCGGGCGGTCGCCGCACCGTCTGGGCGGCGTTGTTGACGAGGATGTCCAGCGGCTCGCCCTCCTGCCGCAACTCCTCGCACAGACCGAGTACTTGACGGGGGTCTCGCAGGTCGACGGCGAGTACGGTCAGCCGGTCGAGCCACTTCGCGCTCCCCGGCTCGGCCCGGAAGCGGCGCACGGTGTCGTGCGGGAAGCGGCTCGTGACCAGCAGCTCCGCGCCGTCGCGCAGCATCATCAGGGCCAGCTGGAAGCCGATCTTCACCCGGCCGCCGGTGAGCAGCGCGCGGCGTCCGCTCAGATCGGTGGACAGGCCCCGGCGAGCCGAGTTGTCGGCGGCGCAGCGGGGGCAGAGGCGGTGATAGAAGGCGTCGACCTGTCGATAGGGCGATTTGCAGACGTAGCAGCTGCGGGGCTTTCGGAAGCGGCCGGCGTCGCCCGGGACGGCCAGGGGCGCGTCCTCGCGCCGGTCGAGGGCGCCGGTCGCGGTCGCCGCCATCGCCTCGGCGACGGCGGCGGAGGTCTCGGCACCGCGCGCCTTGCGGCGCCGCAGCCGTCCGTCGCGGGCGAAGGACGCGGCGACCTGCTCGGCACGCAGGCGTACGGGGTCGTCGACGGGCAGCTCGCGCAGTCTGCCGACCGTGCGGTGGAAGGCGGCCAGCTCCTCGTCGCCGATCGCCGCGCCGTCGTCCATGGGTCCCGCCCCCCGTTCGTGCCGTGCCGTGGGGCGGACCGGATTCGAACCGGCGTGTCCTTCATGCCATGAAGGTGCGCCTGCCGCTGCGCTACCACCCCCTGTGCGGTCGCGGCCCCGGCCGGATTCGAACCGGCGTATCCACCCTGACAAGGTGGCGAGTCTGCCTCTGCTCTACGGGGCCCCGTACGCAGCCCGGGGATCGGATTCGAACCGATGTCTTCCGCCTGGGCAAGGCGAGTGCGCCTGCCTCTGCGCTACGCCCGGGTGCGCCCCCGGATCGTAACCGCTCCCCCACCCCGGCGGCTCACCGGTTTCCGTGCCGCCTGAGCTCCAGCCGCTCCTTCTCCGACAGCCCGCCCCAGACACCGAACCGCTCGTCGTTGCGCAGGGCGTACTCCAGGCAGGCCGGGCGCATCTCGCACATGCCGCAGATGCGCTTCGCCTCGCGTACCGAGCTGCCCGGCTCGGGGAAGAAGAAGTCCGCCCCGGTCTGCGCGCACAGCGCCTGGGCGTGCCAGTCGAGGTCGGCCGGGATGATCGTGTCGATGTGCATGGACGGGATCGTGCCGGGCGGCGAAAAACGTTCGATCAACGCGGGATCAATGGCGCCGTTCACGGCCCCCGGCCACCCGATGGTGACGTGTGCGCACCACACCGCGCACGGCGGCGCGCGGAAGGACACGGAAACCGTGCGGTCTCGAACGGTGACCCACGGTCATCCCCCACTTTGCTCCGGTCCTCCGCGTGGCTCCGGCAGCGCATTGTCAGTGGGCGGTGCGAGACTCGGCAGTGCAGAGAACGGGACCCTTCCGAGGAGGGCGATGATGCTCACCACCCGTTTCGTCAACGGCGCTCCCAACTGGATCGACGTCGGTACCTCCGACATCGACGGCGCCACTTCCTTCTACGGCGGTCTGTTCGGCTGGATGTTCCAGTCGGCGGGACCGGACGCCGGCGGTTACGGCTTCTTCCAGCTGGACGGGAAGACCGTGGCCGGCGGCATGCAGACCACGCCCGAGCAGGGCCCGCCCTCCTGGACCGTCTACTTCCAGAGCGCGGACGCCGAGGCCACGGCCAAGGCCGCCGAGCAGGCGCACGGCGGCGTCCTGATGCCGCCCATGGACGTGATGGGCGAGGGTCACATGGCGATCCTCGCCGACAAGGCGAGCGTGCCGTTCGGCATCTGGCAGCCGGGCCGCACCAAGGGCATCGACCTGGCGAACGAGACCGGTGCCCTGTCCTGGATCGAGCTGTACACCCCGGACATCGCGGCGGCGGCCTGGTTCTACCACGAGACGCTCGGCCTGGAGACGGCGGCGGTGCCCTTCCCGGGCGGCACGTACACCACGGTCAATCCCGCCGGGGGCGGCGAGGACTCGATGTTCGGCGGGCTCGTGCCGCTGGCCGACGACCCGTCCGAGGACAGCGCCTACTGGCTGCCGTACTTCGAGGTCGCCGACACGGACGCCACGGTCGCCGAGGCCGAGCGACTCGGCGGCACGGTCCGCGTGCCGGCCACGGACATCGAGGGCGTGGGCCGCTTCGCCAAGCTCGCCGACCCGTACGGCGCCCGTTTCGCCGTCATCAAGAGCGCACCGCCGCAGGGGTAGGGGGCGCGGGACAGGGGCCGATCCTCCGACGGGAGCGCCTAGGCCGAGGCTCGCCGTACCAGTGTCGTCGGCAGTACGACACTGGACGGCGTGCCCGCGCCGCCCGCCTCGACACCCTTGTTCCCGAGCCGGCGCAACAGCAGCCGCGCCATCAACCGCCCCATCTCCTCGATGTCCTGACGCACCGTCGTCAGCGGCGGATCGGTCTGCTCGGCGACCGCCACCATGTCGTCGAACCCGATCACGGCCACGTCCTCGGGCACCCGCCGCCCCCGCTCGCGCAGCACCCGCAGGACACCGGCGGCGGTGAGGTCGTTCGCGGCGAACACGGCGTCCACGTCGGGGTGCCGGTCCAGCAGCCGGCGCATCGCCCGTTCCCCGCCGGCCGGGGTGAAGTCGCTCTCCACGACCAGCCCCGGATCGATGTCGCCCATGACGTCCCGGAAGCCGTCCAGCCGGTCCGCCGCCGAGGTCTGGTCGAGGGGGCCGGTGATGTGCGCGATCCGGGTGCGGCCGAGGTCGGCGAGGTGACGTACGGCCTGACGGGCACCGCCCCGGTTGTCGCTGTCGACGTACACCGCACCGCCGCGCCCGTCGCTCCAGCCGGGTCGCCCGCCGAACACGGTCGGCACCCCCGCGTGGTGGATCAGCCCCGGCAGCGGATCGTCGAGGTGCAGCGAGAAGACCAGCGCGCCGTCGACATGGCCGCCGGCGAGATAGCGGCCGACGCGGGCGTGGTCGTCGCGGCCCTCCGTCAGCAGCAGGACCAGCTGGTTGTCGTGGGCGGTCAACTCCTTGCTGATGCCGCGGAGTTGCAGGGCGAAGAAGGGGTCCGCGAAGATGCGGGTCTCCGGTTCGGCGATGACCACGGCGACCGCGTCGTGCCGCTTGGTGACCAGGCTGCGGGCGGCCTGGTTGGGCACGTAGCCGAGTTCCTCGACGGCCCGGCGCACCCGGGCGACGAGCGGCTCCCTGACCCCGTCACCGCCGTTGACCACCCGGGAGGCGGTGGCCCGCGACACCCCGGCCCGGGCGGCCACGGCCTCCAGGGTGGGACGTGGCGCTGTGTCGGTCACTTCGAGGCTCCTCATCGGCGGGTGCGGATCAGGATAGCTGCGAGGCACAGCCCCGTGAGAGCGCTCTCGGCGATCCTGTCTCACCCCAGCAGATCGATCCGCCGCCCGACCCCCTCCCGCTCGGCCCGCCGGTATGCCGTCCACGCCAGCGCCAGGTCCTGCCAGGGCAGACCCACCGGCGCGTACACGGTCCGCTCCTCGGCGCTTCCCCGGCCGGGGTGTTCCCCGCGGACCACCTCGCCCAGGGTCGCCGCGACAGCCGTGGCAGGGAGGCCGGAGGACGCCAACACGCCCGTCTGCGAGGCCAGTTCACGGTCGTCGACGACGAGCAGCGCCGCCTCCAGGAGATCCGCCGCCAGCTCCCGCTTGCCCGGCTCGTCCACCCCCAGGCTCGTGAAGTGCTGCCCGGCCCTCGTCTCGGCCGGCCCGAGCAACGGCTCTCGCGACCAGGTCGCCAGCACCACCACATCGGCGGCAGCGGCGACGTCCGCCGCCGACCCCAGCACCCGGCCCCCGTGCCGCGCGGCGAACTCCTCCGCCCGCCGGCCGTCCGTGTCATGGACGACGAGGGCGCCCATGCCCCGCAGCGCCGCCAGTCCACGCAGCACCAACTCCGCCTGCGCGCCCGCCCCGACCACCCCTGTCACCTCGCCGCGCCCGGCGAGGAGATGCGTCCCCAGGGCCGCCGCCAGCCCGGTGCGCCAGGCCGTCACCGTCGCGGAGTCCAGCAGGGCGAGCAGTGCGCCGTCCGCGCCGCTGTGCAGGCAGATCACCCCGCGCAGGGCCGGCCGCGCGCCGGGGAACTTGGCGTTGACCTTCACCGTGTACGCCTCGACGCCGGGCAGCAGACCGGGAAGCAGGGCGGTGGCCGTCCCCGGGAACGGCAGATCGGTCCGCACCCGCAGACCGGCCACCGGCACGGCGTCCGACGTACGGAAACCCTCCCGCAGCGCGTCGAGACAGTCGTCGACGTCCAGGAGGGCCCGCAGGTCACCGTGGGTCAGGAGAAGCGTCACCCGTCCATGATCGGTCAACGGGTCCGCGCAAGAGCGCCTCAGCCACCCGCGGGCCCGTCCTTCCTCGCCCGGCTCGGCTGTACCCGCTTGGGCTCGCCCGGCATCTTGGGGTACTCGGGCGGGTACGGCAGATCGCCGAGTCCGTGCTCGTGCTCGTCCCGGCGCGCCAGTTCCAGCAGCGCCTCCAGGGAGTAGCGGTGGTCGTCCATGTCGGCGTGCACGTCGCCGAGTTCGGCGAAGCGCGCGGGCATGGTCGCGATGTCGAAGTCCTGCGGATGCGCGACCCCGACCTCGTCCCAGCGCAGGGGCGCCGACACGGGGGCGTGCGGGCGGGGCCTTACGGAGTAGGCGGAGGCGATGGTGCGGTCGCGGGCGGTCTGGTTGTAGTCGATGAAGATCTTCTCGCCCCGCTCCTCCTTCCACCACTTGATCGTCACGTGATCCGGCATCCGGCGTTCCATCTCCCGGCCCACGGCGATGGCGGCACGGCGTACCTGGGTGAAGGTCCAGCGCGGCTCGATCGGCACGAAGACGTGCAGTCCGCGTCCGCCGGAGGTTTTCGGAAAGCCCTTCAGCCCGCCGAACTCGTCGAGGACGGCGCGCAGTTCGTGGGCGGCGCGGGCGGCGTCGTCGTAGTCGGTGCCGGGCTGCGGGTCGAGGTCGATGCGGAGCTCGTCGGGGCGGTCGACGTCGTCGCGGCGGACCGGCCAGGGGTGGAAGGTGAGCGTGCCGAACTGGGCGGCCCACAGCACGGCGGCCTCCTCGGTGGGGCACATCTCGTCGGCGCTGCGGCCGCTGGGGAAGGTGATGTGGGCGGTCGGGATCCAGTCGGGCATGTTCTTCGGCGCCCGCTTCTGGAAGAAGTTCTCGCCGGTCACCCCGTCCGGGTAGCGCTCCAGGGTGGTGGGGCGGTCGCGCAGGGCGCGCAGGATGCCGGGGCCGACGGCGATGTAGTACCGGGCGAGGTCCAGCTTGGTGAAACCGCGCTCGGGGAAGAAGATCTTGTCCGGGCTGGACAGCCGGACCGTGCGGCCGCCCGCCTGAAGTTCCACCGCTTCGCCCATGCGGCCACGGTAGGCGCACCGCGCACACCGCGCACACCGGGCGAGAGCCGCCGTATGCGCGCAGAATCGGAATCATGGATCTGCCCGTGATGCCGCCCGTGAAGCCGATGCTCGCCAAGTCGGTGGCGAAGATCCCGCCGGGCATGCAGTACGAGGCCAAGTGGGACGGGTTCCGGGCGATCGTGTTCCGCGACGGCGCCGAGGTCGAGCTCGGCAGCCGTACCGGCAAGCCGCTGACCAGGTACTTTCCGGAGCTGGTGGCGGCGCTGAAGGAGCGGGTGCCCCAGCGGTGCGTGCTGGACGGGGAGATCGTGATCGCCCGGGAGGGGCGGCTCGACTTCGACGCGCTGACCGAGCGCATCCACCCGGCCGACTCCCGGGTGCGGATGCTCGCCGAGAAGACCCCGTCCTCCTTCGTCGCCTTCGACCTGCTGGCCCTGGCGGACGAGGCGCTGACGGGCCTGGAGCTGACCGAACGGCGGGCGCTGCTGACCCGGGCGCTGTCAGGGGTCACCGCGCCGGTCCATCTCGCGCCCGCGACGACCGACATCGACGTGGCGCGGGGCTGGTTCGAGGAGTACGAGGGGGCCGGACTGGACGGTGTCATCGCCAAGCCGCTCACCCTGCGCTACCGCCAGGACGAGCGGGTGATGTTCAAGATCAAGCACGAGCGCACCGCGGACGTCGTCGTCGCGGGCTACCGCTTCCACAAGAGCGGCCCGGTCGTCGGCTCACTGCTGCTCGGGCTGTACGACGACGGGGGCCGGCTGCAGCACGTGGGCGTGTCGGCCGCGTTCTCCATGAAGCGGCGCGCCGAACTGGTCGAGGAGCTGGAGCCGCTGCGGATGGACGACGTGGCGGGGCACCCGTGGGCGGCCTGGTCGGACGAGGCGGCGCACGAGACGGCCCGGCTGCCGGGGGCGCCGAGCCGCTGGTCGGGCAAGAAGGACCTGTCGTGGGTGCCGCTGCGGCCGGAGCGGGTGGCCGAGGTGGCGTACGACCACATGGAGAACGGGGCGCGCTTCCGGCACACGGCCCGGTTCCGCCGCTGGCGGCCGGACCGTACGCCGGAGAGCTGCACCTACGCGCAGCTGGAGGAGCCGGTGCGCTATGACCTGGACGAGATCCTCGGCTCCCCCGGCTGAGTCCGCTCCCCTGGGTGAGTCACGGCGTCATCAGCACCTTGACGGCGCCGTCCTGCTTCTTCTGGAACATCTCGTACGCGTGCGGGGCGTCCGAGAGCGGCACCCGGTGGGTGGCGAAGTCGTCGACGCCGAGCTCGTCCTCGTCCGTCAGATACGGCATGATCTCGTCGCTCCAGCGGCGCACGTTGGCCTGCCCCATGCGCATCTGGATCTGCTTGTCGAAGAGGGTGAGCATGGGCATCGGGTCCGCCGTCCCGCCGTAGACGCCGGTCAGGGAGAGGGTGCCGCCGCGGCGGACCAGCTCGATCGCGGTGTGCAGGGCGGCGAGCCGGTCGACGCTGAAGCGTTCGGCGAACGGTCCGCTGATCTTGCGCGGCAGCATCGCCGAGGCCTGCTGGGCGAGCCGGGCGGCCGCGCCGCCGTGGGCCTCGGTACCGACGGCGTCGATCACGGCGTCGGGGCCGCGGCCGTCGGTCTCGGCGCGGATCGCCTCGACCAGTTCCTTCTCGTTGTCGAAGTGCCTCAGGTCGTACGTCTCCACGCCCCTGGCCCGTGCCCTGCGCAGTCGCTCGCTCACCAGGTCCACGCCGAAGACCCGCCCGGCGCCGCGCACCCGGGCCACCCGGCAGGCCATGTCGCCGATCGGTCCGAGGCCGAGCACGGCGACACTGCCGCCCTCCGGGATGCTCGCGTACTCCACCGCCTGCCAGGCGGTGGGCAGCACGTCGGAGAGGTAGACGAAGCGGTCGTCGGGCGGGCCCTCGGGGACCTTGATCGGCCCGAACTGGGCCTGCGGGACCCGCAGGTGCTCGGCCTGGGCGCCCGGGACGGCGCCGTAGAGCCGGGTGTAGCCGAACAGCGCGGCACCCATGCCCTCGCTGGTGACCTGGGTGGTCTCGCACTGGGTGGGCAGCCCGGTCAGGCACATCCAGCAGTTGCCGCAGGCGATCTGGAACGGCACCACCACCCGGTCGCCCGCGGCCAGGTCCGGCACCCCGGGTCCGACCTCCTCGACGATGCCCATCGGTTCGTGTCCGAGGATGTCGCCCGGTGTCATGAACGGGGTGAGCACCTCGTACAGATGCAGATCGGAGCCGCACAGACCGGAGGACGTGATGCGGATGATCGCGTCGGTCGGCTCCTGGATCTTCGGATCGGGCACGTCCTCGACCCGTACGTCACGTTTGCCCTGCCAGGTCACAGCCTTCATCGCGTGGGGCTCCCTCCGTCGCGTCGGGGTGTCCGGTGGCATGGACGGCCCGAGTACCCGGCTCCTCCCCGCCGAAGCGCCGCCCTGTACGCCCATCGGGGTCGTTCGGAATCATTCGGTGTATTCAAACGCGCGCAGCCAGAACCGAGCGGGTATGGCCACCATTGAACCTATAAACGCACAATCACTGACACGGATGTGGGGCCACAGTGGGCAGATCGCAACGGCGGGCGCGCAGACGACACGCCTCGATGACAGTGGCCCTGCTGGCCGCCACGGCAGCCGCCGCGCTCGCGGCGGGCTGCGCGCAATCGCACCCCTCGGACGACGGCCGCGGCCGCACCAAGCCACCGAGCTCCACCCCGACCTCCCCGAGCCCGACCAGAAGCGCCACCAGCCACGGCCATGTCCTCGCCGTGAAGATCGACAACGCCCCCGACGCCCGTCCCCACACCGGGCTGCGGCAGGCAGACGTCGTCTACGTCGAGCAGGTCGAGGGCGGACTGAGCCGGCTGATGGCGGTGTACGCGAGCACCCTGCCCAAGGCCGTCGGCCCGGTGCGCAGCGCCCGCGAGTCCGATCTGGAACTGCTGCGCCAGTACGACCACCCCACGCTCGCCTTCTCCGGCGCGCAGCACAAGCTGCTGCCGCTGATCGCCAAGGCGCCGCTGACGGCCGAGCCGCCGGAGAAGGCGTCCGACGCCTACTTCCGCGGCAGCGACCGGGCCGCACCGCACAACCTCTATCTGCGCCCGGCCCGTCTACTGCACACCGCCCCCGGCCCCGGCGCGCTGACGAACGGCTTCCGCTACGGCCCCGCACCCGATGGCGGACGACCGGACACCTCACTCACCGTGCGCTATCCCGCCGCCCGCTTCACCTTCACCTGGTCCGCGAGTCGCCACGGCTGGCTGGTAGCGATGGACGGCACGCCCAGCAGGACGACCGACGGGCAGCCGGTGGCCCCGGCGACGGTCGTCGTGCAGTACGTGACGATGCGCAAGTCCCGCTTCCACGACTTCCTCGGCAACAACACGCCCTTCACCGACACGGTCGGCACGGGCCGGGCGAAGGTGCTGCGCGACGGCAAGGCCTACGACGTCGACTGGAAGCGCGCCACGGCCACGGACGGCACGGACTTCACGACGAACGACGGCAAGCCTGTCGACTTCGCCAAGGGTCAGGTCTGGGTCGTCTTCGCGAAGGCATCCTGATCGGCGCCACGCGCTCAGCCCTGCGCCACCAGGGGCTCCGCGGGGTTGCGGAGCCCCTCGGCCGCGTCCGCGACCCGTTGGATCAGCTCGAAGAACACCGTCTGCTCGGCGGCCGACAGGGGGGCGAGGAAGACCTGGTTCATCCGGGCGGTGCGCACGGTCAGCTTGCGGTGGGTGCGCACACCGTCCTCCGTCAGACGCAGCAGGAACCGGCGGCCGTCCCGCGGGTCGCGCACCTTGTCGAGCAGGCCGCGCCTGCCGAGCCGGCTGATCACCTCGGCGATCGTGGACCGGTCGAGTCCCACCCGCTCCCCCACCGTGCGCTGGTCCAGGCCCGGCTCGGCGACGAGCGCGTTGAGGACCGCGAACTGGGGCGAGGTGATCTCCTCCGAGACCATCGTGTTCCACAGCAGGTAGTGGGCCTGCTGCAGGCGCCGGGCGAGATGCCCGGGGTGGGTGGCGAGGTCCACCGCTGCCATGTGCGCTCTCCCGTCGAATTCGTTGGTGCACTGAACGATACCTGGCGGCGATTCCTCTGTCTTCAGCCTGCGTCCCCCTGTTTGACCTTGTTGTTCTGCGGGGTCTTGACGTCGGACGGCTCGGGTGGCAGCGTGAAAGAAACTTCACCAAAATACTCAGTGCCCTGATTAATTACCGGGGAATCCGCCATGACTCTCACCCAGCACGACATCGACCAGGAGATCGCGGCCGAGCACGCCGCGTACGAGAAGCGGGTCGCCGACGGCGCCCCCGTCGAGCACCATCCGCGCCGCGACTACGCGCCGTACCGCTCCTCGGTGCTGCGCCACCCCCAGCAGCCGCTGGTCGCCATCGACGTCAGCAAGGACCCGGAGCTGGTGGAGCTGCACTCCCCCGCCTTCGGCGAGCGGGACCTCGGCGCCATCGACAACGACCTCACCCGGCAGCACACGGGTGAGCCGGTCGGCGAGCGCATCACGGTCTCGGGCCGGCTGCTGGACCGGGCCGGGAAGCCCGTGCGCGGCCAGCTCATCGAGATCTGGCAGGCCAACTCCGCCGGCCGCTACGCCCATCAGCGCGAGCAGCACGACGCCCCGCTGGACCCGAACTTCACCGGTGTCGGCCGTACGATCACGGACGCCGAGGGCCGCTACCACTTCACCACCATCCAGCCCGGCCCCTACCCCTGGCGCAACCACCTCAACGCCTGGCGTCCGGCCCACATCCACTTCTCCATGTTCGGCACCGCGTTCACCCAGCGGCTGGTGACGCAGATGTACTTCCCGGCCGACCCGCTCTTCCCGTACGACCCGATCATCCAGTCGGTGACGGACGACGCGGCGCGGCAGCGGCTGGTCGCCACCTACGACCACGACCTGTCCGTGCCGGAGTTCTCGATGGGCTACCACTGGGACATCGTGCTGGACGGGCCGAACGCCACCTGGCTCGAGGAAGGGCGCTGACCTGCCATGACGAAGATCGACACCAGCAGGCCGGAGAGCGTGCTGCCCACCCCCTCGCACACCGTGGGCCCCTTCTACGGATACGCGCTGCCCTTCACCGGCGGCGAGGAGATCGCGCCCGTCGGACACCCGGACACCGTCACCGTCCACGGGTACGTCCTGGACGGGGAGGGCGAGCCGCTGCCCGACGCCTTCGTCGAGCTGTGGGGCGCGGACCCCGACGGCAACGTGCCGACCACCGACGGCTCGATCCGCCGCGACCCGGCGACCGGCGGCTATCTGGGGCGCAACGGCGTGGAGTTCACCGGGTGGGGGCGTATCCAGACCGACGCGAACGGCCACTGGTACGCGCGCACCCTGCGGCCGGGCGCGCGTGGGCGCAGCGCCCCGTACATCAGCGTGTGCGTGTTCGCGCGCGGGCTGCTGGTGCACCTGTTCACCCGGATCTACCTGCCGGGCGACGAGACGGCGCTGGCGGCCGACCCGCTGCTGGCCGGGCTGGACGGTGCGCGACGCGACACGCTGATCGCGCGGGACGAGGCCAACGGGACCTACCGTTTCGACATCCGCCTTCAGGGCGAAGGCGAGACGGTCTTCCTGGAGTTCACGTGACCTCTGTCGATCCCGACGACACGGGCCTGCTCGCCCCCGGGTGGGCGGGCTCCCCGGCCGCCTCCGCGACCTCCGACACGGCCTGTCTGCAGGCCCTCCTCGACGCGGAGGCGGCCCTCACCCGCGCCCAGGCCTCGCTGGATCTCGCCCCGCACGAGGCGTCGGCGGCGGTGACCGAAGCGGCCGACGCCGGCCGCTTCGACCTGCGCTCCCTCGCCGGGCGCGCCCGCTCCGGCGGCAACCCGGTCATTCCGCTGGTCGCCGAACTGACGAAGGCCGTGGGCGAGGAGCACGGCCCCCACGTCCACCGGGGCGCGACCAGCCAGGACATCATGGACACGGCGTTGATGCTGGTCGCCGTGCGCACCCTGGACGTGGTCCTCGCCGACCTCGCCCGCACCGAGGAAGCCCTGGCCCGGCTCGCGGCCGGGCACCGCGACACCGCGCTGCCGGGACGCACGCTCACCCAGCACGCCGTACCGACCACGTTCGGGCTGAAGGCGGCCGGCTGGCGGTCACTGGTGCTCGACGCGCGGGACCGCGTCCGGACGGTACGGGACGGCCTGCCCGCCCAACTCGGCGGCGCGGCCGGAACCCTGGCCGCCTTCACCGCCTACGGCGCCGAGGACACCCGGGCGCTGACGGCCGCCTTCGCCCGCGAACTCGGCCTGCGGGAACCCCTTCTGCCCTGGCACACCCTGCGCACCCCGATCGCCGACCTCGCCGGCTGTCTGGCCTTCACGGCCGGGGCGCTGGGCAAGATCGCGGCGGATGTGCTCGTCCTCGGCCGCACCGAGATCGCCGAGGTCGCGGAGGGCAGCGGCGGCGGCTCGTCGGCCATGCCGCACAAGGCCAACCCCGTACGCTCCACGCTGATCGCGGCCGCCGCGCGACGGGCGCCCCTGCTCGCGGCCACGCTCTACGGTTCGATGGCCGCCGAGGACGAGCGGCCGGCCGGTGCCTGGCACGCCGAGTGGGAGCCGCTGCGCGATCTGCTGCGGCTGGTCGGCGGGGCCGCCCGGGACGCTGCCGAACTGGCCGAGGGGCTGCGGGTGAACGCCGACGCGATGCGTGAACACCTGGGCCTCACCCACGGGTTGATCGTCTCGGAGCGGCTGTCCGCCGAGCTGGCGCCGGTCCTGGGCCGCGCCCGTGCCAAATCCGTGCTGACGGAAGCCGCCCGGCGGACCTACACGGAGGGGCGTTCCCTGGGCGAACTCCTCGCCGAGGTGCCCGAGTTGAAGGGGGTCGACCTCACCGAGTCCGTCGATCCCGCCCGCTACACCGGCTCCGCCGGAGACCTCACCGACCGTGCCCTGGAGCGACGTTGACCGAGAAACTCCTCAATCACCGCACGGAGGGCGCCGCTTCCGCGCCCGCGCTGCTGCTCGGGCCCTCGCTCGGGACGTCGTACGCCCTGTGGGACAAGGTGGCGCCCGAGCTGTCCGTCAGCCACCGGGTGGTGCGCTGGGACCTGCCCGGGCACGGCGGTTCCGCGCCCGGGCTGATCGGTCCCGGCGCCACCGTCGGTGACCTCGCCGACCTGGTGCTCGCGCTCGCCGACTCGCTCGGCCTCGAACGGTTCGCCTACGCCGGTGTGTCGCTGGGCGGGGCCGTCGGTCTGCATCTCGCCGTACACCATCCGCAGCGGCTGTCGTCGCTGGCGGTGATCTGCTCCTCCGCCCACTTCAACGGCGCGGGGCCGTGGGAGGAGCGGGCCGAGCGGGTACGGCGGGAAGGACTGCAGTGGCTCGTGGAGAGCGCCCCGGCGCGCTGGTTCACATCCGGTTTCACCGTTCCCGAACTCGTCCGGGACCAGGGGGCCGCCGACCCCGGGGCGTACGCGGCCTGCTGTGACGCGCTGGCCGCCTTCGACCTGCGCGAACGGCTCGCCGACATCTCCGTGCCCACCCTGCTGATAGCCGGACGTGAGGACCGGGCGACCCCGCCGCCGCATCTGCGGGAGATCGCGGACGCCGTGTCCGGCTCCACTCTCGTCGAACTGCCGGGTGCCGGGCACCTCGCCCCCGCCCAGTGCCCCCGGGCCGTGCTGACGGCGCTGCGGGCCCACCTCGGCGGGGGCGCCGGTCGTGGCATGGAGGTGCGGCGGCAGGTGCTCGGGGACGCGCACGTGGACCGGGCGCAGGCCCGCCAGACGCCCTTCACCGCCCGCTTCCAGGACTTCATCTCCCGCTACGCCTGGGGCGAGATCTGGACCGACCCCACGCTCTCGCGCCGCGAGCGCAGCATGATCACGCTGACCGCGCTGGTCGCGCACGGCCACTACGACGAGCTCGCCATGCATGTCCGGGCGGCCCGGCGCAACGGGCTCACGCCTGAGGAGATCGGCGCGGTGCTGCTGCAGACGGCGGTGTACTGCGGGGTGCCCGCGGCCAACTCCGCCTTCGCGACGGCCCAGCGGGTGCTGGCCGAGGAGGACGACGACCGAGGGTGACCCTGCTGGTCGTAGCTCCAGCAGCACCTCGCACATGCCCCCGCCCCGTGCCTACGGTGGGGGCATGTCCACGATTCTCATCACCGGCGCCACCTCCGGTCTCGGCCGGTACGTCGCCTTCGAGCTGGTCCGCTCGGGCCATGTCGTCCTCGCGCACGGCCGCGATCCGGAGCGTACGGAGCGGCTGGTGGAGGAGCTGCGCACGGAGGGAGACGCCGAGGGCTTCGTCGCCGACCTCGCCTCGCTCGCGCAGGTCCGCGGGCTGGGGGCGCACGTGGCCGACGCGCACCCCGATCTGGACGTCCTGATCAACAACGCGGGCGTGGGCGCGGGCGCCCCCGGCACGGGCCGCGAGCTGAGCGTCGACGGGCACGAACTGCGGCTGGCGGTCAACTACTTGGCGCCCGTCGTCCTCACCCGGGCCCTGCTGCCGGTACTGCGCGCGAACACGCCCGCGCGGATCGTCAACGTCGGCTCGGTGGGCCAGGAACCGGTCGACTTCGACGACATCGAGTTCCGGCGCGGCTACGCCGGCTTCGCCGCGTACTGCCGCGCCAAGTTCGCCCTGGCCGCGCACACCTTCGCCCTGGCCGAGGAGCTGGCGGGCTCCGGGGTCGCGGTGAACGTGCTGCATCCGGCGACCTTCATGGACACGGCCATGGTCCGCGAGGGCGGCATCGCCCCCTGGAACACGGTCGCCGACGGCGCCCCCGGCGTCCTGTCCCTGGCCACCGAGGAGCGGGGCACGGGCGGCTACTTCGACGGCACGACACCGTCGCGGGCGCACGAGTCGACGTACGACCGGGAGGTGCACAAGCGTCTGTCGGCGGTCACGGACCAGCTGCTGGCGCTGTGACCTACCGGACCGCGTGCCCCGACTCCAGCGCCTGACGCGCCTGCGCCACCAGTCCGTCCGCCCCGCACGAACGGGCCAGCGCCAGACCCCGTTCGAGGTCGGCGTCCTGGCGCGCGACGATGCCGTACTCGATCCGGGCCGCCGCGTGCTCGTACTGGCACGGTGAGGCCTCCAGGTAGGCCACGGCCTGGGCTGCCAGCCGGACCGCACGCTGTCCGCTCTCCAGCGCCGCGGCACACCGGAGGGCCTCGCCGATCGCCGTGTCCGTGCCGAACCGCTCGGCCTGCCGCCGGGCGTCCGCGGCAAGCCCGGCGGCCCGGTCCCGATCCGCCGTGGCGAGGGCCCGCGCAAGGTCCAGCGCCCAGGGCACGATGACCGGGTTGTGCCGGCCCCGGGCGGCCGCAGCCTTCTGCGCCGCCTCCAGTTCGGCGATGCCGTCCTCGGTCCGGCCGACGGCGAGCAGCAGACGGCCCCGCACGGACCGTGAGTCCGGCATGGCGATCGTGGACGGGTACGGCGGCGCGAACCCGTACTGCTCGGCGATCTCCCACGCCTGCTCGACGTGTCCGCGGGCGAGCAGGGTGTCCACGAGGTTGCAGGTGGCGTTCCAGTACAACGGCAGCCCGCGGCCCACTCGTTCGGCGAGCCGCAGCGACTCCCGCAGGGATGCCTCGGCCTCGCGCAGGCGGCCGCGCCGTCGGTGGCCGAGGCCCACGCAGGCGTGCGCCAGGGCGAGGTGGCCGCCGCTCCAGCCGGCCGACTCGTAGGCGTGCAGGGCCTCGTTGTAGAGGCTGTCGGCGCGGTCGAGACGGTCGGTGAAGGCGTAGCAGTTGCCGAGCATCAGCAGCAGTTCGAAGCCCCACTCGGTGTCGGTCCAGCCGAGCCCCGGCGCGAGCCGGCCGTTGACCAGGGAGCGGTCGCAGAACTCGACGACCTCCTCGGCGCTCTGCCCCTGGATCAGGGCGTCGAAGCCGCGCAGCATCAGCAGGGCGCGCTCGGAGTTGTCGCGGCCGGCGCAGGTGCTGGCGAGTGCCGCCAGCCGCTCGGAGCGGTCCGGGGAGATGGCCTCGCCGACGTAGATGGCCTCCCACATGAAGTGCACGGCCTGCAGCCGCCGTTTGGCGGGCCCCTCCTCGTGCCGGGCGGCCTCCGCCTCGGCGGTGCGCACGGCCTCCTCCAACTGGTCGTTGTGCATGAGCGCCTGGGAGAGCCGGAAGACGGCGTCCACCCGCTCGTCGCCCTGGAGTCCGGGCATGGCGAGCGCGTTGCGGAGGTGGTCGATGGTGGTGGCGGGGGGCGCCGTGAGGAGGGTGGCGCAGCCGAGTTCGTAGAGGACGTGCGCGTGGACGTCCGGGGTGGGCGGTTCCAGCAGGGCGCGTTCCAGGCAGTGGCGGGCCGCGCCGGGGGCGCCGACGGCGAGGTGCTCGCGGGCAGCCTCGCGCAGTTGCGCGACGAGTTCCTCGTCGTCGTCCGGGTGGACCCGCAGCAGATGCCGGGAGGCCATGGCGGCGCCGAGGCCGGAGTCGCTGACGACCTGGGCGGCGATGCCGTGCATGGCGGTGCGCAGGGCGTCCGGGATGGAGTTGTAGACGGCGGAGGCGATCAGCGGGTGGACGAACTCCAGCTCCCCGCTGTCCCCTTGGGTGCCGGCGGGGTCGGGCGCGGTGAGGATGCGGGCGCCCTGCAGCAGTTGGGCGCAGCGCGCGGCGTCGTCGTGGTTCATGGTGGCGAGCCGGGCGACCAGGTCGACGGTGATGCCGGTGCCGAGGATGGCGGCCGCCCAGGCGAACCGGGTGGCGTCGATGCCCAGTTCCTCCAGGCGGGCGACGAGGCCGCCGCCGCGGGCCGAGCGGTTGAGCGCGCGCAGTTCGGCGGCGCCGGTCTCGGTCGGCTCCAGCTCGCTGTCGCGGACCTTGGCGAGGAGTTCGACGGTCTCGTACGGGTTGCCGCCGGTGACGGCCCACACCTCGCGGCAGAAGGGGGCGTCGGCGTGCGCGCCGAGAGTGGCGCGGGTGAGACCCGCGGTGGCCTCCGGGGTGAGGGCGTTCAGTACGGCGGCCGGGCTGGCCGCGGCGGCCACGTACTCCAGGTGGCGCGCGCTCTCACCGCTGACGTCGGCGGGCCGGCGCGCGACGACGACCAGCACCGACAGGTCCTCCAGTCGCTCGGCGAACGCGGCGAGCCAGCGCAGGGTCTCCTGGTCGGCCCAGTGCGCGTCGTCGATCAGCAGCACCAACGGCCAGTCGCGCCGGGCCAGTCGGCGGACGGCGGTGACCAGGCCGTCGTAGACGCCCTGCGGGTCGGCCTGGCGCTCCCCCGGTTCGGTGATGCCGAGGGCGGGGCCCGCGACGTCGTACCAGTCGCCGAGGTACTCGCGGGCCTCCTCGGGCATCAGCGAGATCAGCGCGGGCTGTAACAGCTGGCGCACCACGTTGAAGGGGACGGACCTGAGGGTCTCCGCGCCGCGGGCCGACCAGACGGCGCAGCCGCGCTGTTCGGCGATGCACCGGGTCTCGGCCAGCAGCCGGGTCTTGCCCAGGCCCGCCTCGCCCCGGATCACCAGCAGGCCGCCCGGGGAGGAACGGTCGGCGCACAGGGTGTCCACCGCCCGTTCGACGGCGGCGATCTCCTCTTCGCGCTCCCACAGGGCGGCCGAGGCGGCCCCCATGGGCCGTGCCTCCGTCATCCCGCTACCTCCCCAAGTCGCCCGAACGACGTACCGAGGTCGAGCCTAGCCGTCGTCATGGGCGAGCGGAGCCCGGTCGGGCCACCAGTTCCCGTGACGGGTGACACCGGTCGCTGCGGGTCGACGCACCAGGGCTGTGAGCTGCCGCCGGGGTGCCTCACGGGGAGGCGGTGGAGCGAAGGCCGGATCCTCTCATCCCGCTTTCACCGACGCCTCATACGGTGGGGGCATGACGCAGGTGACTCCTCCCGGGTGGTATCCCGATCCGGGGCAGACGAGTGAGGGTCCCGCCGCCGAGCGCTGGTGGGACGGCAAGGCATGGACGGACCGGACCCGACCCGTGGGCTCGGCCGCCGTATGGGGTCCCGCGGCGCAGTCGCCGACGGCCGGGGCGGATCCGGCGTACGCGGCGTATCCCGCCTATCCGGTGTACCCCGCGCACCCGCCGGCCGCCCCGAAGCGCGGTCTGCGCACGGGCATAGCCGTCGCCGTGGCCGCGGCGGTGCTCGCCAGTATCGGGGTGGGCGTGTGGGCGCTGACCGACAACGGTGGCTCGAACGGCAACGCCGGCTCCCAGCAGGGTCCGGGCGGGCAGGGCGGATTCGGCGGGCAGGGCGGCCCGTTCGGCGGCAATGGCGGCGGCTCCGGAGGTTCGGGCGGCTCGGGTGGTTCGGGCGGCTCGGGTGGTTCGGGCGGCGACGGCGGTCAGTCGCCCGCGCCCGGGCAGTCGGAGGCGCCGAAGATCACCAGTGGTTCGGTGGCCGACCCGATCAGCGGGATCAGCCTGCCCATTCCGGACGGCTGGTACGGGCAGCAGATCCAGGTGGGCGCCTCGGTCACGTCCGACGCCTCCTACAAGTGCCCGGGCGACACCGCCCAGACCTGCACGAAGGGCGGTGCGTACTCGGCACCGGCCTCCGTGCTCAAGACGGCCGGCAGCACGGCCGAGACGGTGGCGAAGGCCGACATCGCGGCGAACGCCAAGGAGTCCTACGGCGGCACGACCTACGGCTCCATCACCTCGCACGACGTGCTCGAGTCCAAGGCCGTGACCGTGGCCGGGCAGAAGGGCTATCTGGTCCGCTGGAAGGCGGTCACCAGCAAGGGCGCCGACGGCTACGTCGAGTCGCTCGCCTTCCCCTCGCCCGCGAACCCCTCGGAGATCGTCGTGGTCCGCTTCGGCGTCGACGTCGGCCAGAAGGAGTCCGTCATCGACGACATCACCAAGGGCATCAAGGTGTCCACCGGCGGCGGGGACGGCCACAACGTCTGACCCCGGCCCCCGGACCGGACAGCGGGTCGGCCGGGTGGGGCTCCCCTCCGCTCAAGGAGGAGCCCCACCCGGCCGGGGGGTGCGCGCCGCCCCCGTCCCCACGGTGCGGCGCGGCCAGGCCACTATCCAGTCATCCCGCGGACAGCGGCCTGCGTCTCAGGTCAGTCCCAGGGCCGGCAGCACGGCGGCCTCGACGAAGCAGACCAGGTAGTCGGGGTCGGCGTACCCGTCGCCCAGGATCGGGCGGACCCGCACGATGCCGAACATCTGGGCGGGGATGTACTCGAGGGCCGGGTTGTCGGCGGACACCTCACCGCGCTCGACGCCGCGCCGCAGCAGCTCCCGCAGCGCCTCGATCTCCGGAAAGACCAGCGCCTCCCGCAGCGCCCGGGCCAGCTCCTCGTCCTGGGTGACGGCGTGGCCGAGGGCCTGCAGCAGCTTGGTGTCCGTGTTGGCCCAGCGCCCGATCGCGCGGGCGGCCTCGCGCAGGTCCTCCGCGAGCGACCCGGTGTCGATGCCGCCGAGGCGCTTGCTGCGCCGGGAGCGCAGGGCGGCCACCACGAACTGGGGCTTGGTCTTCCACTGCCGGTACAGCGTGGACTTGCTGCACCGCGTGCTGGCGGCCACGCCCTCCATGGTCACGGCCTCGTACCCGCACTCGCGGATCTGCTCGAGCACGGCGTCGAAGAACTCCTGCTCACGCTCCGGCGTGATCTTGGAGCGGCGCGAGGCGACCGTCTCCGGTCCGTCCGCGGCCTGCGACGTCATGTGCCCTTCTCCTTCGTCTCAAGCGGTGTGCCGAGTCCGGCTCTCGAGCGGTTCCTTATCCCCGCTTTATTCCCGGGATCCAGTGTGGCGTTCCTCAATCGATACGCCAGTGTACCGGAACGCCTTAGTATCGGTACACTCCCGTATCGGAACGCTTTCGTTTCGGCACGGACGCGTACCGATGAGTTCGGGCCACGACAGCGGTCTCGACTCCTGCCAGCACACCGCACCACCGTCAGCGAAGGGGCCGGGGGATGAATGCCCGCACCGAGCCTGCAGAAGGAGAGACCGGCGCCATAGCCCGGCCTCCGGTCGTCCGTGAGCTCCTGCTCGTCGCAGGGCTCTTCCTCGTGTACAAGTTCGGCCGTCAGCTGGCGACCGGCCACACCGGCGAGGCCCTGCACAACGCCCGCCGCGTGTGGGACTTCGAACGAGCGGTCCATCTGCCCGGCGAGGGCTCGGTGCAGTCCCTGCTGCTGCACGGCGACACCCTGGCGCGCATCGCCAACACCTACTACGCGACCGTCCATTTCCCCGCCACCGTGGCCTTCCTGGTCTGGCTCTACCTCCGGCGCCCGGCGCACTACGTCTGGGCCCGCAGGGCGCTCGCCACCGTGACCTCGGCGGCCCTGGTGCTGCCCTTCGTGTTCCCGCTGGCCCCGCCGCGCATGCTGGCCGCCACCGGCCTCGTCGACACCGCGCACGTGTACGGCCCCTCGGTCTACGGCCCACCCTCTTCCGACCACCTCTCCAACCAGTTCGCGGCGATGCCCTCGCTGCACTTCGGCTGGGCCCTGATGGTGGCGGTCGGCCTGATCACGGCGACCAGGTCCCGCTGGCGCTGGCTCTGGCTGCTGCACCCACTGGTCACCCTGCTGGTCATCGTCGGCACCGCCAACCACTACTGGCTCGACGCGATCGTGGCGACCGCGATGCTCGGCGCCGCGCTCGCTCTCATCCACCGTCCCCACCGCACGACCACCACAGCCGGGCGCGGCGCCGAACAGCTCGCGCCCGTGGCCGAGGACAACGTCCTGGTGGGAGCGGGCCGATGACCGCCACCCTCGTCGCCGTCGCGCTGTCCCTGGTCTCCGCCGTCGCCTACGCGGCCGCGGCCGTCGCCCAGGAACGGCTCGCCGCCCGCAACTCCGACACCGGCATGCTGCGTCTGCTGGGCGCGGGCGCCTGGTGGGCGTCGGTCGGTCTCAACGCCGGCGCGGCCCTGCTGCACGTGGTCGCCCTCAAGTACGGCCCGCTGACCGTCGTACAGCCGCTCGGCGCGCTCACCCTGGTCGCCGCGGTGCCGATGGGGGCGCGGGTCGCCGGCCGCGAGGTGAGCACGAGCGAGTGGCGGGGTACTGCGCTCACCCTCGCCGGACTGGCCGCGCTGCTGGTCACCGCGTCCGGCTCGGCGCCCGCACAGGTGCTGAGCCTGACGGAGGCGGTGGCGGTCGCGGGCGCCACCGCCGCCCTGATCGGCCTGCTGGCCCGTCCGGGAGCCCGCCCGGGCCTCCGCCACGCCACGGCCTCCGGCTTCGCCTCCGGCGTGGCCTCGGCGCTCACCCAGACGGTGACGGTCGCGGCGACCGACCACTCGGGTCCGGTGCTGAGCCTGCGGGTCGTCCTGGTGGCGGTCCTGGTGGCCGCGTTCGCGGTGGGCGGCCTGCTTCTGTCGCAGACCGCCTACAAGGGCGGTCTCGGCGCTCCCCTCGCGGTGGTGACCCTGTCCAACCCGGTGGCGGCCGCGGTGATCGGCCTCACCCTGCTGGGCCAGGGCCTGCGCGGCGGCGTGGCGGGTGTGCTGCTGGGCCTGGCGGGCGCGGCGCTCGCGTCGTGGGGGGTCGTGCTCCTGACCCGCGTGGCGCCGGTGGCGCCGGTCGCGTCGGTCACCTCGGTCGCGTCGGAAGAGGAACACCCGGTGGCGGCGGTCCTGGCCCTCAAGCCGGAGACGGCCACCCTCGAACCGGCCCTGGTGCCCCGGCAGTCGGTCGACCCGGGGCACCTCACCTCGCTCTGACAGCCGTCAGCCGAGGCCCCGGGAGTCCTGCTTCAGCGCCGTGTCGACGGTCAGCGCCGTCGCCACGACCAGGCTCAGGAGCGGCTCGGGCAACTGGTAGTGGATCTGCAGCACATAGTTGTCCGCGGTGGTGAACATCGTCTTGGCGAGCCCCTCCCACGTCTTCGTGATCCGGGCGACCTCGTTCTCCGCGTGGTCGACGATCGCGAAGTTCCAGGCCCGCCAGTTCTCCGCCTTGATCGCGCCGACCTGCTGCCCGTCGACGGTCATCGCGAAGTTGATCTTCCCGATCATGTTCTGCTGGACGATCTCACCGACCGGCGAACCGTCCGGACGGGACACGATCACCCGGGACTTGAAGACCTTCGCGGGCCGGGTCAGCACCAACTGCGGCTGCCCGTGGGCGTCCCGGATCTCCAGCCGGTGCGTCATGAACTGATCGAGGCTGGAGACGAACCGCGCCACCTTCTTCAGCGCGCTCTGCCCGACCTCGGTCACCGAGCCGATCTGGTGGCCGTTCTGATCCATGACCGTGTACTCGTTGGTCAGCTCGATCAGCTTGGCCTTCTGGTTGACCACCAGAACCGGCTCGGAGAACAGGGTGCCGCCACCGGGGCCGCCCGCGGCGACCCCGGCCTGCTGCTGCACCTGACGCTGCACCCGCGGATCGGGCCCCGCGGGCTGCTGCGGCACCTGCTGCTGTGGCACCTGTTGGTGCGGCACCTGCTGCTGTGGCACCTGCTGGGCAGCGGCGTGCTGCGGGGCCTGCTGCTGGTCCGCGTGCGTGTGCTGGGTCCACTGCGCGCCGTCCCAGTACCGGAGGGTCTGGGACGCACCGTGCGGATCCGGGTACCAGCCTGCAGGAGTGTTCGAATGCGTGGTCACCGGGGCACACTACCCCGGGCGCACCGGCATCTGACCAGACCTCGCGGCACGCCCTGCATCACCCTTTACCTGTCTGCCACCGCCCGTTCGCCTACGCGGTGAGGATCGCCGGGTCGCTCACGCCCGGACGCCCGTTCTCGACATGGCCCGCGAACCGCCGTACGAACGCCGGGTCCGCCTCGGAGGTGGCGGTGAGGTCGTACCAGCGCCGGCTCGCCTTGAGGTCGACGCCGTGCCTCACCGTGGCGCCGGGCCGCACGGTGACGACCTGCGACTTGTGGCCGTAACCGCCGCTCAGCCGCAACCGGACGGTGCCGGAACCCTTGTTGGTGAAGGTGAGTTCGAGGTCGTCCCCGAGGTGGCGGGCGGTGACCTCGGGTCCGGCGGTCTTGTTGACGCCCTTGAAGGCGCGCAGGAAGCCGTTGGGGCCGTGCACCGTCAGGTCGTAAGAGCCGCTGGAGTACGCCGAGTTCCAGGTGTCCGCGACGGACTTGCCGGCCTCGGTGGTGTAACTCCAGGGACCGTCCGTGCGGTTGCCGGAGGTCACCAGGAAGGCGGCGCCCGCCTTCGCCCCCGAGGCGAAGGTGAGGGTGAACTTCCCGGCGGCAGCGTCGACCGAACCGTCCACATGGGGCGCGTACTTGAGCGGACGTGCCGGGCGCAGGCCGCGCTCCTGCCGGGGCAGGGAGCCCTTGGCCGGCGGGGTCGGCACATAGTCGGGGTGGCGGTTCTTGTCCGGCGGCTGGTAGCCGTCGGTGCCCGGCAGGGCGACCGGCTTGGTGTCCTTGTGGGAGAAGTCGAACGCCGAGGTCAGATCGCCGCACACGGCGCGGCGCCAGGGCGAGATGTTCGGCTCGTGCACACCGAAGCGGCGCTCCATGAACCGGATGATCGAGGTGTGGTCCATCGTCTCGGAGCAGACGTAGCCGCCCTTGCTCCAGGGCGAGACGACAAGCATCGGCACCCGCTGGCCGAGGCCGTAGGGGCCGGCCGGGTGGCTGCCGTCGCCCTTGAACAGGTCCGGGCCCACGTCGACGGTCGACTTGCCCTGGGCGGCCGAGCCCGGCGCGTAGGGCGGGATCAGGTGGTCGAAGAAGCCGTCGTTCTCGTCGTAGGTGATGAACAGCGCGGTCTTCGCCCAGACCTTCGGGTCGGCGGTGAGCGCGTCCAGGACCTGGGAGACGTACCAGGCTCCGTAGTTCGCGGGCCAGTTGGGGTGCTCGGTGAAGGCCTCGGGGGCCACTATCCAGGAGATCTGCGGTAGCTTGCCGCCCTTGACGTCGGCCTTGAGCTGGTCGAAGAAGCCCTCGCCCTTGGTCGCGTCGGTGCCGGTGCGGGCCTTGTCGTACAGCGGGTCGCCGGGCCCCGCGTTCTGGTACTGCTTGAAGTAAAGCAGCGAGTTGTCGCCGTAGTTGCCGCGGTAGGCGTCCTGGATCCAGCCCCAGCCGCCGGCCGCGTCGAGGCCGTCTCCGACGTCCTGGTAGATCTTCCAGGAGACGCCGGCCTTCTCCAGGCGCTCCGGGTAGGTGGTCCAGCCGTAGCCGGCCTCGTCGTTGCCGAGGACCGGGCCGCCGCCCTGGCCGTCGTTGCCCGTGTAACCGGTCCACATGTAGTACCGGTTGGGGTCGGTCGAGCCGATGAACGAGCAGTGGTAGGCGTCGCAGATGGTGAAGGAGTCGGCGAGGGCGTAGTGGAACGGGATGTCCTCGCGGGTCAGGTACGCCATGGTCGTGGAGCCCTTGGAGGGCACCCATTTGTCGTACTTGCCGCCGTCGAAGGCGGCGTGTCCGTCGTTCCAGCCGTGCGGGAGGTCCTGGATGAACGCCATGCCCAGGTCGTCGGCGTCGGGGTGGAACGGCGGGATCTCCTTGCCGCTCGCGTCCTGCTGGTACCAGACGGACTTGCCGTTCGGCCAGGTCACCGGGCGCGGGTCACCGAAGCCGCGGACGCCTCTGAGTGAACCGAAGTAGTGGTCGAAAGAACGGTTCTCCTGCATCAGGACGACGATGTGCTCGACGTCCTCGATGGACCCCGTGCGGTGGTTCGCGGGCAGCGCGGCGGCGCGCTCGATGCTGTTGGACAGGGCGGTGAAGGCGGTGGTCGCGCCCGCGAGTTGCAGGAATCGGCGCCGATTTACTTCGGGCATGGGTGAGTGCCTCTCATCCTGGGTGCGGATGGCCGGAACGTGACGGATTGCGCGCGGTGCGAGTGTTCCAAGAGCAACAAACGTCAGGGAAGGGTCCGGTGGCGTCCGTGTGAAAGTCGTCAGTACGAGAGGTGATGCGCGACGGGCCCGCCGACGGGAGACCGGCGGGCCGGGGTCTGTCGTCGTCAGCTGATGAAGGAACCCGGGGCGCAGGCGCTGGAGCCAGGAGGAGTCCTTCGGCCTGCAACTGGAGCTGGGCCACCCGGACCGGACGATCGCTCCCCTGCTCGCGCACGTCGCCACCCACCCTGCGGGCGCGCCCGCGGGGTCAGTTGATGACCGCGCCGGTGCGCACCTGCCGGGTGTCAGACGCCCTGCGTACCTACCGGGAGGGCCGCGAGGTCCTGCGCGAGGAGCTGGGCATCCCCCCTGGCCGCAACTGCGGGCGCTGCAGAGGGCGGTCCTGACCAACGATCCCGCGCTCCTGGGCACCGGTTCCCGGAGTACGGCGGCCCACCGGGCCGTACGTCCGAAGCCCCGGGAGACCGCGAGAGGGACGGACCCCGGTACCGCGCCCACGGCCCGCCCCGTCCCGTCTCCCGCCGGACATCGCCGACTTCGTGGGCCCCTCGGAGCGGATCGACCGGGCCGCCTCGCTGCTGCGCGGCGTCGACGACGCCGGCCGCACCACCCCGCCCATCGGCGTCGTCTCCGGACGGTCGGGCACGGGGAAGACCGCCCTCGCCGTGCACGTCGGCCACCGCACGGCCGAACTCTTCCCGGACGGGCGGCTGTGGTTGGACCTGCGGGCGGCCGACACCGCACCGCTGAAGCCCGCCGTCGCCCTCGGCCGGCTGCTGCGCGCCATGGGCGCCGAACCGGAGACGCTGCCGTCCTCGGTCGAGGAGTTGACCGGGCTGTACCGCACGCACATCGCGCACCGGCGTGTTCTGCTGATCCTCGACAACGCGGCCGGCGAGGCACCCGTGCGGCCCCTGCTGCCGCCGGGCCCCGGCTCCGCCGTGCTCGTCACCAGCCGCCGCCGACTGGTCGCGCTGGAGGACGCCACCCACCTGGACCTCACCGTGCCTGAGCGGGCCGAGGCGCTCGAACTGCTCCGGCGCGTGGCAGGGCCGGAGCGTACCGACGCCGAGCCGGAGCGGGCCGCCGAGATCGTCTCGCTGTGCGGGCGGCTGCCGCTGGCCGTCAGGATCGCCGGGGCGCGCCTCGCGGCCCGTCCACACCGGATCCCCGGCCAACTCGCCGGCCGGCTGCGGGACGTGCGGCGCCGACTCCCGTCGGGCGGAAACACGCCGTTCCATACGTGCGGGACGGGTGTGCGCACGCACAGCGAGCCGAACGTCAACGCCGGCGTCGTCGATTACTTCACGCAGCCCACGACGGTCAACGTGGTCTGCCGGGCGCACGCCCAGGAGGTGGCCGCGGACGGCTACACCAACGACGCCTGGGCGAAACTGACCGCCGGTTCCTGGCTGACCAACATCTACATCAAGGGCCCTACCTGGCTCCCCGGCGTCCCCACCTGCTGATCGGGCACGACCGGCGACGGCCGACCGACCGCGAGCCTCATCCCGGCGACCACGGGACGAGGCTCGCACCGCACCGGATCAGTCCTTGCGGCGGCAGGCCAGCCACACCAGGACGGCCGCGCCGGCGGCCGCCAGCAGCAGGTTGCGGTTGTCGCGCGCCAGTCGCGCTCCCTGAGCGGTGGTGTGCTGTACCTGTTCGGGTGCCTTGTCGTGCCAGACCTGGCCGGCCTGGGCGGCCTTGGCGCGGGCTTGTCCGGCGGCCTGGGCGGCCTTGTCCTTCACCGGGTCGGGCAGCTTGTCCTGTGCCTGGTGGGCCAGGTCGGCGGCCTTGGTCTTCAGCTCGCCCGCCCTGGCCGTGGCCTGTTCCCTGACCGCGGTGGCCTTCTCCTGGGCCCGTGTCCTGACATCGGCCTTGGCGGCGAGCGCCTCGACGGTCTCGCCGAGCTCCGCGCGGGTCTGCTCCACCTGTTCGCGCAGTTCCTCGGGACCGGCGGCCGTGGGCTCGTCGTGGGGTGGCTGGGTCATCGCTGAGCGCTCTCCTTGATCTCGGCCACGTCGGCCTCCACGTTCTCGATCGTCTGCTCGGGCGTGGGCGGCGCGGCCTGGCCCACCTCTTTCTTCCCGCCGAGGACCAGCACCGCGGCGATCACGGCCAGAGCGGCGGTGACGATGAGCGCGGCGGCCCACACGGGGAGGGGTACGGCCAGCGCCGCGATGACGGTGGCCACCAGGGCCTCCAGCATCAGAAAACCGACCACACCGGCACCGCCGAACAGACCGCCGCCCTTGCCGTAGCGTTTGCCCTTCTCCTTCATCTCCGCCTGCGCCAGGCGCATTTCACCCCGCACCAGCTCCGTCAGCTGCTGCGAGGCCCGTTGCACCAGCTCGCTCACCGGCTCCTGGCCGGAGGGGTACGCGCCGTGGTCCGGCCCGGGCGCGGATCGCTGGGTGCTCGACACGGCCGTCACCTCCCGTCGCTCTCGTCCTGGGGCCGGGGGATCGGCCCTTTTCACTCGCGCGCGAGTACCCGGAAGACCGCAGTTCACAGACGAGTGGTGTCGACCGGATGGGAGGCCCTGGGAACCGTCGTCGAATGGGAGCAGCGTTACCGCCGTGGTTCCGGGGCGTCGTAAAACGCTTGCCGCCCGTAGTAAACCCTCATTAGCGTCTTCGGTCGTGGAGATAGAGGTCAGAGAGGTGCCGGTCGGTGGCCTTGCCGGCGATCCGGTGTGGCCGTTGATCGATGAGCTCGGACAGGGCGACTGGGTGCGGTTTGCCGCCGGCTTCCATCTGAGTTCGCACCTGCTGGCCGCGGGACCGCAGGATGGCCCGCCCGTCGGATTCTGCCGTTACGTGGTCCAGCCCATCGGCCCTGACACAGGCTGCCCACCGGTCACCCTCGACGGACAGGTGGTGGCAGAGGCGAAGATCCTCGCCTTCGGCGTGCAGGAGCGGTCGCGCCGGACGGGCGTGGGTACGGCCTTGCAGCGCGCGGTCATCGAGGCGGCGGGGGCGAAAGGATGCCACCAGGTCAGATCGCACAGCGCCGGCGAGAACACGGGAAATCACCGCCTCAAGCTGCGGCTCGGCTTCGCTGTGCACCCCGTCGTGCGCGACGACGACCACAAGGGCTGCTACTTTCTGCTTCCGCTGGCCCCACCCGCGGGCCCGACAACGGCACCACGGCCCCCGGCATGACCGCTCTCACCAGGCGTTTTCCAGGCGCTCTTCCGTGACGCGGAAGCCGTGTTGCGCCCCCCGGGCGGCCCGTCCCGACGATGTGGCCATCACCCAGAGACGGGAGCCGCATCCATGCCGCACGTGACCGCCTTCGCCAAGAACCGTGTTACAGCTGACGCACCTTTCTGGTCCGAAAATGAAGCATGACCCCTGGTCACCGCAGTGGTGACTGTGATGTGGTCATGCCGCTTCGATGGGGTCGAAGCGGACGGTGAAGCC